>JAIMBE010000001.1 GCA_023511565.1 Bacillota bacterium
CTGTTTGCCGGTTACAACGGCACGCGGAACACCGGCGCCGACGTCCGCGTGGAAGAGATGCTGCGGCAGGTGCGCCACCTCCTGGGCGCCGAGCGCTGCCAACTCACCGTGATGACGCAGAACTTCGCGCTCACCCGCGGCTACTTTGCCGGCAGCGAACAGGTCCACCTGCCCGACCTGTTCCCGCCGTTCCTGAACCGCGAAGTGCCGCGATACCACGGCGTCGTGGCCTGTGAAGGCTCCATGTTCAAGTCGAAATTCGCCAATGCGCTGACCACGATGATGGTCGGCGCGCTGGGCATCGCCGCAGTGGAAAACAAGCTCTCGGTGGGCTATGGTGCCGAAGCCGGCGAGATGGACCCGCTGCTGCGGCGCCTGGTGGCGCGCTACTGTGCGGATTCGTTGATCATCACGCGCAATGAAGAATCCCGCGCCATCCTCCGCGAACTGAACATCCCGACGGAAAGCGGCACCGATACCGCCTGGACCTTTGAGCCGTATCCGCGCGCCTATGCCGAGCCGGTGCTGCGCGCCGCTGGCTGGGACGGTCGCCAGCCGCTGTGCGCCCTCTGCCCGATCCATCCGTTCTGGTGGCCGGTGAAGGCGTCTGCAGTGAAATATGTAGCGCGGCGGCTGTTCGGCGCCTACCGCGAAAGTCACTACCGCACCATCTATTTCCATCGCTCAGGCCGAGCGGTGGAAGCTGCCTTTTGTCGCTATCTGGATGCGCTGGCCGGCGCGGTGCGCGCATTTCGCTCGCGCCATCCCTGCTTTCTGTTCTATGTAGCCATGGAGCAGCTGGACCGCCGAGCCTGCCGCGCACTGGCCGAACGACTGCCGGCGCCGATCTTCGCCTCCAGCGACTACACAATGTACGAGCTGGTCAGCCTGCTGCGCGCCGCCGATTTTCTGGTCAGTTCGCGCTATCACGGCATCGTGACGGCCATGCCCGCCGGGGTCGTCTCCGCCGGCGTGACCATGGACGAGCGTATCCGCAACCTGATGGCCGACCGCGATCACCTGCACCTGCTGCTCGAGGCGGACGATCCCGAGCTGGAACCGAAACTGCTTGAGGTGATGGAAACGCTCTGGCGCGACCGGGAAGAAATCGCCGCGGGCATCGCACGCTCGGTGGTCCGCAATTTGAAACGCATGGCCCGCATGGGCGGCTACTTCGAAGACGCCGTCGAGCGCACCTATCCAGAATTTCCGGTGCGCGCAGGCCGGTTCTGCTGGACCGACTACCTGCCGCCGCTCAGCTCCGCACTGCGCGCGCTGATCGAACAGTACGAGTCGTCAGCCGGAGAAACCGCACCCCAAGCCCCAGCAGCGCGGTCTGCGCCCAGTGGGTAGCGGGCGGGCACGGCCAAACCCGAGGGAGCTCGCGTGCCGTCGTGGCCCATGGATTTTCGTACGCGCATCCATGAGAACCTCCAACGGCTGGCCACCCAGCCGGTGCTCGGCGAAGTGCGCGGCGACGTGCTTCACACGGTGCGCGGCGCCGAGTTGCTGGGGATGGTGGCACAGGCGCGGAGCCGGCTGCGCGCCGCTGGCCTGCGGCCGGGCGACCGGTGCGCGCTGCTCGGCCACAACTCGCTTCGCTGGGTCGCGGCCGACCTGGCGCTGATGGCTGAAGGGATTGTCGTCGTGCCGCTTTATGCTCGGCAGGCTGCGCCCGAGCTGGCGGCCATGCTGCGCGATTGCACGCCGAAGCTGCTGCTCTGCGGCGACGCGGCGCTGGCCAGCGCGATCGCTCAAGCCCTGCCGGAGGGCCCGCCCCGGATGCTGTTCGAGCAGCTCTTCGACGGGCCCTTGGCGCCGGGCCCGCACGCTCCGCCGCTGCCTCGCAGCCCGTCCGATCCGGTCACGATCATCTACACCTCGGGCACCTCGGGCGAGCCCAAGGGCGTGGTGCTGAACCAGGCCAATCTGAACTTCATGCTGCCGTGCACGATGGCGCGGCTCGACCAGTTGATGGGACACCGCAGTCAGCCCGACCGTGTCTTCCACTACCTGCCCTGCAATTTTGCCGGCTCGTGGATTCTCCTGCTCACCTCGCTTTCCCGCAACAGCACCCTGCTGTTTTCGACCGACCTCCAGCGGCTGGCTGAGGAAATTCGTCTGGCGCAGCCGCACTATTTTCTGAATGTGCCGGCGCTGCTTGAGCGCGTGCGCCGCGGCATCGAAGCACGCCTGGCCGAACGCGGCGGACTCGTGCAGAAACTGTTCGTGCGCGCCCGTGCTGCCTGGTTTGGTGCCGACAGCAACGCCCGGGGACTCAGCGATCGCTGGTGGCTGGGGCTGGCCTCGACGTTGATTTTCCCCAACATTCGCCGGGCCTTCGGACCGAACCTGCGCGCGCTGATTTGTGGCTCCGCACCGCTGGCCGTGGAAACGCAGCGGTTCTTCCAGATGCTGGGCATTCCGGTGCTGCAGGTCTACGGACTGACCGAAACGACCGCCATCTGCACGATGGACGACCCGCGCGCCGTCGAGCCCGGTTACGTCGGCCCGGCCGTTCCCGGCATCGAGATGCGGCTCGGCGAAGGCGATGAAATCCTGGTGCGTGGCCCGAACATCTTTCCCGGCTACTGGAATCGCCCCGAAGAAACAGCCCGGGTGCTGCGCGACAGTTGGTTCCACACCGGTGATCAGGGAGAGGTGAATGCGCGCGGCAACTGGCGCATCCTCGGTCGTGTGAAGAACATTCTGGTGCTGTCTTCCGGACACAACGTGGCGCCGGAACCGCTGGAGGACGAATTGTTGCGTCGGTTGGAAGGCGCGCAGCAGGTCGTACTGGTCGGCCACGGACGCAGCTATCTGGTGGCGCTGGTCACTGGCGCGGTGCGGCCCGAGCAGGTTGAGCAGGCGCTCGCCGCCATGAACGCTGCGCTGCCTCACTACAAGCAGATTCGCGGGTTTGTGCTGGTGCCGGAGCCGTTCACCATCGAAAACGGCTTGCTGACCGCCAACGGGAAGCTGCGGCGCGAGGCCGTTTTGGCTCGCTATGCCGCGCAGGTCGAGGCCACCTACCAGCGCAGCTCCGCAGCCGGGCGCGCTTAGGGGTGGTTCTTCGCCCGGCGGGTTTGGGCTTGTCCCCGCCCATCAGGTGGTGGATAATTTCGCCACGCCGACCCCGGGGCGATGCACAAGCAGCCGTTCCACAGGTGAGACCAGGGATGAGGAATCCGGGTCGAAAGATTGTCCTCGCGGCCAGCACCTCGGAATCTTCTGAATATCTTCGCAGCACTTGGCGGCAGATGCTGCTGGCCACCCTCCCAGCGCAATACGCGCGATGGTTCCGCACCGACTGGTCCACGGAAGTGGAAATTGAACCTGATGGCCAGGCCCGTTACGTTCCCCAGGGTCTGCGGGTGATCGAGGCCAAGCTGCTCGAGCGGTTCCGCCCGGAGGAGATGGCGGTCTGCTATCCAGACCAGTTGCCGCTGTTCGTCGGGCCGGAGACGCGTGTCGTCGGCATCCATGCGCACAACCCGCTCGGCATCACCTTCGCCACTGACGTGTACGCGTACCTCTACGGGCGCTACGTCGAGCCGATCAACGCCGCCGAATTCCGCCGGCTGATCCTGCATCCGGTGCTCCGCGAACACAAGCCGCACCTGAAGCTGATTGTGGGCGGCCCGGGCGCATGGCAGATCGAAAAGAAAGGGCTGCAGGACGAATGGCGGGTGGACACGATTGTGGACGGGGAAGCGGAAGACGTCGTGCTCGAGCTGTTCGAAAAAGCGGTCCGCGGCGAGCCGCTACCGCGCAAGGTGGAAGGCAAAAGCCCGCCGCTGGGAAGCATTCCGCCGCTGCGCGGCCGTTGCACCTACGGTGCGGTGGAGATCACGCGCGGCTGCGGCCGCGGCTGTCAGTTTTGTTCGGTGGCGCTGCGCGCCGGCAAGAGCATCCCGCTGGAACGGATTCTAGAAAACGTGCGCGTGCAAGCTGCGCACGGCGCCGATGCCATCCTGCTGGTTACCGAAGACCTGTTCCTCTACGAGATGGGCCCGAAATTCCGCGTCAACGTGCAGGCACTGAAGCGACTGTTCGAGTCCGTGGCGGCTGTGCCTGGCGTGCAGTACCTGGGTCTGACGCACGGCACGATGGCGCCGATTGTCGTGGACCCCACGGTCATTCCCGAACTGCAGATTGCCGTTGACCGCAGCGTGCACACGCACACCGCCTCCACGCATCCCGAAAAGCGCTACCAGAACCTGTTTATCGGCATTGAAACTGGCTCGGTGCGGCTGTTCCGCCAGTACATGAAAGGCAAGGGCTACCCATTCCGGCCCGAGCAGTGGCCCGACGTCGTGCTCAAAGGCATGGAAATTCTGAATCGGCACAACTGGTTCCCCTTCTGTACCTGGATCCTCGGCCTGCCTGGAGAAACTCCAGAGGACACCAAAGCCTCCCTCGATCTGCTGTTTGCGCTGCGCGAGGCAAAATGGTGTGTGGTGCCCACGCTGTTCGTGCCGCTCGAAGACACGCGGCTCGAACGCAAACCGGGTGCCCGGCTCTACGATCTGACCGATCTGCAGTGGGAGTTCTTTTTCACCTGCTGGCGTTACAACCTGGATTTCTTCCGCCGCTCGCCCAAAATGCAGTGGCTGTTCAGCATGGGCGTGCCGTTCTACTACTACTTCCTGGGCCGTCGCCTGTTCGGTCCGGCGATGAAATATCCGCTGATGCGGTTCGGACACTTCCCCGAATGGCTACTGCGGAACAAGCTGTATCTGGATTTCTCCAACGGACACAACATGCGCTACCGCGTGCCGGAACAAGTGCCCATTCCGGAAGCCCCCTTCCGTCCAGAGCTCCCAGAAACCGAAAAACTGGTTTCACTAGGTTCGGACTCCTCTCACCGACCCTCTGTGTCTACAAACCGGTCTAACTGAAGGTAGGCCTTTGCCGTTCGTCGTGGGGGCAGGAAACACGTCCCGGGCAGGCAAACTGTTTCAATGAGGTTGAGCAAGCCTCGCCTGCCCGTGCCGCCACAGCAGCCTCCCGCCAAAACGCCGGACGTGCTGGCCAGGTGTCTTTCCATGGCCGTTGCACCGCGGCCCGGGTCAGCGATGCAGTCGAGCGCGGAACTGCGACGGCAGCGGCGGACAGACGTCGGCCGGCCTACGGAACAGCCGATTGCGGATCCGGGCGAGCTGATTGTAGAGGGCGTCCCGGAGCCCCACGGGCACCCACTGCAGAACCAACGCCAGTAGACGCCACCCACCGCCTAACTCGCGCAGCACACGCACCACGGCCACGGAGCGATAGTACAGCTCCCCGGCGGGCGTGCGCAGCACCAGACTCTCCGGTAACTGGGTA
Organism: Bacillota bacterium; assembly: GCA_023511565.1. Lineage (GTDB taxonomy): Bacteria > Acidobacteriota > Terriglobia > Acidiferrales > UBA7541 > DSGC01. The sequence goes on from JAIMBE010000001.1 coordinate 5,329, forward strand.
CGGAGATCCGGCGGGATCAGTTCGGCAAACCGCTGACCCCCAAGGGGTGCAAAGTGGAAGCGTTCCCGGCGATCGCGCCGGGCGACAAATTGTACGAAACTGTGGCACACGCCGCAGCGACCATCATAGAAGATGAAGTTGGGCTCGGCGGCCATCGGAACCTCGCGGCAGTGCAACGGGTTCATTTTCCGCGGACAGCGTCGGTGCGTTCAGCGGCTGCGCGGGCCGGCGACGCGGACAGGATGTCGTAGGCGGCGTGGAGCTGTCGGCGGGAACCGATCAGGATGAGCTGGTCCCCCTCCTGAATGCGAAACTCCCCGGGCGGATTGTGAACCACCTGCGGGTCGCGGATGACGGCGAGGACGTTGACGCCGGTGCGCTGGCGCAACTCCAACTGTCGCAGCTCTGCGCCGACCAGCGGCGAACCCGGCAGCACGATAAACAGCTCGATATCCACTTCCGGAAGCAGGTGGGCCAGGTGACGGAGAGGCTGACCCGGGATCGGCAGTAGGCGCACCATGTCGTAGTCTTCGGCGCGGAGGTTGCCGATCAGCTCGGCTACCGCTTCCCGGGGCACGCCGAAGAGCCGCAGGACCCGCACGGCGATCTCCATCCACGCTTCCAGCTCCTCCGCAATCACATCGGTGGCACCGGCCTGGCGCAGTTCGCGGGCGTCTTCGATCCGCTTGATGCGGGCGATGATGTGCAGGTCGGGGTTGCGCAGCCGCGCGTGCGAAATCGCCCGGGCCAACACCGAAGGATCGCTGATCGCAAAGACAATGGCGCGGGCGTGATCGGCACCGGCGGCTTTCAGAATTTGTGGATTGCTGGCATCGCCGAAGTAGATGGGCTCGCCTTCGGCGCGGGCCTGCCGGACCAACCGGGGGTTCATTTCGATGATCACGTACGGGAGGTTGTATTCGCGCAGCAGTCGGGCCATGCGCCGGCCATTTAGGCCGTAGCCACAGAGGATCACGTGATCGCGCAGTCGTTCTGTCGTCTCATCGGGTGCCAAACGGCTGCGCCGGCGCCCGCCCTTCTGCCCGAGCCATTGCGCCAGACGCGAGCTGAACGCAATGAATCCCGGCGTGGCGATCATGGTGAGCACCGCAGCGGCCAGGAAGACCTGATACCGTTCGGCCGGGATCAGTCCGAGCCGAAATCCTTCGCTCAACAGAACAAAACTGAACTCCCCCACCTGCGCCAGGGCCATGCCCACCAGCGCCGCCATGCGCAGCGGGAATCCCAGCACCGCAATCGAGGCCCCACCGAGCAGCGACTTGCCCAGCAGAATCGCCACCGCGACGGCCGTCAGCACCCCAGCGTGCGCCACCACGAACCGCAGATCGATCAGCATCCCGACGGAAATGAAAAACAGGCTGGTCAGACCATCGCGAAAGGGCAGGATTTCCGCCATGATCTGATGGCCGTACTCCGATTCCGACAGGACAATGCCCGCCAGAAACGCACCCAGTGCCAGCGACAGCCCGAACCGGGTCGCTCCCCACGCAGTGCCCAACGCAAAGAAAATGGATGCAATCACAAACAGCTCGCGACTCCGCACCAGAACAATTGCCCGCAGCAGCGGTGGGAACAGATACCGCGCGAGCACCAGAATCGCACCGACAATGAGCAGCGATTTGACCAACGCCGCCAGAACGCGCAGGGCCTGCCCGCCGCCCGGCGCCGCCAACGTGGGCAGCAACACCATCATCGGCACCGCGCACAAATCCTGAAACAACTGGATACCGAGCACGACACGGCCGTGCAGCGTGTCCAGCTCACTGCGGTCGTGCAACACCTTCAGCACGACGGCGGTGCTGCTGGTGGCGACCAGAAATCCCCAGAAGACGGCTTCCCGGCCGCTGAAACCCCACCCCACCAGCGGCCCCGCCGTCGCCAACACGGCGGTGACCAACTGCACGCTGCCGGCCGCCAGAACCACTTGCTGCGTGCGAGCCAGCTTTTTCAACGAAAGCTCGAGCCCGATGGTGAACAGCAGCAGGGCCACGCCGACCTGAGCCAACAGTTCGACGGCCTGGGCATCTGAAATCAGTCGCAGGGCGTACGGCCCGGCCAGCACACCGGTGATCAAGTAGCCGATGATCGTGGGCTGCTTTGCCTTGCGCAGCAGAAAGGCAATGGCCATGGCCATGCCATAGAGCACGATCAGGTCGCGAAGGATGCCGCTGTGTTCCATACACAATGGCGCGCAGCGATTGTACCGCATCGCCGCCGCGCGCCGGTCAAATTGGTGCTCGTCAGCCTGGTCGCCTTCCGGCACAATGCTGTGTGCGGAGGCAGCGATGCTGGAGTTTGCTCGCTTTCGTGTCCTGACGTTCGATTGCTACGGCACCTTGATTAACTGGGAGCTGGGTATTGCCCGTGTGCTCCAGCGCTGGGCACGGCGCCACCGGCTCTCATTGCGGGACGACGAGCTGCTGGAGGCCTTCGCCACCAGCGAAGCGCGGCAGGAGCAACAGGAAGAGTTTCGGCTGTACCCGGACGTGTTGCGCGCCGTGCATTTCGAAATTGGCCAGCAGTTCGGCAGGCCGGTCAGCAACGAGGACGCCGATGCCCTGGCCGAATCTGTGGGCGAGTGGCCGCCCTTTGCCGATACCACCAGGGCCCTGCAGCGTTTGCAGCGCCGCTACCGGCTGATGGTTGTCTCCAATGTGGACCACGCCTCGTTTGCCCGCACGCAGCAGCAACTCGGCATTGTGTTCGACGCAGTGGTCACCGCGGAGGCGGTGCGCGCCTACAAGCCGGACCGGCGCATGTTCGAGCGGGCCCTGGAACGCGCTGCCGAGCTGGGCGCGGCAACCGACCAGGTGCTGCACGTTGCCCAGAGCCTGTATCACGACATTGTTCCCGCCAAGGCCCTGGGCCTGGCCACGGTCTGGGTGAACCGCCGAGCCGGTAAACGCGGCTGGGGCGCGACCCGGCCGCCGGACTATTCCGTGTCACCCGACCTGGAAGTGCATTCCCTGGCGGAACTTGCTGAACTGGCTACCTGAACCGACGCCCAGCAAACCCGTGCGGGGTGGGAAGATCGCTGTGTGGTTCCTGCGGGATGCGGGTGGCGTTGCGGGGCCAGCGGGGGCGGAACTGAGCGTCGGGGATGCGTGCGTTGCGCACCACGTCGCTGTACCGGATCTCGAAGTAATCGTCGGAACCGGTTTCAAAAAACTTCTGCTGTACGGGCAGCCAGGTGGCTAGGTCAATCCACAGATGAATTTTGGCAATCTGGCTGCGGATCGCTTCGGCTTTGGGGATCAGCTCGAGCCAGACCACGCGCTTGCCTTCCAGGGTCTGTTCGTCGAGCAGCGTGATCCGGTAGCCCTTTTTCAGATCGCTGCCGCCGGTGCCAAACCCGAGCAGCAGGAACTGATCGACCAGGGCGCGGTGCTTGCTTAGGTCGTACTCATCAACGCGGTTCGTGCGCGGATGGAAAACGAAGAGCTGATCCCCTCGGCGCAGAACGGTACGTGGAGCCGGATGCGTGATTTCGATCAGCATCCGGGCATCGCGACGCACGTAGATCTGTCCGGACTCCGTGGAGCGATCGTTCACCACTGCGGTGACCTTCGTGCGCTCGATCTTCGCGACCAGACTTTCAAATCGCCTGGCCTCGCGGTCGAGCTGATGCAGGATATCGTCCAGGGTCAAGAGGCTGCGCCGCTGCACTTCCGCCCGGGCCGGCAGGAGGCAGAACAGGCAGAGCAAGCCGCCCAGGAGAGCCGCCCGCGCGCCACCGCCGCGGGCCAAGGTTTTGGTGCCGTCCTGCCAGCCAAAAAAGCGCAAAGCCACGCCTCCCCGAGGTAGAGTTTGGGCGCCGCATCCTATCACAAGGCGGGAAGGCCCGCGGGGCTCAGCCGCTGGTTTCTGGGCCCGCGGATTCCAACGCGTTGCTCGGCGCTACGTGCGCTCACGGGCGGACCAGGACTTCGTAATACAGCACCTGGCCATCGTCGTCGCGGATGGCGCGGATCTCTTCCAAAGCAAAGTGGCGGTTGGCAAGCACTTCTGCGTGGCGGCGGAGCCGCTCGCGGATGTCGCGCTCCAGCTCCGGCGTGCGGATCGTTACGGCCAGCGAGGCGGCCGGAATGCGGTAGGTAAGTGTGCCGTTGGAATGTTCGGCGACCAGTTCAAGGCCCGAGGCCTCCGACGGAGGGCCGGCACGGGGCTGGTCATGGAAGCAGCCACGCGGAACCAGCAGCACAAACAGCACGATGGCCAGAACCATCAAGTCGTAGGGCCACGAGCCGCGCTCGTAGGACCAGAACAGTGTGTTCCGCAGAATGCTCCAGGCGCGACGCATCGCTAATCGGCCGGGATGCCGTCCACAATTACGCCGTCGCGCATATGAACGACCCGGCTGGCGTAGGCGGCGGCTTCCGGGTTATGCGTAATCATCACAATCGTCTGACCCAGTTCACGGTTCAGCTGGCGCAGCATGCCCAGGACGATTTCCGAGTTGCGCGTATCCAGATTTCCGGTGGGTTCATCGGCCAGCAGGAGTTTCGGCTCGTGGATCACGGCGCGTGCCAATGCGACCCGCTGCTGCTCGCCACCGGAAAGCTCTGCGGGCCGGTGCTGCAGTCGCTCGGTTAGGCCCAGCATGCGGGTGATCACAGCAAAACGATGCGGATCGAACCCGTTCCCGTGGATGTGTTGGGCGATGGCGATATTGCCGCGGGCGGTCAGCGTGGGAAGCAGATTGAATCGCTGGAACACAAAACCAATCTTGTGTCGCCGCAAACGGGTCCGTTCGGCATCACTCAAGGCAGCCAGGTCGTTGCCATCCACCAGCACGCGCCCGCGGGTAGGCTGCGTGAGTCCACCTATCACATAGAGCAACGTCGACTTGCCGCATCCGGAGGGGCCCATCACCGCCACAAACTCACCCGGATAGACCTCAAAATTCACGCCCTGCAAGGCGGACACTTCGACCTGGCTCGAGCGATAGATCTTCCACAGGTTCTCCGTTTTCAGAATCGGTTCCAACGAGTTCCTCCGGAGGGAGTCCGACTCCGGGAAGCCGTCGTATTCTATCGCTGAACTGCAGAGCTCGCCAGCGCGAGCGGCCCTCTACTCATAGGCCAGGGCCTGGATCGGGTCGCGACGGCTGGCCAACCAGGCCGGATAGGCGGCACCGGCCAGGCCCGCTCCCAGAGCGATTGCCGCGGCGCGCAGCAGCCACACAGACGTGATCTGCACCGACAGGGTGGGGAAGATGCTGGTGAGCACCCCCTTGGCCAGATAGCTGAGCCCGACCCCGGCCAGGATCCCCGCAGCACACAGCAACGCACTCTCCACCAAAAAGATCCGTGCAATGTAGGCTTTCGAAGCCCCCAGCGCTTTCAGCACGCCGATCTCGCGCGTACGCTCGAGCGTTGTCGTGTACATGGAAAGCAGGATCACCAGAAAACCGATCACAACCGCCAGCGCAATCATCGAGCGGTGGAACGCCTCCAGCCCCGGCAGGCTCGAGGGAGTCATCATCGAAAGCAGGTCTTTCAGTGGCCGGATCTCGTACCGAGGAAACAAGGCCCGCAGCTCTCCCATCACGTGCGGGGTCTGCCCGGCACGGACGCACTTGATGAAGAACAGGGAGGCCTTGTCCACGGCGCCGAACAGCTGCTGCAGGGTTCGGATGGGAACGAACAACCGGGCGCCCTTGCCGTGCTCGACCACCCCGACCACCTTGAAATCATGGCCGAACAACTGCAGGGTGTCGCCCACACGGAGCCGACGGGCCGCCGCATACCAATCGTCCACCAGCACTTCGTAGCCCTCGCGCAGTTCACGGCCCTCGTGAAACACAAATCCTCCGGAAACCGCGCGGAAACTTTCCGGCTCGATTCCGTACACCACATCGAGCCCACCGGAGGTACTCGACTGCAGCAGCACCGGCGCCACTGCCCGGACGCCCTCGATGGTTTTCAAGCGGTCCCGGATGCGGATGGACATGGGAGCGCTGCTGAACGCAAGAAATATGGAAGAGGATGGCGGCTGCAGCATGATGTCGGCACCGATGCCCTCGATCCGCTTGGCGGTTTCCTGGAGCATCCCGGTGGTCAGCCCGACCATGACCACCACCAGCGCCACCTCCACCCCCACCGCCAGCACGCTGATCAGCGTGCGCAGCTTGCGGTGGAACAGATTGCGGACAATCATCTGCGCAATCATCGGTCCGCTTCCCCGTGGCGATCGCCCACGCGAACCAGCTTTGTGCCGGGCGGTGGCTCGAGCCGGAAGCGCTCGGCGGCGATCGTTTCGTTCAGCCGCGGCCGGTTCAGCCCCAGCGTCAGTTGGTAATCTTCCTGTGGCCGCTCGAGCAAAATTCGGTGGGGAAAACGCACACCGGCCACGGTGCGCCACTCTGCATAGCGAATATCGGCCAGTCGCCGACCCGCGGCGCCGAAATACTGCAGCCGGACCAGGGAAAGATCGGTCCGCTCGAACCACAGTTTGCGTGCGATTTCCCAGCCGGCATCCGCTGAAGCCGGGCGCAGTTCGGTCAGAACGTAGTAGCGGCTTGGTGGGGCATCGAACTCTTCCAGCAGGACGCGCCCGGGGTCGGTCAGCTTCTGCCAGAACAGCGCGTCCAGCAGATGCTGAGGACGCAGGTTTTCGATCGGTTTCTCGGAAGTGGCCGGGGCGACCGCGGCACCGACCAGGAACTGGTTTCGGGAAGGAATGAAGATGCGGAAGGTCTGCGCATCGCTGACCATGTCAAAAAGATTCTTGCCCACGACGGGCGCCTGCCCGATGACGCGGATGCTCGACGGCCGTTGGGCAAGCAGAAAGCCGCCCACTTCGCGATATTCCTCGATCAACCCGCGGTAGGCCGAGCCGACCGTCGCTTGCAGTTCGATGCGGGCGGTGAGGCTGTGAACCGCTTCGGCTTGCCGGTTGAATTCCTGAATCAAATCCTCGCGCGTGGCATTCCGCGCCGGCAGTGTCGCTTCCGGTGTCGCCACGCGGCGCGTGCGGACGCTGCAGGCGATCGCCAGCCCGGCCACCACGGCGATCCACACTGTCCACCCGATGGGAGCTCGCGTACGCAGTGGGCCCTCCCCACAGGACAAATCCAACAATCTATCAGCCAGCCCACAACGCCGTCAAACAACCCGTGCGGCCGCGACTGCTTCTCTGTTTCTGGCATACTGAACCCGATGCCCGGATGGATCCTGGCCATTCTCTTGGTGGCAAGCGTTTCCGCAGCTCAGCGTTTCCAGCTGCCGCGCGCGGAGCGGCTCGACCGCCACGTGGAATACCGTCGGAACCGAACCACCGGCGAGCTACGGACGGCACCGCCATCGAACACGGCCGAGCGGCGGACCACAGAACCGACGCGAATTCGTGCTCAGGTGAGCCTGGTAGTTGTCACAACAAATGTGTTGGCACCGGATGGCACGCCGATGCAGGGCCTGCAGGCCCACCAGTTCCGCGTCTTCGAAGACGGCATCGAACAGACCATCGAACATTTCGACGCCGCCAGCATGCCGGCGCGCATCGTTCTGTTGCTGGACATCAGTCCCAGCATCTACCGTGAACTCCGTGCCGTCCGACAGGCAGCGCGCGCGCTTGTGGCTCGACTCGCCGCGCACGACGAAGTGGCCCTGGTGGCGTTTTCTGCCGAAACCAGGCTGCTGCTGCCCTTCACCACGGATCGAGACCAGCTCGAGCAGGCCATTGATTCCCTGGAGCTGGCCAAAGGGCCGGCGGCGCGCCGGGGCTCGCACATCTACGAAGCAGCGTATCTGGCGGCTGCAGCCTTGTTCGCAGACGCGCCGGCCAGCGGCCGAAGGGCGATGGTGCTTCTCACAGACGGTCAGGACAATCATCTCGGCCTGAGTTGGAATCCCGCCAGCGCCGCCCCGCGTTCGCCTGCGCACGACCATCTCACCTTTGAAGACGTCTGCCGCAGGCTGACGGGCGCCGGCGTCGAGGTGCAGGTGATCAGCGTGCTGCCGCGCCCGCGCGCACTCACTCCGGAATGGTTGGCTGCCCACCGCGCCTCCTCGCTGATTTCTGTCGAAACGCGCAACGCGGGCATCCCACACTACACGGCCTACCTGGCCGAGCTGGTGCGGCGCGTGGGCGGACAACTGCATTTTCTTGCCGAAGCCGGCGCACTTGCCGACGTGTATCGCCAGATTGCCGATACCCTCCGCACTCAGTACACGCTGGGCTACTATCCTGCAGCGGGCCTGCAGAAACCCGGCTGGAGAACCCTCCGGGTCGAGGTGCGTGACAACCCTGAAGCACGGCTTACCCATCGCGCCGGCTACTACGTACCGGCCAGTCCCTGATTGGCACGCGCGCGAACGTTGTCCGCGCGCCGCATTCCAGTCGTGGCTGTGGTTTAATAGCGAGCCATGCGTAGACGCCGATTTCGCCTGCGGCTGCCTTCGCGGACGCTCGTTCTGGGTGACCGGACACTGCTGATGGGCATCGTCAACGTCACGCCCGACAGCTTCTCCGACGGTGGCCGGTACCTGGCGCCGGAAGCCGCCATCGCGCACGCCATCGCCTTGGAACAGGCCGGAGCCGACCTGCTCGACATCGGCGGTGAATCCACGCGCCCCGGCGCCGAAGGCGTCAGCGCCGAGGAAGAGCTGCGACGGGTGGTGCCGGTGCTGGAGGGCCTGCGCGGGCGGGTTTCCGTGCCCCTCTCGATTGACACCCAGAAGGCGCGCGTGGCCGAAGCCGCGGTGGCCCTTGGTGCCGAGATCATCAACGATGTCTCCGCACTGCGCACCGATCCGGCCCTGGCCGAAGTCGCCCGCCGCCACCGCCTGCCGGTCGTGCTGATGCACATGCGCGGCACACCGCGCACGATGCAGCAGGGACCTTTCGCACACAACGTTCTGCAGGACGTGAAGCAAGGATTGCGCGCAGCGGTGCGCCGGGCGATCGCCGCGGGCCTGCGTCGCACACAACTGATCCTCGACCCGGGCATCGGCTTCGGCAAATCCTATGCGCAGAACTTCGAGCTGCTCGCGCATCTGGCTGAGCTCGCTGCCTTGGGCTTCCCGTTGCTGGTGGGTCCTTCGCGCAAAATGTTTATCGGTCGCACCTTGAACCAGGCCCCACCCGAAGCGCGCACCTGGGGTACCGCAGCGACGGTGGCCGCTTCGATTCTCGGCGGCGCACACATCGTGCGCGTGCACGACGTGGCGGAAATGGTTCAGGTCGCCCGCGTCACCGACGCCATTGTGGCGGCACGATGACCGCGCGGCGACCGCACAGGTGATGAAGAAACATCGCAGCCCAACAAAGCGAGTATACTGGCACGGCCTGCAGCCCGTTCGAATGCTTACCTGGGGAGCGCACCGATGAAGCCAAGACGTTGCTTGCCTGTCGTCCTGGGGTCGAGCCTGCTGACCGTGGCCCTGCTGGCCGCGCTGCCTGCACCGCCGCAGCGCCAGGATGCCGCGGTCGGGAAAATACTGGCTGCTGCCCTCGGGCCGAGTCCCATCGAAGAAAATCTGCGGCAATTGACTGATGAAATTGGCGGGCGGATGAGCGGCACACCGGCGATGCGCCGTGCGGTGGAATGGGCCGTGGCCGCATTTCGACAGGCCGGCGTGGACACCGTTCACACCGAACCGTTCACCCTGCCCTCGAGTTGGAGCGAAGGCGCCACGCGGCTCGAGGTGATCGCCCCGAACGCATTCCCCGTGCACGCCGTCTCGCTGGGCTGGTCGCCGCCCACACCTCCGGGCGGCCTCAAGGCCGACCTGGTGGACGTGGGCATGGGCACCGAAGCCGAGTTCGTCCGTGCACGGCCGGCGTCCGGTTCAATCCTGCTGGTGCATTCGCAGGTGATTCGCACCTGGGCGGACCTGTTCGACGAATACAGCCGCGCCCCGGCCATCCTGGATCAGGCGATCGCTTCCGGCGCCGCAGCCGTGCTCTGGATGTCCTCACGCGAACACCAGCTGCTCTACCGCCACGTGAACAATTTCCTTGGGCGGATCGACCGGTTGCCCCAGGCGCTGGTAGCGCGGGAAGACGCGCAGCGCATCGCTCGTCTGCTGGCCGCCGGACGACCTGTGCGCGTGCGGCTCGATCTGCCGAACCGCATCGGCGGACCCGTCGAAGAGCGCAACGTTGTGGCCGAGATCCGGGGACGGGAACGCCCCGAGGAAATTGTCCTGTTGGGCGCGCATCTGGATTCCTGGGATCTGGGCACCGGTGCGCTCGACAATGGCTGCAACGCCGCGTTGGTGATTGACGCCGCCCGGGCCCTCGTCGCTGCCGGAGTGCGGCCCCGGCGGACGCTGCGCTTCGTGCTTTGGTCCGGCGAAGAGCAAGGGTTGATCGGTTCCTGGCGCTATGTACAACAGCACCGCGCCGAACTCGACCGCATCGTGGCCTACGTGAATTTCGATGAAGGCATCGGGCGGGTCGTGGGCTATTCGCTCGGCGGACGCGCCGACATCGAACCGGCACTCCGCGAAATCCTCGAACCCATCGAATCGTGGGGTGCCCATGCGCACACCGCTGACGCCTTCCTCGGTACCGATAATTTCGACTTCCTGCTCGAAGGGATCCCTACGCTGGTGGCCACACAGGAGGAACACAACTACATCACGAATTACCACGCCAGCTCCGACACCCTGGATAAGGTGGATCTCCAGAGCTTGAAGCGGCATACCGCGCTCGCCGCAGTGACGGTCTACGGCATCGCCGAACGCGAAGTGCGCATCGGACCACGGCTCACCCGCAGCGAAGTCGAAGCGCTGCTGCAGCGCACCGGGCTCGATCAGCAGATGAAGCGGTTCGGCTTCTGGCCGCTGTGGGAGCGCGGCGAACGCGGCCGTCAGCCCGAGCGAAATCGTTCCCCAGCGAGCCCTGCGGGCGTGGATGAAGTGCACCGGCACGCTACGGGCAGTATAATGTCTCGATGAAACGCCCGGAACCAACCGCACGCATCGCGGCACGCCACGCACACCCGCGCGTGTTGGCTGTGGACTATGGCCGGCGCCGGCTCGGCCTGGCTGTCAGCGATGCGCTGGGACTCACGGCAAAGCCGCTGGGGACGCTGGAGCGAAGAAATCGCAGGGAAGATGTCCGCCGGCTACGCACGCTCGTCCGCGAACACGAAGTCGGACAGATTGTCGTGGGCTGTCCCCTCCACCTGGATGGACGGGAAAGTGACATGGCCGTCGAAGCGGCTCGGTTCGCTCGGCGGCTGGAAAAAGAGCTGGGCGTGCTGGTGGAGCTGGCCGACGAGCGGCTGACCAGCTGGGAAGCCGCGCAGATCTCGGCAGAACATCAGGGACGCAAACGCCGCCGGCGCACGCACGACGAACTGGCCGCAGCCATCCTCCTGCGCGACTACCTGGAGCAGCAGCGGGCCAGACAGCAAGGGATATGAGCTGGCCGCGCCGTATCGGGCTGATTGCTTTTCTGATCCTTGTCGCCGGGATTGTGTGGCTCGGCGTGATGCTGGGACTGCCCTACGGCAACTTTCCACGGGAAGGCATCTACGTGGAGATCCCCGAAGGCGCGACGGTGCGTGCCATCGCCCGCACGCTGGAAGAAAAAGGCGTGGTGCGCAGCGCGGTGGCGTTTGAAGCCTTGTGCCGACTGCGGCGCGCACGGCCCCAGGCAGGCGAGTATCGCTTCGAACACCCGGCGTCCGGCTTCGCCGTTCTGCACAAACTGGTCGCGGGCGAAGTGGCATACCACACGGTGCTGGTGCCCGAAGGCAGCACGATGTTCCAGGTCGCGGACCGCGTGGCCCAAGCCGCTCTGGTCACCCGCGAAGAATTCCTGCAGGCAGCCAACGACCCGGCGCTGATCCGCGACTTAGCCCCGGCTGCGATCAATCTGGAAGGCTTCCTGTTTCCAGCGCAGTATGAATTTCCACGCAGCGTCACCGCACAAGAAATTGTGGCGACCATGGTGCGCCGGTTCCGGCAGGTGTGGGACTCCGTGGCCGGGCAGCCGGGAGGGAATCCGCACCGACTCTCGACCCTGGAGCTAGTCACATTGGCGTCGCTGGTCGAACGCGAGACGGCCGTGGCCGACGAGCGCGGCCTGATCGCCAGCGTCTTCTACAACCGCCTGCGAAAGCGCTACCCGCTGCAGTGCGATCCGACCGTCATTTATGCGCTCGAGCGGGCCGGCCGCTACCGCGGTGCGCTGCTGCTGCGCGACCTGCGCTACGATTCCCCCTACAACACCTACCGCTACCGCGGACTGCCGCCGGGACCGATTGCCAACCCTGGCGAGGCAGCGCTGCGTGCCGCGCTGTACCCGCCGGAAACGGAGTATTTCTATTTCGTTGCCAATGGACAGGGCGGACACTTCTTCAGCAAAACGCTGCGCGAGCACAACGCCAACGTGGCGCGCTACCGTCAACGGCTTGCGGAGCTGCCTCCGGTGGAACAGGAATCGGTCGGAGCCCCGCTGGACTCGAAGCCCCCGGCAGAAAAGAATCGCTGATGGCCCGCTCCCGCACGCCCACCAAGAAGGAAGCCATCTTGGCCATCGCCGAATCGCTGGGTGCGGAGCGCTTCACCCCGGCTGAGGTGGAGCAGATTCGACGACAGTTGATTGTGCGGCTGGGACCCGAGCGGGGTCGCGCTTCGGCCGAGTACATCGCCAGTGTGTTGAAAGCGGCCGGGCGACGTGTTCTGTGGGTCCGCCGCGCCGACGAGATCAGCCAATACGAAGAAGAGTTCGCCGACCTGCTGCACTTCTCCACCCTGGACGAAGCCGAGCTGACGCTGGTGCGGCTGGACGAACTGCTGCGAAAATTCACCGCGGCCGGTGAACGCCGTGCAGCAGAGCGCGTCCGAGAAATCGCGCGCCTGGGCCGCCGCCGCGCCGAAATGATCGCGCGAAATCCCCGCGTGGACGCGCACAAACGCGCCGAAAAGCAGGAAATCGTCACCTGGTTCCGGATCTGGCTGGAAACCCCGGATGCGTTTTTTGACTGGCTGGAACTGCGAAAGCAGTCGCCGGAATTCCGCCGTCAGTTCGGCAGGGCCCGCATCTAGGGAGAGCCACCCCATGGGCTCGTACCGGTTGGACATCGAACCGCTACCGCTGGGCCCGGATGTGCGCGCCATCGGGTTGGAGTTGACCGATGCCGAACGCGGGGAACCGGCGCAGGGTCAGCCGGCAGCGCACATCTGGAGTCGTGTGCTCGCCGCACTGCCGGGGACGGAACCCTGGGCGCTGGACTTCTTCAGCCACCTGCACCGCGTCCGCGAATACTGCCGCGCACACGGCATTGCCTACCGCGAGGCTGCCTCGCGCACCCTCGTGGTGGACGCCCCAGTGCAGGAAGCCGTCGAAAATCTGCTGGCCCGCTTTGCGGACGAACTGTTCGGAGCGCGGGCCGGCGAGCGCCTGCGGGCCGGCGACCCGGCCCTGGAAGCCGAACTCTCCCGCCGCGGCGCCGACGCCTACCACGCTGCCTTCCCGAACTACTTTTTCTGTGCCCTGTGCGACTTCGGCAACGGTACGCTCACCCTGCTGACCGACCACTTGTGGCCCGCCGAAGTGCTGCGGCGGGTTCGTCCGGCTGTAAAAGATTTGGCGGTAGAGGCGGTGGCCCCGGGTTTCGCTGGCCCCGGCGGATAGGTGTTGGCCCGCACAGTTGCGCGGCGAAGACCGCGCAACAACGGCCTCCGGCAACTGCAGGTCCTGGCACTAATCGAGATCGAAGTCCCGGATCGGTTTTTCTGCCGGCGCTTGCTTGGCTTTCTTCAGACCCTCTTCGAAGAGCCGGTCGAAGATTTCCTCTTTCCGTTTTTCCGCCTCGATGGATTTGCGGAATTTTTCTTCGCGACGTTCTGCTTCTTCGCGCAGCAGCCGGGCAGCGTCGTCCAGGTTCACATCCGGCACGCGCTGGGCGGCCGTGTGGGAGAGGACGATGCCCAGTTCGGGGTCAATCGTGAGGCTCGCCTGGCAGCAAGGACACTGCAGCTCGACCGTGCGAACGGGCTTCTTGCTCATGGGCGTATTCTACGCCAGTTCGGGCTGTGGGGCACATTGCGGAGACCGACCGCGACCGGGGACCCAGCCAAGGCCCCGCGTCGGGCCTGCGCCTCAGCGTCGGTGGTTTACGCAGGGGCCGGTTTTTCGCCCTTGGCGAAGCCGGGTGCCGGCTTTGGCTCGGGCCGCGGAGCCAGTTGCGGCTCCTTGGCGGGGACCGGTTGCGGAGGCGTCGGCGGCGCCTTTTCGGGCAGGGGCTTGCCCTCAATCAGGAGTCGGATTTCGTTCGCATCCAGGACCTCGCGCTCCAGCAGGGCCAGGGCAATGCGGTCCAGCGCCGAACGATTCGTGCGCAGAATTTCGCGGGCCCGCTCGTAGGCTGCCGTGACGATTTTCTTCACTTCCTGGTCGATGCGGATGGCGGTATCTTCCGAGTAGTCGCGGTGCTGAGCAATCTCGCGGCCCAGGAAGATGGCCTCTTCCTTCTTGCCGAAGGTGAGCGGACCCAGTTCGCTCATGCCCCACTCGCAGACCATCTGCCGGGCCAGGTCAGTGACGCGCTCGATGTCGTTGCCCGCGCCGGTGGTCAATTTCCCAAGAACAATTTCTTCGGCCGCGCGGCCGCCCATCAACACGGCCAGTTGTGCCTCCAGGAAATCCTTCGTGTAGGTATGCTTGTCGTCGATCGGGAGCTGCATGGTGATGCCCAGCGCCATGCCGCGCGGAATGATGGTGACTTTGTGCAGCGGATCGGCTTCGGGAATCATCGCCGCGACCAGGGCATGCCCGGCCTCGTGATAGGCAGTGTTGCGCTTCTCCTCTTCCGACAAAATCATGGACTTGCGCTCGACGCCCATCAGCACCTTGTCCTTGGCCATTTCAAAATCGGCTTGGGTAACGAACTTGCGGTTCTGACGGGCGGCCCACAGCGCCGCCTCGTTCACTAGATTGGCCAGGTCGGCCCCGGAGAAGCCCGGTGTCCCTCGGGCAATCAGGGAAAGATCCACGTCTTCGGCCAGCGGCACTTTGCGCGTGTGCACGCGCAAGATTTCCTCGCGCCCTTTCAGGTCCGGGCGTGGCACGACAATGCGGCGGTCGAAGCGGCCCGGACGCAGCAACGCCGGGTCAAGCACGTCGGGACGGTTCGTCGCGGCAATCAGAATGACGCCTTCGTTCGATTCGAAGCCATCCATCTCCACCAGCAGCGCGTTCAGCGTCTGCTCCCGTTCGTCGTGCCCGCCGCCCAGGCCGGCGCCGCGGTGACGACCCACGGCATCGATCTCGTCAATGAAGATGATGCACGGGGCATTCTTCTTCCCTTGCTCGAACAGGTCGCGCACGCGGCTGGCGCCCACGCCGACAAACATCTCCACGAAATCCGACCCGGAGATGGAAAAGAACGGCACGTTGGCTTCACCGGCGATGGCCCGCGCCAGCAAGGTTTTGCCGGTGCCCGGCGGCCCGACCAGCAGCACGCCCTTCGGGATGCGCCCGCCCAGGCGTTGGAACTTCTGCGGGTCGCGGAGAAATTCAATGATTTCCTGCAGCTCTTCCTTGGCCTCGTCAATGCCGGCAACGTCCTTGAAGGTGGCTTTCTTCTGCTGTGGGGTGAGCAGACGCGCGCGCGATTTGCCGAAGCTGAGCGCCTTGTTGCCCCCGGCCTGCATCTGCCGGATCATCAGCACCCACAGGGCAGCCAGCAGCAACAGGGGAAGCAGGTTCACCAGGATGGCCCACCACTCGCCCCGGCTGACCTCCTTGAAGCGCACCGGCACGCCCTTCGCGCGGAGGGTTTCCGTCAGCGAGCTGAGGACTTCCTTGTCCACGGTCACGGAATACTTCTGCGCTGGCTCGCGGTACTCGCCGACGACTTCTGCCGTCACCGGTCCCACGTTGATGGTGACGTCGCCCTGCAAGTTCCCCCGCTCGACCTGCGCAAGAAATTCCGTATAGCTCGGCGTTTGCTCCTTGGCCGAGTGCCCCGTGGTGGAGGCCATGTACCACAGGAGTACCGCCAGGCAGATCATGAATGCCCAAAACAGAATGGTGCGTGCCGCTGCGTTCAATGGATTACCCCTCTGTCCTCAGTGCCAAGCGCCATTGCCCACCCCTAGAATTAGATGCCGCGCCGGCGCCCAAGTAAGCCCGGGCACGCCTGCTGCCTGACAACCCTGGGTGGGCGGTAGGCGCTCATCCCGGCTGCTGCATTCCATCGACTGCATCCGCCATGATGAGCACGCCGCAGCGCGTGCCTGGCCGCGCCGCAAACTCTTCCGCCGCGGGCATCCCCAGCACCCAGGCGAGTCGCCCCTCGCAGGTCAGCACCGGCCAGCCCGCCCGTTCGTGCAGCGCGATTCGGAACTCCTGGAACAGGCGCTTCACCTTGCAGGTATGCGCACGTCCCCGCGGGCGGTAGGCATCACCGGGCCGCCAATTGCGCAGCCGAATCGGCCGACGCAGCAGGTCTCGGTCGAGCACGCCCGGCCATTGTTTAGTTTCTCCCGGCGCCGTTGCCCAGTCAATCAGTTTCAGACAGAGCCGCCGGCGCATTTCGGGAATGTCAATAGCCACCATGCCTTGCTCGGGCAGCAGGACTTCGTATTCGTAGGCCACCGGAGCCGGATGAAAGCCCCGGCCGCGCACCTGCCGGCTGTTGCGGGGGGTCACTCGCGAAAAAATCAGATGATCAAACTCCCGTTCGACCACCACTCCATCGGGCAGGTGCGTGGTGCCGCCGCTCTGAGAGCGCGTCAGCTGCAGCACCTGTTCGACATGCTGTGCCGTCAGCCGTGTCCGGCTGCCCTTGAGCGTTTCGACCAGGCGACGCACCATTCGTCGGGCCAGCGCGTCGCTGCCGGCCGCGCCGGCCCGCTCGAGCCCTGCCGGGGGCGACAGCAGTCCTGCGACCGGAATCCGCAGGCCCAGGGGCGTCTGCTGCACCAGCGCGGCCATGCGTTCCTCCAGCCATGCGGACCAGAAGGCTTCGTCGGCCCGCGCGCGCTCGGCCAGACCCGCCAGATGCGAGACAACCTGCGGATGAAACTCGCGCTCCAGCCGGGGCAGGAGCTCATGCCGGATGCGGGCGCGCAGGCGCGTCACGTCTTGATTGGAAGGATCCTCACGCCAGCGCTGCCCCAGATGCTCCAGATACTCGCGCAGGATCTGCCGCCGAACCTCGAGCAACGGTCGCACAACCACTCCGCGGACCGGATAAATCCCGGCCAGACCGGTCAATCCGCTGCCGCGCAGAATGTGTGCCAGCACCGTTTCCGCCTGGTCGTCGGCCGTATGCGCCACCGCAATGCGGTCGGCGCGGCCTTCGCGGACGACCCGCTCGAAAAACTCGTAGCGCAGGCGCCGCGCAGCATCTTCCAGATTCCAGCCTTCTGCGCGCGCCCGTTCGGCCACCACTTCGCGGCCGGCGAAAAAATCCAGCCCAAGCTGCGTGGCCAATTCCGCGACGAAGTTTTCGTCTGCGTCAGAGGCTGCACCGCGAAGCTGATGGTTGAAATGCAGCACCAGCAGGCGCAGACCCAGCGTTTCGCGCAGCTCATCGAGCAGCCGCAGCAGCGCCACCGAATCGGCGCCACCGGACACCCCAACCCCGACACGGTCGCCCGCGCGCAGCATCCGGTATCGCCGGATGGTTTGCAGTACCTGGTGGATCAGTTCAGAGGATCGTGCCATCGGGGTGTGCAGCCTGCCTGTGCTCATGGTACCAGCCCGCAAGACTCCGGCACAATGCGCCGACGTTGCGTGACAGGGGAGGCGGGGGAAGCGTGCGGGCGTCAGCCGACTCCGAGAAGACTAGAGCCGATTGGCAAGCTGCTGCGCCACCAGCTCACGATTGTGCGCAATGCGCCGGTCGAGCGCCACCGCCATGAAATAGGCGCACCCCTGCCGCTCCTTCTCGAGCCAGGCGTGCAGCGGAGGTAGGAATCGGCCCAGCGTTAGGCGGAATAAATTGAGCAGCCCGAAGTAGGTATTCACCGAACGCAGCTCGAGCTTGTCATCCGATTCCGGACACAACTGCACAAGCTGTCGGAGGCGCGGCAGCGCTTCCGCCTGCACCTCTGCGTCGTGGATGCCGGTGAGCTTGCGGACTTCTTCGGAAAGCTCCCACTTGCGATAGGTCGCCACCAGCGCGCGGCAGTAAGAGAGGAAGAACTGCACGAAAGCCAAGAGCGACACAAGAAGGATGAGGACAGCAATCATCGGTGCACTGCCGCGACCCGAGCGGGGGCCAGTCGCGCCTCCTCAGGAACGAAGGTGAACGTATACGCCCACGCCAACGGCAGGAACGTGCCCACCAATGGAATCAATGCCTTGGTCAGCTCGACGCTGGGGAAAAGATTCCGCAGCGCGTAAATCGCTGCGTTCGCAGTGAAGTAAATGCCCAGAGACAGAATCAGGTGGACAAGCCTAGCTCGGGTTTCCCTGAGCTTGGTGACGGCCCCCCACAGCAGCAACGTCAGCAACACGCCGACGAAATAGAGATTCTGGGCCAGCTCCACAACGAATCGGCTTCCCAGATACGACTGGTTTTTATTGATAACCAAGTAGGAAAACAGGGCAGTTCCGGCAAGTAACAACGCGGCTGTCGCTCGAATGTGCTTGCTGACCTCCATCTGCTTGAAGACCCGCTCGTACAGGCCGAGGATCGCAAAGAACAGCAGAACGGTCAGCAAACAATCCGAATAATAGTAAACGTATATGTACTCTGAGGAAGCGAATCCGAACGACACAAATGTAATGAACTGTGCTGCCGAGGCCGTCGCAACTGCCAGCATGTAAAGATTGATGCTTGCGTAGCGGAGAAATTCGCCTCGGACGATGGAAAGCAGCACAACATACAATTGTGCCGTGAAGCTAACCGTCCAGACGAAATAGGCGTAGGGGCCTATCATCAGGCTGCAATTCTTGCCCGATAGGCCCCACCCTTGTCAATCAAACTTTCGTACTAGTGGTGGTCACAAAACAGACCACCGCCTCTACCTCAGCAAGAGGAGACTAGATACGGGGCGCCGACAAAATCAAGGATTCTGGTTCCAGGGTGTCGGCGGAACTGGTGCGCCAGTTCCCCAAGGCGTGGGTGGAACCGGTGCACCTGTCCCAGCTATGACCCATGGAGTCGGCGGAACCGGTGCGCCCGTCCCAGCATTCAGAGCGTCTTGAGAAAGGATGAAGTTGCGCAGCGCCATCGCCGTGACCAGCAGCAGGAGCACAACAAACAGCACTTTCGACCACCGAGACATTGTTTTACCCCCAAGTAAATTTACTTACTTGGGCGACATTCTAGGTGGTCGTGTACCCTCCCGGGGCGTTTTTCTGGACTTTGTGTCCAAAGAGTAAACCCCCGGCTTCTGCCGGCAGGGCCAGCCTTCCGCCAAATTGTCAGGCGAAAAGTATCGTCAGCAGACTGTTGTGTCAACGGTACCTTCGTACTACGCGGCTGAACAGCTTGCGCGCTTGTTCTGGCTCGCCCTGGCCACAATCCCAGACGTTTTCCCGGAACCCGTTGTGTTCCTCAAGCAACGCTCGCGTGCACTCCAAACAGAGCGCAGAGAATTTTGCTGAAAAGCTGGAAGGGGCTGGGCAGATGCCGCTTGTGTTTAGAAAGCTGGGGGGCGGGCTTGCGCACCGAGGGACCGGATCGAGGTTTGCCGGCTCCGCAGGGTTTCAGCGAGTGGCGAGCTGTGCCACTGAGACAACCCCGTCCTCCCGGCTCGGCTTTGAACGCTTCCGTTTGCTCTGTGGAACGGACCGCTGGCCCCTTCGCACACATCTTCTGGTTGCTGTCTTTGCGAAACGTGCCGGGGCGGCTCCACGCCACTTTGCTCGCACCGCGATTGGTTCGCGCTGCCCGCGCCTGACAATCCTTCTGCCCAGCTTGACACCTCAGGCAAACGCTCCGTACCATCGAAGAATCGAGGCGCGCCGGTGTAGCTCAGAGGTAGAGCGAGGGTCTCATAATCCCTAGGTCGTGGGTTCGAGTCCCACCGCCGGCACCATTGTTCCTTCACCTTTAGCCATCCTCGCGCCCTCGTCCCCTCCGCCATCACCTTCTCGAACTCGCCCACCACGGCGAGGAGCAGTTCCCGGACGACCTCGGGTAGGTCCGGGCGCTTCAGCAGCGCCTCCAAGTCCTGCTCCTCGGCCTCCAGCTCCTCTGGCGGGGTGCGTAGGTCCTGGACCGTCTCGCTGCAAAACTCGGGCTTTAGGTGTCCCGCCTCGAAAGCCTCGAAGTAGAGCGCGGCCCATAGTCGCCTGCGTCTTGGCGACATGGGTCTCAATGCGGCCGATTTCCTCCTCTAAGGATGGTTTCTCGGCGCAGAGGTGTTGGTGGCTGAGGCGAAGGATGCCGGCAACACGAAGGTCCAGCACTACCTCGACTCCGCGGGAAGCCACAGTTTGGAGTATGTCCGCCCATTTCCGGCAAAGTACACCTGCATCTGCACTTGATCCACAGCAACAGGCGACGTAAAGTGTGGCCAGTCGAGAACCATCTGTTCCAAACCATGCTTTTCAGCAACCATAGTCAACAAAATGCAATGCCGCAAACAATATGGGCACTCATAGCTTGCATCGTCGTGGTGCAAATCCTAACGCTGACACCTGGTGTACTGCTCAACGACGACGGCGCACTTTATCTGACTCATGCGCGGAATATCGCGCATGGTAAACCTTACTCCGAAACCCTGTTTATCTATACAACCCAGACCGCCCGCTACAGTCCGGCATCCTACCCGCCTATTTGGCCGCTTGTACTTGCACCGATATACTTTTTCTTTGGCCTAGATCCTGACCCTTTTAAATGGCTGAATATCGGAATACTCGCACTTCTGGCCACTGTGGTATGGCTAGCCTATCGCCGTGTTTTGTCGCCTAAGGCTGGAATTGCACTCGCTGCTTTGATTGGCTTCAATCCCTATCTTACGGGCTTGAAAAATACAGTATTCTCCGAGCTCTTGTTTTTGCTGTTGGCGTTTTTAACGTTCTACGCCTCACGACTACGACTCGGGATCCTATGCGGAATAGCGGCTTACTTTGCCTACGGGACTCGACCGCTCGGAGCACTCATTTTACTATCGGTTATTTTCGCGGACATAATTGATCAAAAAAAGCTTACAGCTTTTTCTCTAAAGGTCGGCTTAATCGCAACAAGCCTGATTGTTCTCCAAAATCTAGTTGTCCGTAGCGAATTGGAATACATAACTATCGCAACACTTGGGGAGCATTCTATACAAGAAAATTTTAGATTCTATGTCGGAATAATGAGTATCTTCCTTGCTGGTGACATGCATATCATAGTTCGGAGCATTGTACTTGGTTTGACGTGCGGCTTGGCGGTCGTTGGGATATGGCGTTCTGTTCGCATACGGTTGGAAGCCGAACACGTTTTTTTGGCCATTTACGGCTTGTTTATTCTCTTGTGGCCAATTCACCAAGCACGGTATTTGCTTCCTCTCCTTCCCGTTCTGCTTCTCTATGCTGTGCGGACCATTAGATATGAATTGTCAGCTGTTCCTCTTATCCTCGTTGCACTCATTGCGTCTTTTGGGTGGCGACCAGAAATTAGAGAACATGCTCCCTTGAAGTTTTATCAGCGAGTGAAAGTAGAACTTCCAATCGACAGTGTTTTTGTTGGCAGCACTCCTCGTGCGCTTGCACTGTACGCGGAGAGGCGCGCTGCCCGTTATCCTGAAACTGGGGATGTACGAGAATATCTGCGGAGGCTCCAAGCAACCCATCTTTTCACATGCAGCCAGGACTCAGCGGATTGGAAACAATGGGCGGAAAGCCTCGGCCACCGTCTGTTCGAGGAAGATGGATGTACAGTATGGAAGCTGGATGCTAGTTTGGCCCAGAAGAATGACTCGGCCGCAGGAGTTGTCGCAATCAACTAAAGATTTCTGCAAATGGACTTGCACTTGAGCATGACCCGGTTTCGTGAAGCGGGAAGTTCTCGACGGTCGGCATTGGACGCCATTGGCTGCCGTAGGGGCGAGTGTGGATTTGACCCTGCGGTCGGCGTGTTCACTAGGCCGCCAGTTCTTCCAATTCCGGATAGTCTGTCATTTTCCAGAACTTCATTTCCGTTTCGAGCGGTCCAGCGGGTGAGGGGGTCGCCGCCCAGCCAGCGTTTCACGTTGCGGGCACCTTGCCGCGCCGTGCTCAAGCATGACTCGATGGGGGTGGTGGTGGACAAGCTGCAGCGCAGCGGCGGGGCTGCCAGTTGATGCACTGGGAACGCCCGCCACACGTGCCCTTGTGGTGCCCCGCTGCGCACTGTAGGCTACCGGTATGAGTCCATGGGGTGAACCATGCCGGAACATGCCGACCAGAACGGCTCTGTCCAGCGGGCTCCCCGGTATTCGCTGATTGCCGAGGCCAGTGTGGTGGATCTCACCTCGGGCACGCAGCTACACTGTCGCACCTACGACATCAGCGCCTCGGGCTGTTATCTGGACACGTTGAACCCCTTCCCCGGCGGCACGCGTGTGCAGGTCTCCATCCGGCACAATGAAGAAACACTCGAAGTCACTGGTGTGGTGGCCTACGCACAGCTCAACATGGGGATGGGAGTGCACTTTGAACAGATCCATCCCGAGCATCACGCCCGATTGGAGCGATGGCTCGCTGAGCTGAGCAGCGTGGCCAAGGTGTAGTCGCAGCGCGGGCGTTGGCGCAACGGAGCAGGACAGCCTGTGCGCCGGTGCGCACGGTCGCATCCCTGCCGGAATCTGGGACAGCCGGAAACCACAACCATCCGACTCACGTCTAGCTAGGCGGGGTGGCACACACACCTGTTCCGTGTTGTGAGGTTCTGCACCGCACGTATCGTGGAGTGCCATCCGACCCCGACAAGGAAATATCAGCACGTTCAACGAAAAGGAGAGTAGCGATGAAGAACCGGCTGACCAGCCTGCTGCTCGTGTTGCTGTTGGGAGCGGCGCTGTTTGGTGCTCCAGCCGCAACCACGGCGCAGGAGCCACCGCAGGGTGAGACGGCAGCACCCCGTGCCCCTCAGCGTCCGGGCGCACGCGAAGCTTCCCAGGAGCCGAAGCCCTACGAACAGGTCATCACCAAAGAAGCGGTCTCCGACCCGGGCGTCTTCACCGTGCACCGCATCAAAGACAAGCTCTACTACGAAATCCCGCCCGCAGAACTGGGGCGAGAATTTCTTTGGGTGAATCAGATCAAGCGAACGACTCCCGGCGTGGGCTACGGGGGTCAGGCGCTCGGCAACCGCATCGTGCGCTGGACGAGAAACGGAAACCGCATCCTGCTGCGCAGCGTGGTCTATGAGAGTGTGGCGGACCCGAACCATCCCGTCCGCCAGGCCGTGGACGCGGCGCAGAACGAAACGATCATCATGGCGTTCGACATCGAAGCCTTCGGGCCGAACGGCTCGATGGTGATTGACGTCACCCCGCTGTTCACCACGGAAGTGGCAGAGCTCAGCGCACGGGCTCGACTTCGCGCACGGGGATTCGACCGCAGCCGTTCCTTCATCGAGCGCGCGGTCAGCTTCCCGGAAAACATCAACGTCGAGGCGACCCACACCTACACTTCGCCGATTGACCCGCCCGCCGGGCCGCAGCCGCCGCAGCCTCCTTCCCCGTTCGGAGCTCAGGGCATGCGACCGGGCAGCGCCACTGTGCTGATGCACTATTCCATGGTGAAGCTGCCGCAGGTGCCGATGAAGCCACGGCTCTACGATCCCCGCGTCGGCTTCTTCTCGGTGCGTCAGCTCGACTACAGCCGGGAAGACCGCCACCGCGTGGTCGAGCGCCGCTACATCACCCGCTGGCGCCTGGAAAAAAAAGACCCCCACGCGGAACTCTCTGAGCCTGTCAAACCGATTGTCTTCTACATTGACCCTGCCACCCCGCCGAAATGGCGGCCCTATCTGAAGCGCGGCGTCGAAAAGTGGCAGAAAGCGTTCGAGGCGGCGGGCTTCAAAAACGCCATTTTGGCAAAGGACCCACCCTCGCCGCAGGAAGATCCCGACTGGAGCCCCGAAGACGCACGCTATTCGGTGATTCGCTGGCTGCCTTCGACGATCGAAAACGCCTCCGGGCCGCACATCCACGACCCGCGCACCGGGGAAATTCTCGAAGCTGACATCCAGTTCTATCACAATGTGCAGAAGCTGGTGCGCGACTGGTACCTGGTGCAGGCCGGGCCGAACGACCGGCGCGCACAAAAGCTGCCCATGCCCGACGAGCTGATTGGCGTACTGCTTGAATACGTCACCGCCCACGAAGTGGGCCACACGCTCGGTTTCCCGCACAACATGAAGGCCAGCTCCACCTATCCGTTCGAGAAGCTGCGCGACCCGCAATGGTTGCGCACGATGGGTCACACCCCCACGTTGATGGACTATTCGCGCTTCAACTATCTGGTCCAGCCGGAAGACGGCATTGACCCGGCGCTGCTCGTGCCGGAAATCGGCCCGTACGACATCTTCGCCGTGATGTGGGGTTACAAACCCATCCCGGAAGCCACCACCCCGGACGACGAGAAGAAAACATTGGACGCCTGGGCGCGGCAGCAGGATGAGAAGCCCTGGCTGCGGTTTTCGACGGCTGGCTCGGGCGGCTCCGACCCGGGCGAGCTGACCGAAGCGGTCGGCGACGCCGATGCTATCGCCGCTACCCGCCTGGGCATGGCCAACCTGCGGCGCGTGGCCGACCTGCTGCTGTCGGCCACGACCGAGCCGGGCGAGCCTTATGAGGAGCTGGAAATTCTCTACGGCCGCCTGCTCGGGCAGTGGGCGCTCGAACTGAATCACGTCACCGCGCTGGTCGGTGGCTTCTACTCTCAGCAGAAGCATGCCGGCCAGGGCGATGGCATCCGCTTCACCCCCGTCCCCCGGGAGCGGCAGGCGGCGGCGGTACGCTATCTGAACGAAGCCGCCTTTACCACTCCGCGGTTCCTGATCCGGCCGGAGATTCTGCGCCGCATCGCGCCGACCGGCGCACTGGAAGGCCTTGGCCGGGCTCAGATCCGTGTGCTCACTTCGCTGCTTGCCGATGCCCGCCTGCAACGCCTGGTCGAGCAGGAAGCAGTCGATGGCCCGGCGGCGTATCGTCCGGTGGACTTTCTGGCCGATGTCCGCCGCGGCCTCTGGAGCGAGCTGGAGGCTCCCGCCCCGCAGGTGGACGCCTACCGGCGGAATCTGCAGCGGGCCTACCTCGATCTGGTCAACGAAAAACTGAACGGCCGGCAGCCGGTCAACGACGATGCCCGCGCGCTCTACCGCGGCGAGCTACGCGCACTCGATCGGGCCCTGGCCGCGGCGATCCCCAAAACCAGCGATCGAACCACCCGGTTGCACCTGCAGGACGCCCGCGACCAGATCGCGCGGATCCTGGACCCGAAATTCATCGCGCAACCGACGCAGGGAGCACCGCGGAGTTCGTTGGCTGAGGTGGTCGAGCCCGACGAAGCCGCGCTGGGCTGCTGGCCGGACTACGCAGTGCCGATTGTCCGGAAGTGAGCGGACGCGCAAGGCTCGAGGCGGCTTTGCCCGTGACGCCGCGCCGGTCGTGGGCGGTCTGGAGGCCCTCCAGACCGTCCACGGCTTGAGCCGCAGCCCCGGCTCGCTTATCATGGCTCCGAATTTTGCACGACGGTCGGAGCCGGAGAATCTTCCGCGTCAATGTTGACACAGAAAATTGGCCAAGGCGGCCGGTGGCTGCTGAACAAGATCGTGGACGCGATCGGTGCCACCGGCATCAACCCCAACGTACTCACCTTTCTCGGCCTGGTGGGCAACATCGTCGCCGCAGTCTTCTTCGCCCGCAGCGAATTCAAATTGGCTGCCCTGTTCATCTTCCTCGCCGGTTTTCTGGATATGGCCGACGGGCAGGTGGCGCGGCGGATGGGGCGCGTGACCGCCTTCGGCGCATTCTATGATTCCGTCTTTGACCGCTACTCGGACATGGCCCTCTACATCGGTCTGGTCGTACACTACACGCGGATTGGCCGCGGCTTCTACGTGATTCTGGCGGCGGTGGCCATGGCGGGTTCGGTGATGGTCAGCTACACGCGCGCGCGGGCCGAGTCGCTGATCCCGTCGTGCAAGGTCGGATTCATGGAACGCCCCGAACGGCTCGTGCTGCTGATCCTCGGTGGGCTGTTCGATCGCCTGGCGCCGGTGCTGTGGGTGATTGCAGTGCTTTCCACGCTGACCGTTGTCCACCGCATCTACTACACCTGGCGCGAAACCAGAGCGGGACGCGTGCTGCCCACCGCCCGGCCCTCTGTGTAGCCGCGAGGACGTACGGCCATGAAAATTGTCGTCCAGAGGGCATCGGCCGGCGAGTACGCCGTCGTGGTAGAAGAGGCCGGCGGACACACCACGCACCGCGTGCGTGTCTCGTCAGACTATGCCCGCCAACTCACCGCAGGTCGCGTGCCTGAAGAAGAGCTGGTGCGGCGCTCCTTCGAATTTCTGCTGGCCCGCGAGCCGAAAGAGCAAATCCTCGGTTCCTTCGACCTCAGCGTCATCGCTCGCTACTTCCCCGAATACGAACAGGAAATCCGCAAGGCCCTCGGCCTCTGAAGCACCCACGACAACCGCAGGCCCTCGGAAATCCGCGAGACCGTAGTGTGAAGAAGCGGCTCGGATCGCTCCATGACCTGGGGAGGCGTGCCGGAGCGGCAGCGTGCCCCTGCAGAAAGGGTGTGCTCGCGGCCAGGAGGGAAAAGGTGCAGCCGGGCCGAACTGGGAAGCGTTCAATCCTGCGGTTGCGCGGTCGCAGGTTGCTCCCACCAGAAGCGTTGCCCGGTCGTCGGCTGGCGCCGCAACCCCATGTGGGCCTCGACGGGCGCGGAGATGATCGCGTGGACGCGCTCGATCAGCTCCGGGATTTCTTCCTTCCGCAGGCCCTGCGTTTCGATCGTGTCGTGCAGATAGACAGTGATCTTCGAAGGATACAGAATCCAGTCGCCCTTGCGGTTGAACTCGAACGAACCAACGATGCTCATCGGTACCAGCGGGTAGCCGAATTGCTGGGCCATACGAAACGCCCCTTCGCGGAACGGCCCCACGCGACCGTCCAGCGTGCGACCGCCTTCGGGAAAGACAATGATGCTGATCCCGTCGTCCAGTGCCTGCCGGACGCGCTGGTACATCCGCTTCAGATCCGCGGCGGTCGGATGTTTCGGCACCGGGATGTTGCCGAACCGCTTCATCATCCAGCCATAGGCCGGAATCTTGAAATGGGACTCCAGCTCCAGCCCGCGCACAAACTGCGGAATCGCCGAATACACCACGAAGGCGTCGAACAGATTCACGTGATTGCACACGAACAAGCTGGTGCGCTGCGGGTCGAAGCCGGGGGCGCGGCGCACCTCGAACCTCACTCCCGCCAGCCGCAACACGTTCCGGAACAGCCACCGCTGTGGCCGATCGTTTTTCCGCGGATCGACAAAAATCGCCAGCAGGACCAGGGCTGAAGCCAGCACGCCGAAGTGGAGGAGACTCACGGCCCACAGCACCAGCGCCCGAAACGCGTACCACGCCTTCTTCCAGCCGCGAATGTCCGTTCGCGGTACGGCTCGAGTTCGTGCGCCGGGCGATGTGGTCATCGGGTGGGCATCTCCTCTGGCCCGGACGTCAGACCAGTACATCCAGCGCGCTGGGCAGAACGTCCAAGCGCTCCAGCCGCAGCCGCAGCGATTCCCCGTCCACCATCACCTCGACGGGCTCGTCCAGGTGGAATTCTGCCCATTGCGCCTGGCACCGTTCCGCCAGGCGGTGATAGATGTGCGTGCCGGTGAACAGCCGCGGCAAGTTCCACAGCAGCCGGAGCCGGCCGATGGGTCCCCAGCGAACGTACTCCAGCTTCCCATCGGCGGCATCGGCCAGCGGCGCCATCAGCATGTTCCCGCCCGTGAACCGGCTGTTGCTGAAGGCGAGGAACAGGCAGCGCCGCCGGTCGAATTCCACCGCGCCATCCACGCGCACCGGAAAGGCGCGCCGCCTCAACATCAGTACCCCCACCAGAACCCCCAGCAGATAGCCGGGCCGCCCGAAGGGTTTGAAGCGGCGATTGACCAGCGCAGCCACATCGGCCGCAAACCCCATGCTGAGCAGATTGATGTAGTAGAGCGCGCCGGACGCATGCACCGCACGGATCACATCGCAGGGGCGGGTCCGACCCGAGGCAATCGCCGCCAGCGCGTGTCGGGTGGCCTCGCAGCGCTCCGGCAGAAAATCGCGCAGGAACGAGTTCCCGGTGCCCAGCGGCAGCAGTCCGAGCGTGACCCGGCTGGAGCCGGCCTCCGGGAACACACCGTTCAGAATTTCGAAGGCTGTGCCATCCCCGCCCACCGCCAGAAAGCGTCGTCGGCCCTGCGCGAACTCTTCGCGTGCGAGCTGCGTGGCGTGGCCGGGCGCTGTCGTATAGGCCACGTCGAGCGGCACACCGGCAGCCAGCAGCTGCGCGGTGGCCCGTGCTGCTTGCCGACCGCACCGCCCGCCACCCGCTGCGGGATTGACAATCGCCAGCAGACGCTCGCTGCGCGCACCGAAGAAAAACGGCCCGGCCGCCGGACCCACCCCTGCGGTCGTCATAACGGCACCATGGCGGAGCGTTCCACGGCCGCGCGGATTTCCGCGGCCAGGACGTCCCGCTTGATTTTCATCGAAGCGGTGCGCGGGAAATCGCGTTCCCACACCAGATAGCCGTGGACACGTTTGTAGTCCTGTAGGCGCCGATTGCGCGTGGTCAGCTCGCTGTGCAGGGCATCACCGCAGGTCTGTCCCGGCTCCGGCCGCAGCACGATCACCAGCTGTTCGTCGGCCAGTGTGCGCGCCGGCCAGAGGTAGTTCGCGGCAAAGATGCAGAACTCTTTCACCGGCAACCCTTCGAAAAAAGCCTCGATGTCCTCCGGGTAGATGTTTTTTCCGCCTGCGGTGACGATCATGTTTTTCTTGCGACCGAACAGCTGCAGGTGTCCGTCCCGGTCCAGCCGGCCCAGATCGCCGGTGTAGAGCCAGCCGTCGCGGATGGTTTCCGCGGTCAGCTCCGGATCATCCAGATAGTGCGACATCACATTCCGTCCCCGCACCACCACTTCGCCGATGCCGTCAGCATCGGGATGCACAATGCGCACCTCCACGCCGGGCAGCGGCTGCCCCACCGTATCGGGCCGGAACGGCTTTAGATTGTTCACTGTCACCGCCGTGCAGGCCTCCGTCAAGCCGTAGCCATTGGCGACCGGAATCCCCAGGTCGTAGAAAAACTGCAGCATCTGGGGATCGCTGAACGCACCCCCCACAATGATCGCCAGCAGTTCGCCTCCGAAGGCACGATGGATGGCCGGGAACAGCCGCCGGCTCAGCCAAGGTCGCGGGCGGCCGCGCGTGAGCATGCGATTCAAACTGACCAGCCCGGCAAGCCACCGTCGCTGCAGCCACGGCAGCTCCTGCAGCCGCTGCCGGAGTCCCCGCTCCAGATTTTTCAGCACCATAGGCACCAGGCAGACGTAGGTGATCCGGTAGGTGGCAAAGGCTTCGCGGACAAACTCCGGCCGCAACGTGCGCAGGTGCACTACCGCAGCGCCACACACAAACGGACCGATGTATCCGACCATAAAATCAATCGCATGGTTGGTCGGCAGAATGGAAAGATAGCGCACGCCGGGCCAGAACGGATACCAGCGGGTCAGCGACCAGCACTGTTCCAGATAGTTGTCGTGGGTGAGGACGCAGCCCTTGGGCCGGCCGCCGGTCCCGGAGGAATACACGATGCAGGCCCAGTCCGACCGACGGCGCGGCCGGAACACCGGCTCCCGGCCGGCCCCGCGCGCGACGAACTCCTCCCAGCGCACTGCGCCACACAGTTCCGCGTCGGCCGGTGCGTCGGTCACCACCACGCACCGTGCGCGGAAATCGGCAAACCCCTCGCTGCGGGTGATCTGCTGCCAGAAAAACCATTCGGTGATCAGATAGTGGGCCTGGCTGTGCGCCAGCAGCGCGAGCTGTTCGCGTCCCGTCAGCTTGTAGTCCAGTGGCACCAGCACGCCGCCCGAGTAATGGATCGCATAAGCGGCCAGCAACCACCGCGACTGATTCGTCATGATGATCGCGGCGCGGTTCGCAGCAGCCGTTGGATCGGGGTCGGCGCCTAAGCCGGTGTCCTGCAGCGCCCGGGCCAACGGCCGGGTGAGGTCCCGGAACTGGCCGTAGGTGAGCCGGTGTCGTTCGCGGCCGCGGTCGGATTCGATCAGGCAGACGTGGTCGTGGAACGTCTCAAGCGCATCCCGCAGCGCTTCCTGCAGCGACTGGTATGGCTTCAGATCCAGCATGCGCACAATCGCGATGGGAGAAACCCGACGCCTGCCGGCAAAGCGGCACACACGCAGAGAGTATACAAAGGTTGCCTGCCGGCAGAAACCTCGGGGATCCCGGGACGGCTACAGTCTCGCCTGGATCCGATCGGCCAGGGTGCGAAAGTCGGTCACGCCCTGGAATTCGTAGTCGGGTAACTCCACGCCGAAGTGCTGCTCCAGCCGCGTGAGCAACTCAAGCGCCTGCAGACTGTCAATGCGGAGTGTTTTGAAAAAGTCGTCGTCGGGTGAAAGCTGCGTGCGCGGCACACGGAAATGTTCTGCCGCCAGGTTCAGGATCTCCTCCAGTGTCTGTTCCACGGTGCGCATCGCTCAGGTGCCGGTGCCCTCCGGCCGCGGGTTCCGATTTTGCTTCTCGCGAGGTTCCCCCTGTTCATACACGACTGCACACCGCCCAGGCAATACCGCGGTCGGGGCATCCACCCCCAGGGCGCTTCGGCCCGGACGGGTGCCGAGGCGGCTCCGGGCCCGGCCTCTCTCTTTCCCTACAGCGAAGATGCGATCGAACCACAGTCTCCAACCTGATCCCGCGCCGGAAGCACACGCCCGGCGGGAATCGACGCTCACGGCAGATAGGGCAACGCCGCGGTAGATTCCACAAATTTCCGCAGACCCTCGTCCACAACGGGCCGGGCAAACAGCTCGCAGAAGATATCCATTTCGCGGCGCAGCTCTTCGTACGGCACCGGTTTGATGAACTGCTTGGCAGCGGCACGCGTGACGGGGTCGAACTTCGCCACCTGTTGCGCGGTGGCGCGGGCCACCTCCAACGCTTTGCCCTCGGCGGCGAGTTGCGCCACGAGCCCCACGGCGTGCGCCCGCTGCGCGTTGATGCTGCGTCCGGTCAGCAGCAGGTCCCGCACCACGGCATTGCCGACATCCCGTTTCAGCCGCGGGATCCCGCCGAAGCCCGGGATAATCCCCAGGCGCAGTTCTGGAAAACAGAAGCGCGCCATCCGGTCGGCCACAATCACATCGCACGCCAGCGCCAGCTCCAGTCCACCGCCGAAGCAGATGCCGTGCACGGCCGCAATCGTGGTTGCGGGCGCAGTATCCAGGCGGTTCAGCACGGCGTGGATGCGCTCGAGAAACTGGCGCACGCCGGCGATGCGCTGCTCGACTGTCAACCCCTGCATGCGCTGGTACAGCTCGCGCAGGTCCGCACCGGCACAGAAGCCGCGGCGGAGCCGACTGTAGAGAATCACGGCGCAGACCTCGTTTTGCAGGGCCTCCAGGGCCGCGGCAAATTGTTCCAGCTCGACCAACAGGGCCGTGCCGATTTCATTCGCCGGCTCGCGATGCAGCGCCAGCTCGCACACCCCTCCGGCAAGCTGCCAGCTGAGAGACTGGCCACGGAATTCGCGCATGGTGGCTGGATTATCCCCGACGCAGCAGGCGCATGCAAGGAACCGCTGCCCGCCGGGCCGACAGCCAGAAGCGTTCCCTGCCGGTTGATTCCGACCCTGCAGCTTGCTATGTTGGGAGATTAGGCTGGGCGCAGACTGCCCGGCTGTGGGCGCCGTTGCCGTGCTGCCCCTGCTTTGGGCGGGATGGCCGGCGGCCTGGCTCCGTCACCTGGAATGCCGGTTCCGAACCGCGTATGGGCCTTCAGAAAATCGTCGTCCGCGGGGCGCGCCAGCACAATCTGAAAAACATTGACCTGGAAATCCCGCGCAACACGCTGACGGTGATTACCGGCCTGTCCGGCTCGGGAAAATCCTCGCTGGCGTTTGACACCATCTACGCCGAAGGCCAGCGTCGCTATGTGGAAACCCTCTCGGCCTATGCCCGGCAATTCCTCGACCAGATGGAGCGGCCGGAAGTGGATTCGGTCGAGGGCCTGTCCCCGGCGATTTCCATCGAACAACGCACCACCTCGCATTCGCCGCGCTCCACCGTGGGCACCATCACGGAAATCTACGACTATCTGCGCGTGCTGTTCAGCTCGGCGGGCCTCCCCCACTGCCCACGCTGCGGCCAGCCGATCACCCGGCAAACCACCGAACAGATTGTTCAGACGCTCCGGCAACTGAAGCCCGATGAACGCGTGATGATTCTGGCGCCAATTGTCCGCGGCCGGAAGGGCGAATACCGGAAGGAGCTGGAACGGCTATCCCGGGCCGGCTTCGCTCGTGCCCGCGTGGATGGTCAGCTGTTGCCCCTCGACGAACCCATCCGGCTCGACCGCCGCCGCAACCATACCATCGAAATTGTCGTCGACCGCCTGCGGGTCCGGCCAGGCATCGAAAAACGGCTCGAGCAATCCATCGAAACCGCCTTGAAACTGACCAACGGCCTGGTCACTGTGGCCGTGATTGACGGCCCGGAAACCCTCTATTCGGCAAAACTGGCCTGCCCGGACTGTGGCATCAGCGTGCCCCAACTGGAGCCGCGTTCGTTCAGCTTCAACTCGCCCTATGGCGCTTGCCCCGAGTGCCATGGTCTCGGTTCGCGGTACGACTTCGACCCCGCAAAAATCATTGTGGACTGGTCGAAGCCGCTGTTTGAGGGCGCGCTCGGCCCCGGGTCCGGCTCGGCCAACCTGCAACGCACGCTCCAGCTGGCCGCCCAGGCGTACAGCTTCGACCTGACTCAGCCATTTGAATCGCTCCCCCGGCGCGTGCAGAACCTGATTCTCTACGGCAATCCCCCTGCAAACGGTGGCGGGCGCGCCCTGCCCGGACTGCGCTTCCCCGGCGTGATCCGGTACCTGGAACGCAGCCTCGAAGAAGCTTCCAGCGACAGCTACCGGGAATGGCTGATGCAGTACATGTCGCCTATCGAATGCACGGCGTGCCGGGGCAAGCGGCTCCGTCCGGAAAGCCTGGCGGTACGCGTGGGCGGCTATTCCATCGCGGATTTCGTCGCCCTGCCGATCAGTGCGGCGCGTCCTGCGGTGGAAGCGATTCGACGTCAGCTCACCCCCCGCCAACAGCAGATTGCTGCGCGCGTGCTCGACGTGATTGCCGAACGACTGGAGTTTCTGCTCGACGTCGGCCTGGGTTATCTGACCCTGGATCGTTCCGCCGCCACGCTTTCCGGCGGGGAAGCCCAGCGCATCCGGCTGGCCACCCAGATCGGGTCGAAACTGCGAGGCGTGCTCTATGTGCTAGACGAGCCCTCGATCGGCTTGCACGTGCGGGATAACGACCGCTTGCTCGGCACGCTTGCACGGCTGCGCGATCTGGGCAACACGGTGCTCGTCGTGGAGCACGACGAAGAAGCGATCCGGCGCGCCGATTACGTGATCGACCTCGGTCCGGGTGCCGGATCGGCCGGCGGGTACCTGGTCGCTGCGGGCACGCCGGCCCAGATCGCCGCCCACCCCGATTCACTCACAGGACGCTACCTGGCGGGCACCGCCGAAATTCCCATCCCAAGCCGACGCCGTCCGGGCAACGGGGCGCTGCTGCGCATTCTCGGCGCGCGCGCCAATAACCTGAAAAACATCGATGTTGCCTTCCCGCTGGGCACGCTGATTGTCGTGACCGGTGTCTCGGGTTCAGGCAAATCGACTCTGGTCGAAGATATCCTGTACCGCACGTTGGTCCAAAGGCTCTATCGCGGACGCGCCCAGCCCGGCCCCTGCCGCGCCGTGCTCGGTACCGAGCACCTGGACAAAGTCATCGAAATTGACCAGTCACCCATCGGACGCACACCCCGGTCGAACCCAGCTACCTATACCGGTGTGTTCACACCGATCCGGGAGCTGTTTGCCAGCCTGCCCGAATCCCGCGAACGCGGTTACCGCCCCGGCCGCTTCAGCTTCAACGTCAAGGGCGGTCGCTGTGAAGCCTGCCAAGGTGATGGCCTGCGACGCATCGAGATGAGCTTCCTGCCCGACGTGTACGTCACCTGTGAAATCTGCCGAGGCCGCCGCTACAACGCCGAAACTCTCACCGTGCGCTACAAGGGGTACTCGATTGCCGATGTGCTGTCGTTGCCCGTCACCGAGGCCCTCGCGCTGATGGAGGCCATCCCGCAAATCCAGCAGAAGCTCGCCACGCTGGTCGAAGTGGGACTCGGTTACATCCAGCTTGGTCAATCCGCCACCACGCTTTCCGGCGGGGAAGCCCAGCGCATGAAACTGGCCCGTGAACTCTCCAAACGCCAGACCGGACGCACACTCTACATTCTTGACGAACCCACCACCGGCCTGCATCTCGAGGATGTGAAACGATTGCTGGCGGTTCTACACCGGCTCGTGGACTTGGGCAACACGGTCATCGTGATCGAACACCACCTTGACGTCGTCAAGCAAGCCGACTGGATCGTGGACCTCGGGCCGGAGGGAGGCGAAGCCGGCGGGCGCATCGTAGCCCAAGGTACGCCAGAACAGGTGGCCCGTGTGAAAGGCTCCTACACCGGACAGGCTCTGGCACGGCGTTTACCAGACGGCGCGCCTCGCAAATAGATCCAACCCGCGCACCCTGAAAATGGGCAGTGGTGGCAAGCCACTCGTGCCATGCTTGCTGCCTTCCTTCATCATATTAGTAGATTAAACTAAGATTGACTTAGTCATGAAAACTAAAATTTTTAATCTAAATAAATCTTTTATATAGAAATACTTAAAAGAAAAAATTGGCTCATATCACTTGACAAGTACAGAATTTTCATGTATAAAAAAGCTGCATTCAGCAGGGAACTGATGGAAATTCGCACCCCTGCTGAGCAGGCCCTTTCTCTGTGGGCAGCAAAACGCTTACAGAAAAAGGAGGTGTGTCGATGACCAGCTTGATGCTCCGTGATCCCTTCTTCAGTGATCTGTTTGATTTCCGTCGTGATTTTGACGAATTCTTCAATCGGGTTTTCGGCACTCTGAACTGGCCGTGGGCGAACGAGCGTCCGGCGCTGAGCACTGGGACCTTTGCCTTCACCCCGGCGATTGAGTCCTATGTGGATCGCGAGGCGCGGCGGTTCCACTGCCGTGTGATGCTGCCCGGCGTGGAGCCGAACGACGTGAATCTCCAGGTGCAGGGCAACACGCTGACGATTTCCGGCGAGCGGAAGCTGCACCGGGAAGAGAAGGACGTGGATTATCTGCATCGGGAGACGGTCTATGGCAGCTTCACCCGGACGCTGACGCTGCCGGAGGGTGTCGAAGCCGACAAACTGACCGCCGAGTACCGCAACGGCGTGCTGGAGATTTCAGCGCCCGTCAGCTCGGCGGCTTTGCCGCGGCGGATTGAAATCAAGGGCACGGCAAAAGTGAAGGAGATTGCTGCGTAAGCCGGTGCTCGCCGCGGACACACCTCAGCCCGTCCCGTCGCCCCATAGGCGGGACGGGCTCAATGTTTCTCGGGAGCCATCGGCAGGGGCGCTTGCCCGGTGCACGGGCCTTCGGGTAGAGTGCTGAATTTCAATGAGCAGCATCTACCGGATTCGTCCGTTGGATTTCGGCCCGGTGCGTACCTATCCGCTGGCCCGGCGCAAGAGCAAAGTCAGCGTGCGCGACTTTGCCCGGCCGCTGCGCCCGACCGCGCAGCGCAGCCGGCAGGGCACCACCCTCCGCAGGTTCTTTGACACGTGGCCGCACATTCTGGCGGCCAGAGAGTTCCGCGAACTGGTGGCCGCGGTGCAGCGCGCGCGAACACGGCGCCGTGCCATCCTGTGGGGCCTTGGCGGCCATGTCATCAAAGTGGGCCTGGCCCCGCTGCTGATCGAGCTGCTGCACCGCGGGTACGTCACCGGCATCGCGATGACGGGAGCGGCTCTGATTCACGATTTCGAAATCGCCCTGGTGGGCAACACGAGCGAAGACGTGGACGCGTTGCTAGGCCGCGGCCAGTTTGGCATGGCGGAAGAAACCGGTCTGTTTCTGAACGAAATGGCAGTGGGTGCGGCGCGCAGCGGCGTCGGGTTGGGCGAGGCAGCCGGCCGATTGTTGTCGCATGCGCGGCTGGGGGCGCGGCATGCCGACAAGAGTGTGCTGGTCGCCGCCTATCGCGCGCGGATTCCGGTCACGGTGCATCTGGCGATCGGCACGGACATCCCGCACATGCACCGCGCTGCCAACGGAGCCGCGCTGGGTGCAGCCAGTCATCACGACTTTCGTCTGTTCTGTGCGCTGGTGCAGCGGATGCATCCCGGTGGGGTCTATTTGAACTGGGGATCGGCCGTCCTGTTGCCGGAAGTGTTCCTCAAAGCGGTTTCGGTCGTGCGCAACCTGGGCACCCGGCTGGAGCCGATCACTACGGCCAATTTTGACTTCATTCAACACTATCGCCCGTTGACAAATGTGGTCCGTCGCCCTACGGCAGGCAAAGGCTCGCACGGGTACGCGCTGACTGGACACCATGAAATTCTGTTCCCGCTGTTTGCCGCCGCCCTGCTGGAGATGGACTCATAGCCGCCTGAGCCGAACCGATGTGGGATTCCGAAAACACCTCAGACAATCTTGCCCGCGCGCCGGAATCGGCGGAAGGGAACATTTCCGCCTTGCAGGGCCCGCAGCCGAATCCTGACGTACACCTGCCGGAAGACCTCCGGGTACCCTGGGGTTGGGCCGATCTGCTGCTGTTGCTGGGGATCTTCGTGGTAGCCCTCGTGATCAGCAGTCTGGCCGTGGGCGCGGGCCTGACACTGATCGCGGACGCACGGGGCACCGACCCACAACAGCTCTTCAGCCAGCCCAACGTGCGGACAGTAGTGCTGGTGCTGCAGCAGACCGTGACGTTCGCGTTGCTGTTCGCGTATCTGTTCGTGCGCGTGCGGATGGCCGGTGCGACGGCGTTCTGGCGCACGCTAGGATGGCGCGGCGCACCGGTCGGCGAGCGCATGCGGCCTGCGATCTACCTGCTCAGTCTTTTCGGAGGCGCCGTGGTGGCGATTCTGGTGCAATTGGCCTCGCTGCTGCACCGGCCGGAGACACCACCGCCGATCGAGCAGTTCTTTCGCACTCGCGAAAGCATTTTCCTCACCATGGGCCTGGCGATCGGGCTGGCCCCGCTGGCCGAAGAAACAATTTTCCGCGGTTTTCTCTATCCTGTCCTTGCCCGGTCGTTCGGCATCCGCGCGGGCGTGCTGCTGACCGGGGCGCTGTTCGGGTTCAGCCACGCGGCGCAGCTGTGGGGGGCGTGGTGGCAGGTCGTTCTGCTGGTGCTGGTGGGCCTTGCGTTCACCACCTTGCGCGCCGTAGCGGGCAGTGTCACGCCCGCCTATTTTGCTCATCTGGGATACAACAGCGCGCTGTTCGTGCAGTTCTACGCTGCCACGAACGGCTTCCGCAATCTCCCGGCTCCGCTGTAGCTTTGTCGCACGGTCAGAAACGGAGCGTGGCACTGGCCTCCAGGGTGACAGCGCCGGCCAAGGGATTGCGGTAGAATGCGGACAGAGCAAGGTGCGACACGTGCAGGTCGTGCAGCCCATCGCCTGGACCGAGGCGGGTGTAGTGATGCTGGATCAGCGTCGCCTGCCCACCGAAGTGGTTCACCACACGTACACCGACTATCGTGAGGTGGCCCGCGCGATTGCGGACATGGTGATTCGCGGTGCGCCGGCGATCGGTGTGGCCGCCGCGATGGGCGTTGCGCTCGGCGTGCGGCACACCCGCGCGCGCACGGTGGAAGAGCTCCGCACGGAATACGACGTCATCCATCGCACACTGGCTGCCACGCGGCCCACGGCGGTGGATTTGTTCTGGGCATTGGACCGCATGAAACGGCGTTTGGAAACCCTCCTGGTTGAATCGGCACCGCTCGAACGCATCCAGCAGGAGTTGATCCGGGAAGCCCAGCAGATTCACGCCGAAAAACGCGCGATTGATGAAGCCATCGGACGCCTGGGCGCCGCACTGCTTCCCCACGAAGGCCAGGTGATGACGCAGTGCAATGCCGGCGCGCTGGCCACCGGCGGCATCGGTACGGCGCTGGGCATCATCCGCATGGCGGTGGCGGAGGGTCGACGCCTGCACGTGCTGGTGCCGGAGACGCGTCCTTACCTGCAAGGCGCCCGTCTGACCGCCTGGGAGCTCCAGCAGGACGGCATCCCGCTGACGCTGATCACAGACAACATGGTCGGACACATGCTGCGAACGGGCCAGGTGCACGCCGTTGTGACCGGTGCCGACCGCGTGGCGGCCAACGGGGACACCGCGAACAAAATCGGCACCTATTCGATGGCCGTGCTCGCACGCGAACACGGAGTGCCGTTCTATGTGGCGGCTCCGTTGTCCACACTCGATTGGACGATCCCCTCCGGGGAGCACATCCCGATCGAACAGCGCAGGCCCGAAGAGGTGACTCATTTGGCGGGAGTGCGCATTGCGCCCGACGTGCCGGTGGCGAACCCGGCGTTTGACGTCACTCCGGCGCGCCTGATCACCGCGATTGTGACCGAACGGGGCATCGCGCGCCCGCCGTACGAAGACTCCTTGCGCCAGCTCGCTGCGACCGCACCGGCCGCAGCAGCGCCCGCGCCGGCATGCGCGCCGCAGGCAAGACAAGTACAATAGAACGCTGACTTCAAACTGGGAGAACGCCTCCGCCGTAAACGCGCCACCGGAAGCTCAGACGCATCGCTCCGGTCACCGGCGCGACGATTGCAGCACGCAACAAACGCCAACGATTTCTTGCATCGCCTGCAACGGAACATTCGAGGAGAGGTTCCCATGCTCGACGCCAGACTCCTTCATTCCCTTCCGCAGTTGCCACACCCGATCCTGACCGCCTACCTGGACATCAATCCCGCCCACCCGCGGAATCAGGGGCATCCGCCGGGCGTGTTGATCTGGCTGAAATCGCGCGCACGGGTACTACGCAGTCGCATCCCGGGAGCCGAACAGAAACTCTTTCAGGAGCAGGTCCGTCGCGTCGAAGAGTGGTTGCGCAACCAGCTCCCGCGTGAGCGGGGGATCCTGGTTTTCGCCGGGCCAGACACCTGGCAGACGATCCCCCTGCAGGTGGCTGTCGAGGACGAACTGCATTGGGGACGGCCGTCGTTTACCCAACTGCTCTGGTTGCTCGATGAGCACCAGCCGTGCGGTGCCGTGCTCGTGGATCGCGGCGGCGCTCGCTTCTACAAATTCTGGATGGGCTTTGCCGAAGAACAGGAAAAGCACCGCTTCCAGATCGACCGTGCAGAATGGCGGAAGAAACACCTGGTGCCGCCGGCGCACCCCGGTGTGCAGAAGACGCGGGGCTCGCAACGGGACGTTTTCGAGCAGCGTGTGGAGGCCCAGTTCGAGAAGTTCTACAAAGAAACGGCCAACCGGATTCAACAGTGGGCCGCTGAGGAAAAGCTGACTCCTGTCGTTGTGGCGGGTCCACAGGGGGCCGTGGACTCCGTCTGGAACGAACTGTCCAGAACGGTGCAGGAGCACAGCTTGCTCGTCCGGGCCGATCTGACCCACCTTTCATCGGCAGAGCTGGCCGTGCGGTTGGAGCCGGAAATCGAGGCTTGGAAGCGGGAACGCGAGCTGCGGATGGTGGAGCGGCTGCTCGCCAATCCCAACGGCACGCGCGCTGTGGTCGGTCCCGATGAAACCCTGCGCCGCATCCAGGAGGGTATGGCGCGTGAGCTGGTGGTGGTGCGTGGGCTCGGCGGGAGACTCCGCCAGTGCCAGAATTGCTTCTGGGTCGACCGCTCTGCGGACCGCACCTGTCCCGCATGCGGGGGTGAGCGTCGTCTGGTGCCGCTGCGGGCTGTGCTGCCGGAGCTGGCACGGCGCTACAACGTGCCTGTGGAAGTCATCGCCGGTGAAGCGGCGAAAAAGTTGCGTGAGTTCGGCGGGTTGGCCGCCTGGCTCCGCTAGGGATTCCTCCCCTTTAGCGTGCCGGTCTTCGTGACGACTTCCATGTCTCGGATCTTCGCTTCCAGCCCAGCGCCGGTGTGGTTTCCACCCTGGCCACCAGGGCATGGCCCGCTGGTGCGGAAATGCGGTCGCGATAGGGAAGTCCCGCCGAGGTTCCGGGAATCGTTCGGTGGCTAACGCGAGGATTCCGTAGGGTAGTTCTTGGCCGTCCACTCGCGCCAGCCGCCGTCCATGGAGACGACGTTCGTGTAGCCCATGCGCTGCAGATTCTCCGCGGCCAGTGCCGAACGAAACCCGCCGCCACAGTAGAGGATGATTTCCGCGTTCTTGTCGGGAATGGTTTTCTCGATGTCGCGTTCGATGATGCCCTTGCACAGGTGGATCGCGCCTGGCAGATGTCCCCGCTTCCATTCGCTTTCTTCGCGAGTATCCACGAGGTAGAACGCGTCGCCGTTGTCGAGTCGGCGCTTCACTTCGTCCACGGTGGTTTCCTTGATTCGCTGCTTTGCTTCCTGCACCAGTTTCAAGAAGCCCGGGGCATGCTGCATGGCCAATTTCTCCCGTTTCAGAGATCGCCCGATCCAGACTACCACAGGGCGGCCCGGGCCAGCGAACATGGGCCGCGTGCGGGGGCGGTGCTCGCCCACCACCCGCAACGGAGCTCAGTCGTTGTCGACTTTCTTGGCGAGCGAGCGGATGTAATTGACCAGATGCCACATCTGCCGCTCGCGCATGCGGCCTTCTTGCCCGGGCATTTTCCCTTTGCCCTTCCGCAAGATGTAGAACAGTTCTCCGTCGGTGAAATCTTTCAGGGCCTTCGGATCGCTGTAATCCCGCAGGGTGAGCTGCATGGCGGTGGCCAGCTCGGTTTTTCCGCGGCCATCCACGCCGTGGCAGAGCGCGCACTGCGTTTCATAGAGACGCTTGCCCTGCGCAAGGGAGATCTCATCGGGCTTGACCGGATTTTGGCGCTGGGCTTCTTCGGGGGGTACGACGAAGGCCGGTTCGGCCGGGGGCTGCTCCTGGGCGGGCGGCTGCGATTGCGGCTTGGATTCCTGTGCCACTGCAACCCCTGCGGACAAAA
Source organism: Bacillota bacterium (assembly GCA_023511565.1). GTDB lineage: Bacteria > Acidobacteriota > Terriglobia > Acidiferrales > UBA7541 > DSGC01. The sequence goes on from JAIMBE010000001.1 coordinate 46,500, forward strand.
CCAGCGCGAGCAGGAATGCCAGCGAAGGGCTTCTCATGGTCGCCTCCTTTCCGCCTGAGTGACCGTTGCAGTTCACGAGCGCTGTCGGGGCGGGCTTGCGCTGCGATTGTACTCCTCCCGGCGGCCGGTGTCTTGACTCTAATTTCACTCCAGATCGCGCCAGTTCCGTCCCGCCTTCAGGTCCACGACCAGGGGGACTGCCAGCGGCCCCGCAAACGTCTCCACATGCTCCATGGCGGGCCGGACCATGGTTCGGAGTCGGTCCAGTTCTGTTTCGGGCACCTCGAACAACAGCTCGTCGTGCACCTGCAGAATCATCCGTGCCCGGAACTGCTCCTGTCGCAGCCGTCGGTCAATGTCAATCATGGCCAGCTTGATCAGGTCGGCGGCGGTACCCTGCAGCGGGGTGTTCAGTGCTGTGCGTTCGGCAAAGCCACGCAGCGCGTTCTGCTGGGCCAGGATTTCCGGAATCGGCCGGATGCGTCCGAACAAGGTGCGGGTGTACTGGGTGCGTCGCACTTCGTCCAGTTGGGCTTCGAGCCACCGCTTCACGCCCGGGTACCGTTCAAAATAGGCCGCGATAAACTGCTTTGCCTCGCCGGGTTCGATGCCCAGTTGCTGGGCCAGGCCGAACGCGGAGACGCCGTAGAGGATGCCGAAGTTGATGACCTTGGCAATCCGCCGGTGCTCGGGGGTCTGCGAGACCGCGGGCACGCCGAACACCTCGGCGGCGGTGCGCGCGTGGATATCCTCGCCTTTGCGGAAGGCTTCCAAAAGCACGGGGTCCTGCGAGAAATGTGCCAGCAACCGCAGCTCGATCTGCGAATAATCCGCCGACAGCAGCAACCAGCCGGGCTCGGCGGCAAACGCGGCGCGGATCTCGCGTCCCAGCTCGGTGCGCACCGGGATATTCTGCAGGTTGGGGTTGGAAGAACTGAGCCGGCCCGTGGCCGTGCCCGTCTGGGAAAACCGCGTGTGCAGCCGGCCGGTTTCCGGATGGATCAGCCGCGGCAGCGCGTCCACATAGGTGGACTTCAGCTTCGCGACTTCCCTGTATTCGAGCACCGCACGCGGCAGCGGATGCTTCGCCGCCAGCTCCTCGAGCACGTCGGCGGCGGTCGAACGCCCCCGGGTGCGGGTTCGGCGCGACACGGGCAGGTTCAGCTTGTCATAGAGGATTTCCGCCAGTTGCTGCGGTGAATTGATGTTGAACTCCTGTCCGGCCAGCTCGAAGACCTTCCGTTCCAGCCGCGCCAGTTCTTCTTCCATGCGCGCGGCGAGCCGTCCGAGCACCTCCGGTTCGACGCGCACGCCGGCGCGTTCCATACGCGCGAGCACCGGGGCCAGCGGCAGATCAATCTTTTCGTAGACAGCCAGCAGCCCCCGCGCTTCGACCTCGGCGCGCAGCAGGGGGGCCAGTCGCAGCAGAACATCGGCATGTTCGCCAGGTGCACCGCTCAGGGCCGTATTGAACTGCCGCAGCACTACGTCGTCCAGGCCGTGCTTTGCCGTGGTCGGCCGGATCAGGTAGGAATAAAGCATCGTGGCGTGCCGGATGCCTTCCACCGGCCCCAGCAACAGTTCCGCCAGCTTGGGATCGTGGACAATCTTCGGGCGGGCCGGATCGCTCAGCCACGGCTGCAACGCGGCGCGCAGGGCGTTCGGCTCATCCAGCCAGGCCGTAAACGTGCGTCCGGGCTCGGTGGCGATTTCCACGGCCGCCAGACCGCTGCCGAACCCACCTTCTTCCTCCTCGCGCAGGTCGAGCGCCAGCCAGAGGGCGGCTTCCCGTCCCGGTGGGATCGCGGCCAGTAGCGTTTCCAGCTCCGCCGCCGAACGGACCTGCCGGTACTGATTCGGCTGGAGACCTGGCGCGGCGGGAGCGACCAGCTCGCGCAGCAGCGACGTAAACCCGAGCTCCGCATAGAGCGTACGCAACGCCTCCAGATCGGGCGGTTGCCGGCGGAGCGTCTCGAGCTCCAGTTGCACCGGGATGTCAGTGGCAATCTGCGCCAGCTGCTTCGACAGCAGCACCGCGTCTCGGCTGTTCTCCAGCGCTTGCCGATAGCGCTTGCTTTCGACTTCTGCGGCGTGTTCCAGGGCCGCTTCGGCGGACCCGAAGCGGCAGATCAATTCCCGGGCTCCCTTTTCGCCAATGCCCTTCGCTCCCGGGATGTTGTCAATCGCATCGCCCATCAGTGCCATCACGTCGGCGACCTTCGCCGGCGGGACGCCCAGCAGCTCTTCCACCTTCTGTTCGTCCACGAGCAAATCGTTTTTTGTAGGAATCAGCACGTGCACCGAGCCGGTGCCGCCGGGCGTGCCCGTGCGCACTACTTGCAGCATATCTTTGTCGCTGGTAACGATGACCACATTCAGTCCTTGCTCGGCCGCTTGCCGCGCGAGGGTGCCAATCACATCGTCGGCCTCATAGCCTGCGTATTCCAGAATCGGGAGCCGCAGCGCTTCACACAGCCGCCGCACGTAGGGCAACTGCTGGGCCAGGTCTTCCGGCATCTCCGGCCGCTGCGCCTTGTAGGCTTCGTAGAGCTTGTCCCGGAAAGTTGGCGCAGCCACGTCGAACACCACCCCGATGTAGTCCGGGGCATGCTCGCGCAGCAGCCGACGCAGCATGTTCGCGAACACGTAGGGCACCTTGGTGGGCATTCCCGAAGGGCTGCGCAACCGCTCCATCGGAGCATGGTAGGCGCGAAAGATGTAGCCCATCGCGTCGATCAGAAACAGCCGCTTGGCCTTTGCTTCGGTCATGGCCGGCGCTGCGCAACCACATCAGCGACGCGGACACTATAACAGGGTTGTTGGGAACCGCCACAGGGCTCAACGGGAAGACCGTCTCCCTTGGCGCTGTTCCGGTTTTCCTTTTCAGCCTTCTTTGGCCATGGTACGCTTCTAACGACCCGGGCAGTGGGAACCTGCCGGGGATGACACGCACGGCCCTTTCGCAGCCCAGGGAGTTCCAGCACGCAGCGGATTTGCTCGAGGGAGAGGACGGACTGTGGCGACTCCTGCAATCCAGTTCGAGCCCGGTGCCGTCGAAGCCGAAGTGCGCACCACGCTGCGCACCCTGCTGGAAGAGCTGGGCAGTCCGGCGGCCGAAACACTGGCGCAGCCGGGTACGCTCATCGCCGAACTGCATCTCGAGCGGGACCTCGGCCTGGGCAGCCTGGAGCGCGTCGAACTGCTGCTCCGACTCGGCCGGACCTTCCAGACGCAGTTGCCGGATCGGATCCTGGCGGAAGCGGAGACGGTCGGCGATGTTGTCGCTGCGGTGCTGGCGCAGGTGAACGGCCGCGTTGAAGCGGCCGAAGCGGCGGCAGAGCAGGCGGGCACAGAAGCCGCTACAGAGCTGGCCCCGTCGGCCCGCGCGCTCCCCTGGCCGGTGCTCCCAGCACGGGGCCTTCGCACACTGCGCCACCCGGAGGAAGCGGAAACCCTGCTCGAAGTGCTCTGGTATCGCGGTACACGGCCGGAGACCGCCGCAGCGCCACATCTTTACCTGTACGAAGAGGGTGGCCCGGAGGCCTCCAGCTATGCAGCGCGTGTGATTTCGAACGGCGAGCTGCTGGCCCGGGCTGCCGCGGTTGCCCTGTCGTTGCAGCAGCGTCGGCTGCGGGCAGGTGACCGCGTGGCGCTGATGCTGCCCACCAGCGCTGACTTTTTCTTCTGCTTCTTTGGCGTCCTGCTGGCCGGCGGAATTCCCGTGCCCATCTATCCTCCGTTCCGTGCCGACCGCCTCGAGGAATACGCCGCCCGGCAGGCGGCGATTCTGCGCAACGCCGAAGTGCGCTGGCTCATCAGCTTTGACCGCGCCGCTCGGATTGCCCGCCTGCTGCGACCGCGTGTGCCCTCGCTCGAGGCGGTGCTCACCGCGGCACAACTCACCGCCCAGACAGCCGGCGCCACCGCGGTCGCACCGGTGCGAGCCGTGCGCGGCGAAGACCTGGCGTTCCTGCAATACACCTCGGGTTCGACCGGCCATCCCAAAGGGGTTATGCTGACCCACGCCAATCTGCTGGCGAACCTCCGCGCCATCTGCGAAACCGTGGGGCTCCGACCCGACGATGTCGGCGTCAGTTGGCTGCCGCTCTATCACGACATGGGATTGATCGGCACCTGGCTGCTGCCGCTCTATGCGGGTATCCCCACGGTGGTGATGTCGCCGCTGGCCTTCCTGACGCGACCTGCGCGCTGGCTGTGGGCCCTGCACCACCACCGCGGCACGTTGACCGCAGCGCCGAACTTCGCCTTCGAGCTCTGCGCACGGAAAGTGGAGGACCGGGAACTGGCCGGGCTCGATCTTCGCCATGTGCGCGCAGCGCTGAACGGTGCCGAACCCGTCCATCCGGAAACCCTGTGCCGCTTTACAGAGCGCTTTGCTCCCTACGGCTGGCGACACGAGATGCATCTGCCGGTCTACGGCCTGGCCGAAGCCACGCTCGCTGTGACCATTCCCCTGCTGGGCCGCCCGCCGCTGCTGGACTCCATCGAACGCGACACGTTTCAGCGCACCGGCCGCGCGGTTCCTGCGGCGGATGCGACCCGCGCCTCGGACGTTCAGACCTTGGTCAGCTGCGGGCGCCCGATCCCGCGGCACGAGGTCCGAATTGTGGACGACCAGGGCCAAGAACTCCCCGAGCGGACCGAAGGGCGGCTCTGGTTCCGCGGGCCCTCCGCCACCCAGGGGTATTTCCGCAACCCGTCCGACACCCGGGAACTGGTTCGGGACGGTGGCTGGCTGGACTCCGGCGACCGCGCCTATCGCGTTGGAGAGGAGATCTTCATCACCGGCCGCGCCAAAGATGTGATCATCAAGGCCGGACGAAACATCGCGCCACAGGAAATCGAGGAACTGGTGGGGGAAGTTTCCGGTGTCCGCCCGGGCTGCGTCGTGGCCTTCGGTATTCCGGATGAACGCTCGGGCACCGAACGGCTGGTCATCACCGCCGAGGTTCGACCGGAATCCCTGCACCAGCGGGCGCAACTGGCCGCGCGCATCAGCCACCGCGTCGCCGAAGCGCTGGGCCTGCCGCCCGACCACATCGAGCTGTTGCCGCCCCAGACCATCCCCAAAACCTCCAGCGGAAAACTTCGTCGCAGCGAAACCCGGCAGCTCTACCTGAGTGGCCGACTGGTGGCGGGACGCCCACCCGTCTGGTGGCAGGTGCTCCGGCTGACCCTCAGCAGTGCCGCACGCGCAACTCTGCGCACCGCCCGGCAAGCCCTGGTGCGGCTGTACGGCGTCTATGCCCTGCTGATGTTCGTTTTCTGGCTTCTGCCCACCTGGGCGGTTATGCGATTGTTGCCGACGCGCCGTGCCGTGGTGCTGTTCACCTCGCGCCTTTCCCGCCTGTACTTTCGGCTGGTCGGGATTCCCATTCGTCGGCACGGGTTCGAACATCTGCAGCGACATCCCAACTCGGTGTTGGTGGCCAATCACACGAGCTACTTCGATGTTCTGGTCCTGATGGCCGCCCTGCCGGTGGAATTCCGTTTTGTCTCGAAGATCGAGGTTGCCTCGATGCCGTTGATCGGCGATTTTCTGCGACGCCGGGGCGATTTCGCCTTCGACCGCGGCGACCGCCAGCAGCGGCTGCGCCAGGCCGAGGAAGTCGAACGCTCCTTGCGCGCGGGCGACTGTGTGCTGGTGTTTCCCGAAGGCACCTTCACGCCTCACGACGGGGTTCGCCCGTTCCAACTGGGTGCGTTCAAGGCCGCGGTCGCCACCGGGCGGCCGATTCTTCCTGTGGCCCTGCGCGGCGTGCGTGAAATCCTTCGCGACGAAACGCTCCTCCCGCGGCCCGGATCCGTCGCGATCACGATCCTGCCGCCTATTTTCCCGGAGCCCGGCGCCGATCCGCGCGAACACTGGCGCGAAATCATTCGGCTGCGGGATCAAACACGCACCAGCCTGGCCCCGCACACCGGCGAACCCCTCCTTTGACGCACCCGCCCCGTGGCCCTGTTACCTTTTTCGCGGCCCGGGCAACTCGCGCCCAACGCCTTGGCTCGATGGGTCATCACAATAGAAGCCCAGCTCGCGGGCCGCGCCTGGCTGCTGCCCGCACATTTCCATCATCACGAGGTGCAGCATGCGAAGACTGATACTTCTGCTCGGGCTATGTGCCGCAGTGGTCTTGCCGGCAGCAGCACAGGAAACAGAACTGTTTGCTGGCTATTCCTACCTGCGATTGAACAACGGAACCGGCGTCAACCTGAACGGCTGGAACGCTGCTGTCGAAAAAGAGCTGGTCGGCTGGTTCGGTATCGTAGCTGACCTCAGTGGGCACTACGGTTCACCCAGCGGCGTGAGTGTGAACACGCTGCAGGCACTCTTCGGCCCGCGACTGAAGGTGGATGCGGGCTTGATTGAGCCGTTCGTGCACGTGCTGTTTGGCGCAGCCCGAGGCAGTGCCGGTGTGTTCGGTTCGACCAGCTCCGACGTCGCCCTCGGCATCGCCGTCGGCGGCGGCCTGGACATCGGCCTCGGGCCAGTCGCTTGGCGCGCTGTGCAGGTGGACTACCTGCGCACGGAGTTGTTCGGAGCCACGCAGAATAATACCCGCGTCGCCAGCGGCATCGTACTGCGCTTCTGACGTCCGTCGGGCTGGGATGTATTCGAACCGGGGAGGCCGGCACTGCCGACCACCCCGGTTCCTCTTTCTGCCTCCTGCGCTGCGCATGTCCCGCCTTGAATTGAAACTGAGCCAAGACAAGAAACGGTTCTCAACCGGAACTCGGATGGGAAGCTCGCTCTTCAGAAAGGAAAGTTGCTGTGCGACATCCCCCAGAGCCAAGCCAAGAAGTCCAGCACGTTCGAGTCGCAGGCCCGGGCGGGACTCTGACAAGGGGAGCGGGTCGAAGTCCGCATCGTCGGGGATCGTGCCCGACACGGCAGGTCTGCGGGAAACGGATGCGGAGAGCGAATCTCCCAAAGTGAGAGGCTCCCGCGAACTGAAGGGCTGAGCCGAATCCTGAAGCCGGGGCTGCGCCCCCAAGCACAGGTGGCCCGGAATACACTGCCACGAGAGCTGCTGCTTGCAACGACCACCGGGGCCTGCTCTCAGCGCTCCAAAGCCTCGGTCCAGACCCGTGGGTTCGAGCCGTGGGCAACCTGTGAAATTCCCCGCTTTTGTGCTAGCATTCCGCCTGCCGGCAGGTGGTCTAGCGCAGAAGACCTGCTCGGTTCGTTACCTTTCGCGCTCAGCCAAACGTGGGGGCCCAAAGAACAAGAACGACAGATCTCACTCAGGGGGTCAACTCGTATGCGTACGCTTCTGCCGCTGTGTGGAGTTCTGCTACTCGCCACCCTGCCCGTGGCGGCGCAAACCACGCCAGCCTTTGAGGTTTATGGAGGATTTCACTATTCCCGGATCAACCCGGGCGAAGGGGCCGACGGAGGTAACCTAAGCGGTTGGGCTGCGGCGTTTCAGGTGAACGCCAACAACTGGCTCAGTTTCGTCGCGGACTTCGGCGGCGCCTACGGTACGCCGCGGGTGCGCATACCGGGCGCATCGGCAACGGACGTGGAAAGTGACGTCCACTACTTTCTGTTCGGCCCACGCCTGACGGCCCGTCAGAACGAGCGCATCATTCCCTTCGTGCACACCCTGATCGGAGCTGTGCGTGGAAGCGGGCTACCCCTGCTCGGGGCCGTGGCTGGGGGCCAGCCCGGCTTCGCCGTCGGGGGCAGCGAGACGGCATTTGGCGTTGCCGTGGGAGGCGGACTGGATGTAAAGGTTCGTGATTACCTTGCTATTCGCTTCGTGCAAGCCGAGTATCTGCTCACCCGCTTCAGTACTGCGGACGGCTCAGCCACCAACCAACACAATGCCCGAATCTCCTCCGGTGTTGTCTTCCGCTTTGGCGAGCGGGAATAGCCGCCCGCCCATTCTGTCTTCTCTGCGCCGCTCATCTGTCACCCGCTGGTGAGCGGCGCAACCTTCTCTTTTGTAAAGACTTACAAAAGAAACCCCTCACTACCTCTGGCGCATCTATATTTTGTGGAACCCAGCCAGGGAGAAAGGCAAAAGCCTCTTCTTCCTTTTCGCTCTTCGGGAGCGTTGTCCCGAATCTGAGACGAGCCAATTTCTGAACGAGGTGGAATACCGATGCGCAAGCTATTCTACCTGCACACTGCTCTGCTGCTGATTTCCCTGCCCGCGGCCGCTCAGACGACCCCTGCGGTCGAAATCTTTGGCGGCTACCAGTATGCCCGGATCAACCCCGGCGAGGGGGTGGACGGGTTCAATCAGAACGGCTGGAACGCTGCCTTGCAGGTCAACGCCAACGACTGGTTTGGCCTCGTGGCCGACTTCAGCGGTGTCTATGGTACACCCACGATCAACATTCCTGGTGGCGGCACCGCTGATTTGGACACAAACTTCCATTCCTTCCTGTTTGGCCCCCAGATCAGCTATCGACGCCATGAGCGGGTCACGCCCTTCGTGCGCGCCTTGTTCGGCGCCATTCGCGCCAACGCGGAGGCTTTTGGCACGAGCGAAAGCCAGAACGCCTTCGGTATGGCGCTCGGCGGGGGGCTGGACGTGAACGTCCATGACCGCGTGGCCCTCCGGCTGATCCAAGCCGACTACGTGCTGAGTCGTTTTGAAGGGTTCAGCGGCCAGACGGAAAACCAGCACAACGCCCGACTGTCGTTCGGGATCGTCTTCCGGCTGGGCAGCCGCGACTGAATTCAGGGATTCAGCAGCTCGTCTCCGGGGTCGCCCCTGTCTCCTAGGTGGCGACCCCGTTTGTTCTTTCTCCGACTCGGCGGTGGGTAACCACCTGCGGGCTTGATTCGTCTTTTTTCACATCCCGGCAGGAAGGAACGGTATAATTTGTTTTCAGCGCACAGGTACAGGCAGATGAACAGGCGCCGCGCTCTGGGTTTGTTGCTCGTTGCGCTGACGCTGCTGGTCCTGGTGACCAGCCGCGTTCACAGGCACGGGTCTGTTTCCGATTTCTGCCTGCTTTGCCACACCACGCATCTGCTCGCACCGGCCGCCGTGCCGACAACCGGCCTGATTCTGCCGGATTTCCTCTGCTGGAACTTACCCGCTGCAGAGACTACGGTTCCGACCGGGGCGGTTTTGCTCTGCCGTTGTTCCCGTGCGCCGCCCGCTGCCTCCTTCGATTCCTCGCCATTCCGTGCGGCCTGAACGGCTGTTCGGAGACGATCCCATTTCTTTCAGGATTTCTGGCGAAACGAAAGGAGAATTCCAATGCGGAGCACGTCTTTCTTGTTGCCGGTTTTGATCCTGGCCGTTCTGCTGTGCGCGTGGGCGCCTGCAGCCGTGGCGCAGACGGGCACGTTGCGAGGCACGGTCACCCTAGAGGCCACTGGCAGCCCGTTGCACCATGCCACTGTGCGCATTGTCCAGCTCGGACTGACTGTCGAGACAAACGAGGCCGGCGAGTACATCTTCTCCAACGTGCCCCCGGGCACCTACGAGGTCAGCGTGCACATGGCCGCACTTACCGACGCACGCCAAACCGTCACCATCACGGCTGGCGGCACCACCACGGCCGACTTTTCCCTTCGTTTATCACCCGTGCGAGAACTGGTGGTTGTCACCGCGAGCGGGCGTGAGCAGACGGGCTTTGAAACCTTCCAGGCCATCAGCACGCTGGACACCATCGAGCTGGCGGCTCGCGCACAGCCTTCCCTCGGCCAGATGCTCGACGGCCTGCCCGGGGTCGCCAGGCGCAGCTTCGGGCCGGGTTCCTCCCGCCCGGTCCTGCGGGGCTTTGACGGCGATCGCGTTCTGATCTTGCGAGACGGCATCCGCACGGGCTCGCTCAGCTCGCAGTCGGCCGACCATGGCGAATCGTTCGATCTGTTGAATCTGGATCGCATCGAGGTGGTCAAGGGCCCGGCCACACTGCTCTACGGCTCGAATGCCATTGGAGGTGTGGTCAACACCATCTCCCGCCATCATGAAATCCACGCGCACCCGCACCCGGGGATGACGGGCTCGATCACAGGCCTGGGCGGGTCGAACCACAGCTACGGCGGCGGGCTCAGCTTTGAATACGGGCACCACAACTGGATGTTCTGGGGCAGTTCGAGCGGCCAGTACAACGGAGACTACAACACGCCCCTCGGCAAGGTCCCCAACTCCAGAATCCGCACCGCCAATGGCACTTTCGGTGCTGGCTACTATGGGGATCGTGGCTACTTTGCCGTGAGTCAGACGATCGAAGACGCCCGGTACGGCATCCCCTTCGCCGCAGAATTCGAAAGCGAAGAGGAAGAAGAAGGCGCCGGCCACGCACCGGATGAATTTCTCGCGGCCATGGGAAGTGGCTTCATCGGGGGTGTGCCCGAAGAACTGGTGGACGTCAAAGTCCGCCGCTACAACACGCGCTTCAGCGCTGGTTATCGGCTGCCTGACCGTCCGATCGAAAGTCTCCGCGTGGTCCTGGACTACGTGGATTACCGTCACCTGGAAATTGAGACCGCGGATGGCATCGAAACGGTCGGCACCACGTTTGACAATGAACAGATCGTCTACCGGGTGGCGTTCGATCAGCGTCGGACCGGCAGGTTCTCCGGACAGTTCGGTATCTGGGGCCTGGTGCGGGCGTACCGCACCACCGGTGCGGAAGCCTTGGCGCCGCCGGTGGACCAAACCGCCTTCGCCGCCTTTCTGCTGGAGGAGATGACGCTGAGCGACCGCCTTCGGCTGCAGTTTGGCGGCCGCTTCGAACACAATCGCTACTCGCCAGAAGGGGCTGTGCCTGAACGCAGCTTCAATGGCTTCTCCGGTGCGGCGGGCGTGCACCTGGGACTGTGGTCGGGCGGCGCGTTCGTGGCGAACTACACACACTCGTTCCGCGCGCCTGCCCTCGAAGAGCTCTACAACTTCGGCCCGCACATCGGCTCGCTCACCTTTGAAATTGGCAGTCCCGACCTGACGAGTGAAACCGCCGACGGCGTCGACCTCTCCCTGCGCCATCGCAACGGGCACATCCGGGCCGAAGCGAATTTCTTCTTCTACGGGATTCGCAACTTCATTTTTCTCGCCCCGACCGGCAACATCGAGGACGGGTTGATTGAAGCGGAGTTTCTGCAATCTCGCTCGCGCTTCCTGGGCGGCGAAGTCAAGCTCGATGTGGAACTGTTCAGGGACGTCTGGTTTTTGGGCGGCCTGGATGTGGTCGACGCCAAACTGACCCGTGCTGTTACCTCAAGCACCACCGGCGTGGTCACGCCGGCAAACACGCCCCTACCGCGCATCCCGCCGCTGCGGGGCCGGCTGGGTGTCGAGGCTCGCTATCGCGGCTTCAGCCTGCGCCCGGAGATCGTGCTGGCCGCTGCGCAGGACCACCTTTTCGTCACCGAAACGCGTACCCCGGGCTACACCGTCGTCAATCTGGAAGCGAGTTACACCATTGCCCGGCCCCATCGGCTGCACGTGTTCTCGCTGACGGCGTTCAACCTGAACGACGAGCTCTACCGCAACCACCTGTCGTTCATCAAAGATCTGGCGCCGGAGATGGGCCGGGGCATTCGTTTCAGCTACACCGTGCGCTTCTTTTAGCCGCACTGAAGTGCGCAGAGAGCAGCCCTCTCGCGCCGCCTTCGGTTGACCCGCTTCAGGGTCGGGGCGAGAATAGCAGGGGAGCAGGTCTGCGACGTGCGTGATGGCTGTACCGATTTGTTGAACCAACACTGGACCTCCGGGAGCTCTCGTCGTCCTGCTGGTGAGCACGTCCCCGGCGGTGGCTCCGCCTTGGCGGACCACGGTTTGGGAAAGCCTGAAGGCAGGCGCAGGGCACCCACCTGGTAGCGGGGTTCAGAATCGAGCACCACACGGCGAAGCGGATC
>JAIMBE010000010.1 GCA_023511565.1 Bacillota bacterium
CGCCATAGCAGGCGTGCGTGATGAAATAGGCGGGCAGGCCCTCGGTGACGCGCTCCATGGCTTCGATGGCAATGGGCAGCTCTTCCGGACGAACGGAAAGTGCCGGTTCGTCGATCTGAATGATTTTGCAGCCGGCTTCGATCAGCGCCTCGACTTCGCGGCGGATGGCCGCGGCCAGTGCCATGCAGGTGGATTTGCGGTCCGGATAGTATTCGTTGAAGCTCCAGTCCATGACCGTGTACGGACCGGTGAGCATGCCCTTGACCGGCTTGCGGGTCAGGGACTGAGCAAAGCGCCACCAACCCACCGTCATCGGGCCCGGCCAGCGGACTTCGCCGGTGATGATGGGCTTGTGGTAGTAGCGATTGCCATAGCTGCGCACCAGGCCGCCACGGATGAAGCCGGGCATGCGCTCGGCGAAATAGGCAACCATGTCGCCGCGGTACTGCTCGCCATCGACCAACACATCCACGCCCAGCTCTTCCTGTTTTTCAATCCAGAACTCGGTGGCCTGCCGCTCCAGCGCTTCAAGCTGTTGTTGTGTGAGCTTCCCCTTGCTGAAGTCGGCCCGGGCGCGCACCAAATAGTCCGGCTTGGGAAAACTGCCGACCGAAGTGGTGGGGAACAGCGGCAGATGCACACCCAGCGCTTCCAGTTTTTCGCGACTCATCGGTACGGCTCCCTTCCCCGGTCAGTGGTGGAGGGCCTGGCGCACCCGCTGCAGCAGCGCCAACTTGGCAAAGGCCCGATCGCGGGGCAAGTATTCCAACCCGGCCGAGGGGCACAGATAGCAGGGGCCGCCACGGATGCGCGGCAGCATCCGTTCGATCTGCCGGGCGAGCTCCTCGGGAGTTTCCAACCTGGTGTTGCGCGCGTCCACCAGACCCAGACCGAGCGGAATCGGCGAACCGACACTCGCGACGACCTCGACCAGGCGCGGGTTGTAGGTGAAGTCCAGACCCACGACGTCCACCGGTAGCCCGACCAGCTTTTCGTAGAGAGGAGTCGGATCGTGGAAATAGACGTGAAGGGCCAGCCGCCACGGCTTTGCTGGCGGCAGGGCCTGCCGCCGCGCGGCCGCCAGCACCTGCAGCGCGTCGGCAAACACTTCCCAATCCTTCGGATACTTCACAAGGGCCGGCTCGTCCACCTGAATGAATTCCGCACCGGCTTCAACGAGCGAGTGGATTTCTTCGGCGAGCGCTTCCGCGTAGGCCTGGGCGCGCGCTCCGAGTGCGCCCAGCGCGTCGGTTTCGACCAGCGAAAATTTCGCCAGCGTATAGGGGCCGGTGAGCACAACCTTCATGACCGGCGTGCCCTGAACGGAACGCGCCGCAACCAGCGCGGCCAGCGCGTCGCAGGCGAAGCGATACTCCAGGGCAAGCAGCGGACGCGTGCGCTGCGGACGGGCCGTGAGCACCGGCTGGCGGAAGTAGAAGTTCGTATCGAAGAAGCGGAGCAGGCCGTTGATCTTGACCCCGGCGAGTTTCCCCGCAAGATGGGAAATCGGGTCGTACCAGCGAATCTGGCCATCGGTGAGCAGCTCAATGCCGGCCTCGAGCTGTTCGGCGATCGCGCGGCGGGTCATTTCCTGTTCCACTTCGGCCAGCTCTGCGGGTGTGCACTCGCCGCGGTCGGCGGCCGCCAGGGCGCGGCGGAGCCCCTGCAGTTCGGGGGTGTCACCGATGCGCGGATAGCTGCCCGTGCTGGCCAGAATCAGATTCACAGCTCCTCCTCGCTGAGGAATTGCGGCTCAACGGCTTCCGGCAGCAGCGCGGCCTGATAGGCGCGGTGGAGCAGCTCACGCACCGCCTGCCGGCCCCGCTCGTTGTAGCCGAGGGTCCAACGGTTCACGTACATGCCCACGAAGCGGTCCGCCACGTGTTCGTCCATGTCGCGGGCAAACTGCAGGGCATAGCTGAGCGCAGCGTCGCGGTGTTCCAGACCGAAGATCACGCTGTGGCGAATCGCCCGGGCCACCTGGCGGCCGAGTTCGACCCCCAAGGCACGGCGGATGGCATTGCCGCCGAGCGGCAGCGGCAGCCCGGTTTCGGCCAACCACCATTGCCCGAGGTCCACGATGCGGTGCAGGCCGTACTGGGGAAACAGAAGCTGACCTTCGTGAATCAGCAGGCCGGCGTCCACGGTTTCCTCGCGCACGGCGTCGAGGATTTTGTCAAAGGCCATTGGCACCGCTTCAATTTCTGGGGCCCACAACTTCAGCACAAGGTAGCCGGTCGTCCACAGGCCGGGGACGGCAATGCGACGCCGGGCCAGGTCGTCGCGCTTGAGCAGGTGGGAGGCCACCAGCACCGGCCCGTAGCCCTCCCCGAAGCTGGCGCCACAGTCGAGCAGAACATACTTGTGATGGAGAAAACCGTAGGCATAAAAGCTGAGCGCGGTCACGTCGTAGAGTTCTTCCCGGGCGGCATGGTTCAGGGTTTCGATGTCGGCGAGCACGTGGACGAATTTCAGGCCCGGGGTGGTCACTTTGCCGGTGGCCAGGGCGTAGAACATGAAGGCATCGTCGGCATCGGGCGAGTGCGCCACACGAATCACGCGGGGTTCTGTGGCCGGTTGTGCCGAAGCGGGCGCGTCGGCGCGGTGGGCAGAACTGTTTGACGAAGCACGCGACATGGAAACCAATTCGCGGGAAGGTTGCACTGAGGACTTCCCAACGCCCCCGGCATTTTCTCACGGAAACGGAGCTTTGCAAAGTCGCCGTCACGGGACCTAGTGTGGGCGGCTCAGAACGCGTTGACCAGGCGGGTGAGCGCGCGCTCAAAGTCGGCGCGCCCGTCCAGATACGGCTTCCAGTACTGCTCGATCAGGCGCAGGTACTGTTCCCAGCCGCGCACATAGAGGCCGTAGCGGAAGGCATAGGGGAGATAGGCTTGCTCGCCAGCCTCGTGCAAAGTTCGTCGGACCATCTCGCCCGTGGTGTAGAAAAGAATGGCGTGCCAGAGGTCGCGCCGGATGGGGCTGCCCCGTGCGCGGAAGCGCTGCTCGATGGTCTCCCGGACACGATCGGCCAAGGCGTGGGAGGCTTCGTGGAACAGCACCTCCAGGGCTGCGAGACCTTGATTGCGCGGCTCGGCACTGGCGAGGGTCACATGCAGCGGGTCCAGCGATGTGTAGGCGCCGGTGCGGCCCGCGTAGAGCGTCACGTCGACCCAGATGCGCCCGGCCGGCCAGGGCGTCTGGTAGACCGCGGCGAGCTTTTCCGCCAGGGGCGGACCGAATCGTTCGACCAGTGCCGCGGCCTCCGCGACCCAGAGGCGATTCTGGAGGTCGTGTGCGGGCCACCAGTGACGGCGATAGACCGCAGCCGCACGCTCGAGCACAGCCACGAGTTCCGGGCGGAGGCCGGATTGCTGCAGGTCGCGAGCGTTCTGCAGTTCCGCGAGCCGGTTCTTGATCCGCACCAGGTCAGTGGAGAAGACCAGGTCGCGCCCGGCAAATTCTGCGCGGTAGTAGTCCAGCGCGCACTGCCAGTCGGCCGCTTCCACCGGCGTCAGTTCGGCGCCGACCGGTTGGATGTGCAACTCGCCGGTGGCGTCTGTGGGGGACGATGCGGCGAGCCCGCGTGCCTGGTGATAGAGAAAGTGATGCAGATTCATCCAGAAGCTGCTGTGGAATTCGAAGACGGGGGTGAGGGTCGGAGGCAGAGCGGGTTCACCAGGCGCCGCATTGGGCCGGCTGGTGCCTCGGCCGGGCACCGGCACTTGCAGCGACGTGGATGTCGCAGACGCCGCCAGCAGCAGCACGAACAGACCGAACCACTCGCGCGTTCTGGTGCCGCGGGGTCTCATCGGTGTGATTCTACCAGCCGGTGCAGCGTGGCGCGTGATCCTCGGTACAGAAGGACGGCTGGGCAGCGGGGGCTCAGCGCGGGCCGAACAGTCGGCCACCACCGCGCACGGCGGCGACCACCAACGCCATCTTGACCAGTTCTACAGGCAGAAAAGGCAGCAGGCCACCCAGCAGCGCCAGCTTCCAGCCGTGTCCCAAGCCCCAGGCAATCCAGGCGCAGCCCGCCGTGAAAATCACTGCTTCGCCGGCCAGTAGCGCGAGCACCAACCGCAGGTTCTGCTTCCAGGCGCGTGCCGCGCTGTCGGTGTGCGAAGACGGTGCGGGCGCGGCGACGTTCCACCGTTCCGCCAGCCACCCCGTCAGAAACGCCGCGGCCGGATAGGAGAGCAGATAGCCCGCGGTGGGACCCACAAAGCGCGCCAGGCCAGGCAGGCCGAAGGGTTGAAACACAGGCAGACCAGCAGCGCCTTCGAGCAGATACAGCGTCAGGATTACAGCGGAGCGGCGGGCACCGAACAGCACGGCCACCAGCAGCACGCCGAACGTCTGACCGGTGATAGGCACCGGTGTCCAGCCGAGCGGGATCACGATCCAGGCGCAAAGCACCATGAGCAGGTTGGCGGCCAGCAGCCGCATCAGTTCGATCAGCCATCCTTCACCGACAATCATCCGTTCTGCAAGTACGCGATTCTGCGCCATAGCCCTCTCCGTCCTGCGCCCTGCCGTGGCCGCAGGCAATTGAAAGCGTGCGGGAAGATTATACCGGAATCACGGAGTCGCGCGACGCGCAGAACCCTGCCCGCGCACCGGGCGTCCCCGTCACGGCTGCAGGACAAGCTGCACGCGTACGCGGTTCCCCGACCCGGAATGCGAGCGGAGCTCGATGCGTTCGGCGGCGACTTTGCTCTGGTTGATCAGATAGCTGCGGACCTGCTCGGCCCTGTGCGGTGGTGAGCCGTCGCCACCCTCGGCAGCGCCCGAAGCAGCCAGCAGGACACAGCGAATGCGCGGGAAGCGCTGGAGAATCTCGGCCAGCCTGTCCAGCGACTGCCGGGCGGCGGGTGGGAGCGTCCTGCTGCCGCGCGGGAGGGTCACGTCCCAGGTGGGTGCGATGCGTTCCAGGCGCAAGGTGATGTGGCTTGTGCCAATGCGGTCGCCCAGCAAGCGAGCCATGGCCTGCTCGCCGAGCGGCCCCAGGTCCTGCTCCGCCAGGTAGGTCAACTGCAGGACGATCCCCTCTGACTCCGAGGAAAGTTCCAGGGCGTAGCCGACCAGCGGGGCCTGCTCGTTCGGCCAGGCAGTCGTCAGGGCCGGACGGAGGCGCTCCCATAAGCGTTCCCGGATGGCGTCGAAGGATTCGGCGGACAAACCCGGGCGACTCCCTGCGGTGCTGGCGATCGCACGGAGCTCGTCGCGGGTGGCCACTTCGTACAGCGAGAGCTGCACTGGACGGCCAATGCGCGAGCTGATCCGCTCGCGCAGACGCACCCGGGCGTCCTCTGCAAAGTGCTGCGAGAACAGCGCGGTGATGCCCACGCGCACATGGCTCGGGTGGATTTCGATTTCCTGATGCACAACTTCTGTTTCCGGATATTCACTGCGCAAAGTCCGGCCCAGCTCGTCCAGAATGATGCGGCGAATGTTGGCTTCTTCGCGGAGCTGATTCAGGGTGCGGCCCAGCGGCACAGCCACCATGGCCAGGAAGATCAGCAGCGCGGCGATGCGTCGGGGCAACGTGCCCACGCGCCCCAGCAACCTGCGCAAAGGCGTGCGCTGAATGGCCTCGTAGAGCTGTTCATCTTTTTCGGTTGTCTCCAGCCACTCGTTGATCCGGCGGCGAAGACTGTCTGTATCCATCCGCACGCTGAAAAAGACCAGGAAGGAGCTGAAGATGATCGCCACCAGGTTCGTCAGGTAGAGCAGGCCTCCGCCGCGAATGATCGGCCAGTCCCAACCGATGCCGACTCCGAACCCGACCACCCCGAGCGGTGGCATCAGGGCGACGGCCACCGCCACCCCCGGAATGGCCGTGACACCACCCCCCTGCCCGCCGCGACAGACCACGATGGCGCCGATCATCCCGGACATCACGGCCACGGCCAAGTCGAGCAAGGTCGGCTGCACGCGACTCAAAATTTCATTCGTGGGACTGCGGAACGGCAGAATCCAGGTGATCAGTGCAGCCAGGAGAATCGAACCGAGCGAGCTGAGTACGACATTCAGCAGGGCACGGATGCCGAGGTAGAAATCGCCGAGCGCCACCGCCAGCCCGCTGGCGATAATGGGGCCCATCAGCGGGGAGAGCAGCATCGCGCCGATGACGATGGCCGGACTGTTCATGATCAAGCCCAGTGTGGCGATGCCGATGGAGAACAGGATTTCCAGCCAGTAATTCAAATCGGCAATCTCTGCGGTGCGGAAAACCCCCTTGTAGATTTCCAGCTTGCGCTCGTCGTTGACCAGCAGGAGTTGGGCAAACGTCCGGCGCAGCAGATTGACGGTGCGCATCAGGACGTGCCCAAGGCGGCTCAGTTCCCCGCGCGTTAGCTTCGGGGGCGACGGAGGCGATTGGATGGGTTCTGGCATGCGACGCGTCCCCCTGAAGGTAGCGTTTGGCCACAGGCGGGTCAAGCGCCGAAGCAAGCTGCGCTCAGGGACGGGTTGCCGGCTCGATGCGCGGGTCGGTCGCCGTGGCGATGGCGCCCCGTTTATCTCCGCCACGCAGCGTGCCGGCGGCGTCCAGGTAAAACGAGCGGCGACCCGTGACGCCATACTGGACGGGCGCGCAGGCCAGCTCGTACGTGGGTTCGCCGCCCGCCTCCGCGGCTGGCAGGATGCGGTAGCGGAAGCGGTAGCCATCTTTTTCGCCGGTGGCCAGTTCGGCGTCGATCAATTGCGCTGCTTCGGGGGCAATCTGACCATCGGCGGAAGGACCAAGCTGCCCCAGCGATTCCGGCAGACGTCCGAAGGCCGTGCGATAGGTGGCAATGGCATCGCGCAGGCGGCGCAGTAAAAGAATGGCCGCACGCTCTTTTTCTTCCAGCTCGAGCTCGGCCCAGCGTTCGCGGAGCTGCGGGATATCCAGCAGCAGCACGCCGAGCGAGAGAATCCGCCAGCCGCCGCCTTCCCGCACCATGCCGATCACAGTGTGCTGCGCATCGCCGGCTTCCAGGGGAATGAAGGCAAGATTCTCGGCCGTGCGCTCCGGGCCGAGCCGCAGTACAGCCGCGGCGGTTTCGGTGTCGCAGGTGATGCGGGTTTGTCCGCCCGGCGTGTACTCCACGTGCGGGCGGCCGGGCGCTTCCAGCCGCACCAGCCGACGCATCAAGTTGGTCCGTTGCCCGGAGGGAAGCTCGCGGAAGGCCGCGCGGTTCGCTTCGGTCAAGTAGGGTAGGAAAAGCGACTCGTTCTGCCGGCAGGCCGCCAGCAGCGCCGAGGTCAGTGCTGCGAGCGGACTGACCTCGCTACCGGGCTGGCCCTGTTGTGGAGCCGGCGCTGCCGGCAGAGAAAGCGTCATCAGGGCGATTGCGGCAAGCCAAACGAGGCGCGTTCTGGTCATGACGCGTTTCTGTCCCCCACCCGCTGGAGCAGATTGGGCAGCTCGCGGGTAAACTGGGAGCGCGGTAGCACCGCGCTGCAGCCGGCGGTGCGGGCGCGTTCGGCCAGCTCGGTCTGCACGTGCGCCAAGAAACCAATCACGGCAGCCCCGGGGTCATGCGCACGAAGCCTGGCGATGGCCTCCAGAGGGTCACCGCCCGCGTTCAAATCAATCAAATAAAGCCGGGCCGGCGCTCGTTGCGCACGCTCGGCCAGCGCCTCGGCCGTGGCCACGAACTCAACGGCGAGGCCCGCGTGCCGCGCCGTCTCCTGCACGCGGGCGCGGAAGAACAGGTCATCGAGCAGGGCCACGACGGTCGCCATCAGCCAGCGCCTCCTCCGCTGGTATTTTCCCCTTTTGTGTGCGTTTTGGGAACCCAGGGGAACGGCCGGCCCAGGGCGCCCTGCCGACGCGAATCTGGGGAGACGCGCGTGCGCACCGGCTGGCGCTTTTTGACTCGAGCAGGTTACATGATAAGGTAATCCGAGGAGGGGAAAATGAACACAGCCGAATGCGGGCCCGCGCTGGCCGTACTGGCTGAGACTCCCACCGTGCTGGAGAAGATTCTGCGAGCCGCCACTCCGGAGCAGATGCAGTTGAAGCCAGCGCCACAGCGGTGGTCGGTCAGCGAAGTGCTGGCGCACCTGACGGACATCGAGCGGGTGTTCCGCGGCCGCGTCCAGCTCATCGCCGAGCAGGAGTTGCCGGCGATTGCCAGCTACGATCAGGAAGAGGCCTACCGTCGGGGAGACTATTCCTCCGGTCGCGCGGAAGAACATCTGCGTCGCTTTCACCAGGAACGGGAAGCCACGCTGCGGCTGCTGCGGGCCCTGCCCGATGCCGCACTTGCGCGGCGAGGCCAGCATTCCGAAATCGGAGAGTTCACACTCAGCGAGTTGCTGCACGAATGGGCGTTTCACGACCTGGGCCACATCCGACAGATTGCCGAGCTGTACCGGGCCCAGGCGTTCTATCCGCATATGGGCGGCTTCCGACGGTACTACACGGTGAAGCCATGATCCCTTCCGGCGCATTGGCGCGGCAGATTCTGGAACTGTTCGACGCACTCAGCAGCGAACGGCTGGATCTACACGCGATGTTCGAGATGCTCGGAGGCCATCGGCCGGAACAGCAGGGAGCCCTCCTGGACGAAGTGGACCGGATGGTGGCGCAGGGCTGGCTGCGGCCTGCCACCGGTGGAGACATCTTCGTGCGCACGGAACTGGGCCGACTTGCGTTGGCAGACCGCAGGCAGGTGACCCTACTGACGCGGAACGGTTGCCATTTGTGCGAAGTGGCGCGGGCACGCCTCGAGCCCGTGCTGGCCGAGTTGGGCGCACAGTTGCGCGTGGTGGATGTGGACTCCGACCCCGTGCTGCGCGATCGTTACACGGAAGACGTGCCCGTGATTTTCGCCGGCCCGGTCGAAGTGAGTCGTCATCGCGTTGACCTGGAAAGCCTGCGCCGGGCCCTCCAGCATCAGGCAAGCGGCACCTGAGTGCAGTCCGCACACGCCCCGCCGACCCTGCGCGCCCCAAATCGCCTGACGACACCCCCGTCTTGCTGAAAACCAGACCGTCACACCACGCGCGAGCACCGAGCGGCCGGTGCGCCCGGCTCAGTGGTCGGATCGCATTTTCGCGCCCACTGATTCTTCCGGCTGGGCGCCACGCCGGCCGCGCACGCGGTCATAGGCGCTGAGATGGCAGGTCGAGCCAATCGCTTCGTTGTAGTAGGTGGGCACACCCAGCGCCGCGCGCAGCTCTTCGTTGAACCGGCGCAGGTGGGTAAGCTGCTCAGCCAGTGCCGGCAGTTTGCGACCGTCGTCGGTGAGCAAGAATTTCTGGTAGCCGGCATCCCAGAGGCGGGTGAACTGACCGTTCACCATGATCGCCGGCAGGTGTGTGAGTTGGAGCCGGCCGTCGGGACTCCGACGGAACTCCGCACCGCAGCCGTACTTTTCCACACGAACCACGCCCCCGGTGCTCCGCACGGAAAATCCCCGTGCGGGCAGTGCCTCCAGACAAGCCGGATCGAAACGCTTGTCAACGTACCACATGGTAACTCAGAATAGGGACTGCGCCGGCAGGCTGTCAAACTGTTCAGAAGCCCTTTTTGCCCTTTGAGGTGCCCGGTGCGCTCATTCCCTACTATTTGTAGGGTCTTTCTGGTAAACTATGCTATGTTGTCTTCGGAACGCGGGTGAAACCTGTGTATCTATTGCTCTGAGGGACCTGCACTGTTCACAACAGGTGCAAGGCAAAGGCGTTATTTCACACGATTGTTTGCGGAATCAGTCCGTTATGTATGACACGTTCTGCCATCCCGGAACCGATGGCACCAGCGTCGGAGTGCAGGAACGGCAGCAGGTGCTGGGACTGATTGGCGGCACTCCACTGCTGCGGCTAAGTCGCGTGGTGGCTGAGTTTACCAACGTCGAGTTCTACGTCAAAGCGGAGTGGTTCAACCCGGGCGGCTCAGTGAAGGACCGGCCGGCGCTGAACATGATTCTAGAAGGCGAACGGAGTGGCGCCCTGCGGCCGGGCAAGGTGATTTTGGACGCCACCAGTGGAAACACCGGCATCGCCTATGCGATGGTGGCGGCGGCGCGGGGCTACCGCGTCAAGCTATGCCTGCCGGGCAGTGCTTCTGCGGAACGCAAGCGCATCCTGCGGGCCTACGGCGCCGAACTGGTGATCACACCGGCCGAAGAAGGTTCCGATGGAGCCATTCGCCGCGCGCGGGAAATCTACGCGGAGGACCCCGACCGGTATTTTTATCCGGATCAATACAGCAACCCGGCCAACTGGCGTGCCCATTACCAGACGACCGCTGTGGAGATCTGGGAGCAAACGGGAGGCCGAATCACCCACTTCGTCGCCGGGCTGGGCACCAGCGGAACGTTCGTCGGGGTGACGCGCCGGCTGAAGGAACTGAACCCGGCGATCCGGTGCATCAGTGTGCAGCCGGATTCCGCGTTTCACGGGCTGGAGGGTTTGAAGCACATGGCCACCGCCATTGTGCCGGCCATCTACGACCCGCATTTGGCCGATGACGACCTGGCCGTGCGCACCGAGCGGGCGTACGCCTGGGTACGACGGCTGGCGCGCGAGGAAGGGCTGCTGGTGGGCGTCAGCTCGGGTGCGGCGCTCGAGGGCTGCGTGCAGGTGGCACGCCGGTTACCGCGGGACCAACACGCCGTGCTGGTTACGGTGTTCCCGGATTCAGGCGACAAGTACCTGAGCGAGCGATTCTGGGAGGAAGACTGAGCCGTGTCCACCCTGCGCATCCGGGCGGAGCTGGTCGAGCAGATTCACCGGCACGCGGCCGAAACGTACCCGCAGGAATGTTGCGGGGCCCTGCTGGGACGCGACGACACCGAGGCGCGTGAAGTGCTCGCCCTGCTGCCCCTGCCCAATCGCCAGCAGGACTCCCCGCGCAACCGGTTTGTGGTGTCCGCGGAAGACGTCCGCGCCGCCGAACGCGCTGCCCAGCAGCAGTGGCTCGAGCTGGTGGGCTGGTACCATTCCCATCCGGATCACCCGGCGCAGCCGAGTGCGTTTGATCGCGAGCACGCCTGGCCGTGGTACAGCTATGTGATCGTCAGCGCCGGCACCGGCGCAAAGCCGGAATTCACCTGCTGGCGACTGGCGGACGACCGCAGCCACTTCAAGCAGGAAAACGTGAGGACCACGGCCGGAGCCCAACCCTAATCTGTAGGAGAGACGACCATGCCCGTCAAAGTGATCATCCCAACGCCTTTGCGGCCCTACGCCGGCCGGCGCGAAAGCGTGGAATTCGAAGCCAGCACCGTGCGCGACGCACTCGATCGGCTGACCACCGAGTATGGCGAGCTGCGCCGGCATCTGTTCACCGAAGACGGTCGGTTGCGCAGTTTCGTGAACGTCTATGTGAACGATGAAGACATCCGTTACCTGCAAAAGGAAAACACGCCGCTGCAGGAAGGCGATCAGATCACCATTGTGCCCTCGATCGCCGGCGGCAGCGACGGCGCAGCGGCGTCGGCGGCAGTCGCGGTTCCGACGCTCTCCAAGGAAGAAATCCTGCGTTACAGCCGCCACCTGATCATGCCCGAAGTGGGCCTGGAGGGACAGTTGAAACTGAAGCAGGCCCGGGTGCTGCTGATCGGCACCGGCGGGTTGGGCGCGCCACTGGGACTCTACCTGGCCGCGGCGGGCGTGGGACGGATCGGACTGGTGGATTTCGACACCGTGGATTTCACCAACCTGCAGCGCCAGGTCATGTTCAGTACGGCCGACGTAGGTCGCCCGAAGCTTGCAGCGGCCCGGGAACGGCTGCAGGCGCTGAATCCGGAGATTCAGCTCGATACCTTTGAGACGCGGCTGACCAGCGAGAACGCGCTCGAAATTCTGCGCCCGTATGACGTGGTCGTGGACGGCACCGACAACTTCCCCACCCGCTATCTGGTCAACGACGCCTGCGTGTTGCTGGGCAAGCCGAATGTGTACGGCTCGATTTTTCGCTTCGAAGGTCAGGTGAGCGTGTTCGGCCTGCCCGACGGGCCGTGCTATCGCTGCCTGTATCCCGAACCGCCTCCGCCCGGGCTGGTGCCGTCGTGCGCCGAAGGCGGTGTGCTGGGCGTTCTGCCCGGCATCATCGGTGCCATTCAGGCGATGGAGACGATCAAGCTCCTCCTCGGGCGGGGTAAGCTGCTGGTCGGGCGGCTGTTGCTGTTCGATGCGCTGACGATGCGCTTCCGCGAGCTGCGGCTGCGCAAGAATCCGGAGTGCCCGGTGTGCGGACCCCACCCCACGGTGACGCGCCTGATCGACTACGAGGAGTTCTGCGGGATCCGCGGCGAAGAAGCGCCGGCACCGACCGCGACCGTACCGGAGATCGAGCCGCGGGAGCTGAAAGCCCGGCTCGAGCGCGGCGACGACCTCTTCATCCTCGACGTGCGCGAACCGCACGAGTACCAGATCTGCAACCTGAACGGTTACCTGCTGCCGCTCGGCGAGCTGCCGCGACGTATTCACGAGCTGGACAGTTCGCGTGAAATCGTGGCTCACTGCCGCAGCGGAAAACGCTCAGCCGAAGCCGTCGAATTCCTGCGCCAGGCCGGCTTCCGCAAGGTGTGGAACCTGAAAGGAGGCATTCTGGCCTGGTCGGACCAGGTGGATCCCTCCGTCCCGAAGTACTGAGCGGGCCAACGCTGGCGCGCGGCGGATGCGCGCTCCAACAAAACGGTCGGGATCGCGCTAGCGCACCCATCCTGAACTCAATCCTAGGAGGCCTCCATGGCAATTTTCGACGAGCTGCTGGAAAACAACCGGCGGTATGCGGAATCGTTTCGTCTGGGCGAGCTATCCCGCCCGCCCGCCAAGAAGCTGGCCGTCGTGGCGTGCATGGACGCACGGTTGACAGTGGAGGCGCTGTTGGGACTCAGAACCGGCGACGCACACATCATCCGCAACGCCGGCGGACTGATCACCGACGACGCGCTGCGATCGCTGATTCTATCGACGCAGTTGTTGGGGACCCGGGCTGTAGTCGTGATCCAGCACACCGATTGCGGGATGCTGAATTTCAGTGAAGATGAGCTGCGTCAACGTGTGCAACAGGCCACCGGGCACGACGCCAGCGGACTCCGCTTCCATGTGTTCACCGACCTGGAGCAGAGCGTGGCCGAGCAGGTGCACCGCATTCGCACCCATCCCTTCCTGCCGCGCGATCTACAGGCCCGCGGGTACATCTACGACGTACACACTGGGCGGCTGCGCGAGGTCTCCCTCTAGCGCCATCTCAAACCAGGCCGCAAAAACGGCACCGAACCGGTGCGGGCAGCGCCGGTGGCCGCAGATTGAGTCGCACGGGGGCGACGGTGCCCCGGCCGGAACCGCTCGTGCTGCCGGTCGTCGTTCGCAGGACAAGAGGGTTACTGGGAGGATTTTTGTTTGTCGAGTTTGAGCTGGATGACGATTTCCTGGCGCCCGTCCAGACCGGAGATGGTGCGCTTGGCAGAGGTCAGATCGCCCCGTTCCGCATGGATTTCGTAGTCCACGTTGGGGTCCAGCCCGCTGAACCGGTACCGGCCCTCCTGGTCGGCGATATAGGTGCGCACCATCATCGTCTGGCGGTTTTTCAGATAGACGATGCTGCGGGGCGCGGGGTTTTCGTCCCGGTCCACCACACTGCCGCGGACCGTGCGCAGCTTGCGTTCTTGCGCCACGCCAACCAGCACCCCCAACGTAACCAGAGAAACGAGCCCCAGAACCTGCAGCGGCTTTCTCACGACCTTCCTCCCTGCTCGGCGTTTCCGTCCGAGAAAACTTTCCTTCTCCTCCGCCTGAGCTGACGTCCGTGCCGGGTCGGTTTCGCTGCTTCCCCACCGGGCCGCTTCGTTCGCTCCGTATGCTGTGGACACAACCGAACGACCGAACCGTTCCCACCGAAAGAAGCTCAGCGAAATCGTCTTCTGGACAGTACGATGGCGGAAAGGCAGGAAAAGATGCCGGACGGATGCGACCACAAAGTAATGGCTACCGGTCTTCGTCTTCCTCCTCCTCGTAGAGATCCTCGTCAAAGTCTTCTACGTCGTCTTCTTCCTCTTCCTCCTCGTCGAAGTCCAGGTCTTCGTCGGAGACGACGTTCAGTAGCACGGGATGCGTCTGCACGACCTCCAACTCGGCCTCGCACTCCGGGCAGGAGAGGATCTCGCCTTCTTCCACTTCGCCTTCATCCACATCGAGCACCGCAGCGCATTCAGGACACTTCACCACGGCCAAGCCTCCCACGGGAAAGTTCGTTTCGCCTCCCCGCGAGCGTATTATAGAACGCGGCTGTCAAGCAACCCCAGGACAGCCGGCGGGAATGCAGAAGAATCGCGCGTACCCGGATCGGCCGGTGGTGGGCGTGGGCGGGGTGGTCATCCGCGACGACCGAGCCCTGTTGATTCGCCGCGGCTCGGAACCACTGAAGGGACAATGGTCCATCCCGGGCGGCTTGCTGGAACTGGGCGA
The DNA here is from genome assembly GCA_023511565.1 of Bacillota bacterium. Classification (GTDB taxonomy): domain Bacteria; phylum Acidobacteriota; class Terriglobia; order Acidiferrales; family UBA7541; genus DSGC01. The sequence goes on from JAIMBE010000010.1 coordinate 14,413, forward strand.
AACCCTCGAGGAAGGGGTGCGTCGCGAGCTGCGCGAGGAAACTGGCCTGAACGTCCGTGTGCTCGAGCTGATCGAAGTCTTCGAGCGCATTTTTCCCGAGCCCGAGCCCGGCCGGTCGCCTTCGGCCCACCGGCCCCGCCCCCGCTATCATTACGTCATCCTCGATTATCTCTGCGAAGCCCCGGAGGGCGCGCCGCGGGCCGGGGGCGATGTCACCCACGTTGCCTTTGCTGCCGAAGCTGAGCTCGACCAGTTTCACCTGACGCCCACGGCGCTGCGGGTGCTGCGCAAAGCCTTTGCGATGGCGCGGCGGCGCGCACTTTGACGAGCACGGCCCGGCTCAGTCCGCTGCGACCGAAGCCAACGTAGGCAGCCGGGGCTCGGGCGAACCACAATGCCACGCGACCGCACTGCGCAAATCCTCCGGCGTACAATCGGGCCAGAGCTTGGGGGTGAAATACAGCTCGGCGCGGGCCGATTCCCACAGCAGGAAATCATCCAGGCACGGCCGGCCGCCGGTGCCGATCAGCAGGTCCACGTCAGGGACCGGTTCTCGGCGTGCGCCGCCGGCGAGCCACTGGCCGAAAGCCTGCGGGGAAACTTCCAACGCTGTGTACAACCGGCAAGCGGCGCGCAGCAGGGTTTCGCGGGCCGAGTAATCCACGGCCAGTCGGAAGCGCAGTCGGTCGCCACAGCTCGTGGCCGATTCTGCCTCCGCGATGGCCTGGCGCAGCCCGTGCGGAATCCGGTCGCGCCGGCCGATGACCTCCAAACGAATCCCCCGACGCGCCCAGCGTGGGGCTTCTTCCCGGAGAAATTCGCGCAGCAGGTCGAACAGGAATTCCGCCTCGGCACTCGGCAGCTGCCAGATGCGCACCGAGCAACCCAGCACGGTTAGGGTGCCGATGCCGCAGGAGGGTGCAGCGCGGACGAGCCGGCGCAACGCATCGAGCGCGAATCCGTAGCCGAGCGGTTCGGGCAGCGCGCGTGCGCGGGCCCAGCGGCGGCTGCCGCCGGGTCGCAACGCCACATGGAGTCGACGGTGCAGGTTGCGGGGTTGGGCCGACACGAGGGGAGGGTAGCATTTGGGTTTCAGTTTGTCAAGTACTTTGCATAATGAAGTTAATGCCGGCCGGGACCCTGTTCCACACGGGGATAGTGGCCCAGAAATGCGTGGATCCGGATGCACAGCAAATCAACCACCATGCGCAGCCCGTCCCGGATCACATGCACGCGGCTGTCCGGATCATGCGACCAACGCACGGGAACCTCGATCACGCGCAGACCGTGTCGCAGCGCCAGGAAGAGAATTTCCGGGTCGAATCCGAAACGCTCGATGCGCTGCTGCACGAACAGAATGCGCGCCGGCTCGCGTCGGAACGCTTTGAAGCCACACTGCGTATCGTGGAAGGGAACGCCGCTCAGCAGCTTCGTGGCCCAGTTGAAGGCAATGCCGGCACGCTTGCGCCACCAGGGTTGATGCCGCAGAATCAGGCTGCGGTCCACCGCCCGCGAGCCGATCGCGACATCGTAGTCCACCAGTGCAGCGAGCAGTTTGTCCGCTTCTTCGATGGGGGCCGAAAGATCGGCGTCGGTAAACAGGGCCAGCCGCCCCGTCGCCGCCAGCATGCCCGCGCGCACGCTGTAGCCTTTGCCGCGATTGCCCGGGTTCGACAGCAGGCGCAGTTCCGGGAACCGGGCGGCCAGCTGGCGCACGAGCTGCGCGGTCGCATCGGTCGAGCCGTCATCGACGACGATCACTTCCCCGCGCAGGCCGCGCGCGACGAGATACGCAAACACCTGGGGCAGCGTGCGGGCCAGCCGCCGTTCTTCATTGAAGGCGGGGATGACCACAGAGAGATCCGGCGCTGGCGCAGTCATTGACCTTCTGTTTCGGGCCATCCATACTGGCCCCGCAGGGGAACAAAACGGCAGTAATTCACCACCCGGGTCGAGATCTGCGTTCCGTGTTTGCGCACCTGCCAGAGCTCCTGCTGGTGTTCGTCGCCGACCGGGATCACCAGACGGCCGCCTTCTGCGAGTTGTTCGAGCAGCGGGGGTGGGATGCGCGGCGCCGCGGCCGTGACTACGATTGCGTCAAAGGGCGCCTGCTCCGGCCATCCCAGTGTGCCATCCCCGATGCGCACGTGCACATTGGAAAGGCCCAGCCGCACCAGCCGTTCGATGGCCGCGCGCGCCAGGACTTCGCGCTGCTCGATCGTAAAGACTTCGCGTGCCAGCCGGGCGAGCACGGCCGCCTGATAGCCCGACCCGGTGCCGACTTCGAGCACGCGTTCACCACCGGTCAATTCCAGTGCTTCGGTCATCACCGCAACCATGTACGGCTGCGAGATGGTCTGCCCCTCCCCGACGGGCAGCGGCTGGTCGGTGTAGGCCAGCGGCCTGATTTCCTCCGGCACAAACGCGTCTCGGGGCACCGTGCGCATAGCGTCCAGTACGCGCGGATCTGAGATGCCGCGCGCGACCAGCTGTTCTTCCACCATAGCCTGCCGCAGGGCCGCGTAGTCGGCCGGTGGCGCCCCGGAGCCGTTGACCTTGCTGCGCCGGTTGCGGAACCAACTCGTCATCTCACGCGCCGAACCTTCCGCGGCCGTTTTCGCTTCGCACGCGTGCGCCGGGGTTCGTCGGCAGCTGCGCGCAGCAGACGGCGAACCTGCTGGCGCAACGTGCGTGCATTTGCGATCGCGTGACCGTGAAAATCGTTGTTGAAATAGACAAACGCGGGCTTCTTCCACCGCACCAGTCTTCGGGCCCAGACGGCGAGCTGCGCCGGCGTGTAGCGCGAACGGTAGAGCTGTTCACGGCCGTGGAAGCGAACGTAGAGAAAATCCGCAGTGACCACCCGTGCCGAAGGGAAACGTTCGCCGCAATCGGCCATGCACAGGGCAATGCCCTGGCGGCGCAGCAGCGCCAGCGGCCGCTTTGCAAACCAGCTGCGATGCCGTGGTTCGACAGCATACCGCAGACCGGGTGGCAGCCAGCCGAGGAAACGTTTCACCACACGGGCATCGAAGGGCAAGCTGGGGGGCAGCTGAAACAGGATGACGCCCAGCCGATCGCCCAGCGCGGCCACCGACTGCAGAAACCGCTGCAACGGCGTGCGCCGCTGCAACCGCGTCTGATGCGTGATCTCCCGATGCGCCTTCACGGCCCACAGGAATCCCGCAGGCGATTGTTGCCGCCAGCGAGACCAGGTCCCCGGCCGGATGCGGCGGTAGAAACTGGCATTCAGCTCGACGGTGGGAAATCGCTTCTGATAGTACGCCAGCCACTGGCGGGCAGGGAGCGCAGGAGGATAGAAGCGCCCGCGCCAGTGGCCGTAGCTCCAGCCCGAAGTGCCAATGCGGATTTCCTCGGCTGTGAACGTGCGGTGGGACATGGCAGGTGCGAATCAATCGGTCTGGGCCGTCGAGCCGGCGACCTCCGCTGCCGTGTGGCGTCGCCAGGCGCCGGTGCGCAGAATGGTTTCGATCTGGTCGAGTGCGTACTCCAGTTCCTCGTCGCGATTGTAGAAGTGCGGCGAAAGGCGAATCCCGGCACCCGGCCGGTAGTCCACCAGGATGTCCCGAGCGAGCAGCTCACGTTCCACTTCACGCGCATGCGGACAGGCGATGGAAACGGTTCCTCCGCGTTCGGCCGGGTCGAGCGGGGTGTGCACGCGCCAGCCCCGTGCGCGCGCTCCCTCGAACAACCGTGCCGTCTGTCGAAGGGAGTTAGCCCGAATCGCTTCCACGCCGACCCGGGCCACGATGTCCAGTCCGGGCTGGCAGGCGTAGAGAGCCGGGATGTTGGTCGTGCCGTTCAAGAAACGGAACGCATCGTCGCGCAGCTCGATGGGCCCCACGTCGAAATCGAACGGCCGGCGATGGGCGAACCAGCCGGTAAACGTCGGCCGGAGTTGCGCCTGCAAATCCGGCCGCACGTACAGGTACGCCACTCCGGGACCGCCGCACAGCCATTTCAGCACACCGCCGACGGCAAAATCGGTCTTCAGTTGCTGTACATCCACGGGCACGGTGCCGACAGCCTGGAACAGGTCGAGCACGACGTAGGCCCCGACGCGGTGGGCGCGCTCGATCAGGGCCCGTGCATCCACCAGGCAGGCGCTGCGAAACAGCACGTAGCTGACCGGCACGAGCAGCGTGGTTTCGTCGATCGCCGCCAGGAACGTTTCGAGCGGCAGTCGCAGACCGTCTTCGCTGGGCACCACTTCGATGCGCGCGCCGCGGGCGGCCTGCGCGCGGTAGAAGTACAGCAAGGAGGGAAATTCGCAGTCCGAAAGGACGATTTTGTTCCGGCGCCCGGTGAAATCAAAACAGGAGCTGATGACCGCCTGCGTGGTGGTCACGTTCGGGTGCACGGAAACGGTACCCGGCGGGGCACCAATCAAACGACCAATCTTCGCGCCGACGTCAGCCGCCAGATTCCACCAGACCTCTTCCCAGGCACGAACGCCGCGCGTGGCCCACAGTTCCGCATATTCCTGCAGCTTGGCTGTCACACCCCGCGGCATGGCGCCCAGCGAATTGCTGATCAGATACGTGGTGCGCTCCAGAATCGGGAACTCTGAGCGCCAATGGAGCAGATGGTCATTCATGGAAACCTCCAGCCGTAGAAACCCTGCACCCGGCTGGTCGTTCTGCGGCGACCCCGTCTGAAACTCCGAGAAAAGGTAACACACCGACCCTGCAGACGCCACGGCGCGTGCCGACCGCACGCCGCGGCGGAGGTGGTTCCGGCAGAAACGTGGGGGCACAGAACGGGGCGCTCGCGAAGACCGGCAAAATCCCGTGCGGTGCGGGCCTCGCGCCGGGGGCTCGAAGCGGATCCGTCGGGCAGGCGCGTCAATCGAACCGGCGTTTGAATTTGATGTCGAAGCCAAAGGTCGCGTTCTGGTCGCGCAGGGCGACGATGGCGAGATCCCGCGTGATGTTGTATTCGAACTGAATGATCTGCTCCTGTGCCGAGCTGACGTTGGTCACATAGGTGATGGTCAGGTCGCGGGTGATCTGCTGTTCGAGGGTGATTCTGGCCGTGGCGTTTTGTTCCGTGCCCGTGGCGGCCACAAAAGGATCCACGCGAAAGCGGGTGATGCCAAACAGACGTTCCAGACGGCCGGTGACCTGACTGGAGATGGCTTCCGAGAGCAGCGCACCCGCACCCAGCTCCGGCGACGTCTCCGCCGTGGCACGGCGCAGCTCGGTCTCTTCGCCCGTGCGGCCCAGGGCGAGGAGTGTGAGGATATCGCTGGGCGGCAGCGGTGGGTCGGAACGATAGGACAGGCTGAGTTTGTCGGTCCGGCCGGTCACGTTCAATGTGATTTCGTACTGGCGGACGGTAGTCTGGGCTTCGACGTCGATGTCCGGGTTGATGCGGAACGGATTGGAGAAATTCAAATCGCCACGCAAGACCCGATACCGATTGCCCCGCAGCGTCATCTCGCCGCTCAGCAGGTGGACGTGGCCGAGCAGAATGGGCTGTTCCCAGGTGCCACGCACGCGCAGGCTGGCTTCGCTTTCAAAGCGCGCGCCGGTCCATTCCACGCGGGCGTCGGGCGTGGAAAAGGCCTCGACGTCGAACTGCAGATTGCGCAGGAATCCGGAGGTCGTGGGCGGCGCCTGGGGGGTGACGGGAGAGGTCACAAGCCAACCCGTCAGATCGAGTCCCTCGGACATAAACAACCGCTCGACCGTCACGCGGCCGCTGAGCAGGCCGCCGCGCGTGGTGCCGGCAAGCCGCAGCGTGCCACCGGCCAGCCAGCTCATGCCTTCCGGATAACGGATGCGGACGCGCTCGGCGCGCGCGCTGATTTCAAAGCGCACCGGCCGCTCTCCGTAGCTGACCGTGCCGTCCAGCCGCAGCGTGCCACCGCCGGATTCCGCACGCACGCCTTCAAAGACCAGGCGGCTGCGGTCAAAAAGGAAATCGCCGTTCAGGTGGCTCAACCCGACGGGCAACTCGCCATAGGTGGCCGAAGCCTCGCGCACGGAGACGCGGCCCGTAATGCGCGGGCTGGTGAAGGTGCCTTCGATGGCGCCGTTGACCTGGGCGACTCCGCGGGCATCCAGGTCCGCGTCGAAGCCACGGACCAGGCGCAGGTTGACCGCACCATTCAGGCGCAGGTCGAGCGTGCGGTCGCCGCTGAAGCGCACGAAGCCGGAAAGCGTGAAGTCGGTATCCGGTCCGCGGATATGAGCCTGCTCGAGGCGAATCTCCTCGCGGCGGTAGGCGAACCGCAAAGGTCCCTCGTTGCGCAGTCGCAGATACTGGTAATCGAACTCCAGCCGGGAGATATCGGCTTCGATGACGAGTGTTTCCGGTCGCGCCATCTGGCCGGAGAGGTGGAAGCGGCCGTCCACGCGGCTGTCGCCGGTCAGCTCGCCGAGATGGAAGGCGGTTTCGATGAAGGCATCCAGGTCCACCCCTTCGACCGTCAGATCGCCTTGCATCGGATAGTCCCCGCTCAGGGTCATGGCCAACCGGCCGGAGATTCGGCCGGCGGGCAGCGAGGATTCCAAAACCACGTCCACGCGTTCGCCGTCGGCCGACAAACTGGCCTGCAGGCTGCCCAGGACGTCTTCCCCCACGGTCAGATTCACAATCCGCACCGAACCGGTACCCTGCGGCGCGCGCAGCGGGCCGCGTCCCCGCAACTGAAAGCTCAACTCCCCGCCCAGCGGCAGTCGCTCGGTTTGCACCGCTTGGATCCGTTCGACCGGCACGATGGCCCCGGCCACATCGAATTCGACGATCTGCTCGCGGAGGCGGTAGAGCAGATCGCCCGTGATGCGTCCGCGGCCAATGCGCAGTTCGGCGTTGGCCACACGCAGTTCATCTTTGCGCACGGTGAGCTGGCCACGAACGCGCTCCAGCACCTGGCCCCAGGCCGTCACGTCGGCCATGTCCACCAGCCCGGTCAGCTCCGGATCCCGGCGCGTGCCCCGCAGACGGAACTGGCCCGTGAGCAGACCGTGCACCGGGAAGCGGGTGTGGAACAGTTGCTGCAGTCCGTCGGTGGACGCGCGGACCAGGTTGGCTTCTGCGCCCCACTCGTGCTCCGGGCGAAACTCCCAGTCGTCCAGCTCGAGCCAGAACTCCAACTCCGCAGCCGCCTCGCCGCGACGCGCCCGCGCCTGGACCAGGCGGAACCCGTCGGGCGAATAGTTGAGGTGGCCTTCGATCTCGTCCCACAACAGAGTGCCGTATGCGGCGCGGGTGGCGCGGAGGTGTCCGGCAAAGGTGGGATGACCCAGCCGTCCCGTCACGCGGCCGTTCCAGCGCACGCGCCCGAGAATCGGCACGCGCTCGGTGCCCGGCTCGCGCAAGGCGTAGATGAAATCGTTCCAGGGCTGCAGGTCTTCGGTGCGGAACTCCACGCGCAGCGCGCTGCCGGCCTGACCCAGGCGTCCATCGAAGGTGAGCACGCTTTCCGGCGTGGAGATTTCGCTCTGGTACAGCTCGACCGCGTCTTGATCCATCACGTAGTGGTAATGGAGCCGGGCGGTGACCGGCCGGCCGGCCTCCGGTGGAACGACCGGCGGCGCCCAGATGGAAATACCGCGGGACTCCACGCTTTTGAAGTCACGCAGCCAGGTGGTTTCCGCGTCTACGTCCATGCTGCCGCGCCAGCCGAGTGCGGCGACGGGCAGCGTCGGGTTGTCGACCGCCGCCAGCACTTCGGCCACACTCATGCCGCGCGCCTGTGAGGTGACGCGGAAGCGCTGGTCGGCCAAGGTGAATTCCAGCCGGCCGTGAATCACGCCGCCCAGTGCTCGGGCTTCGAACTCGGGCACGAGGATGCGCCCGTCGGCCAGCCGGTACTCACCACGGGTTTCGATGCCGCCCGCATGGAACCACGTGTAGCGCAGGGTGATCCCGCGCGCATGGTAGCGTCCCTGCAGATTCAGCGTGCCGGAGGTGTTGTCGAGCTGCCCGCTCAGGTCCACCAGACCGCTGGGGGAGTTCGGCTTGCGCAGGATCTCTCGCAGGTCTTCCAGATTCAGTTGCCCCTCGTAGCGTACCTGCCACTGCGGCCGGGCCAGAGTTTCTACGTTGGCCGTGACGACAAATGCGGAATGCGGCAGCGTCCAGCGCAGGTGCGACAGCAGAAACCGCTCGCGGGTGAGCGTGAATTCTCCTGCGATGTCGGTCGGGAACGGAAGATAGCGGCGCGCGACAACAACGAACTGCTTCCAGGCGAAGCGGCCGGTGTAACGCGGCTCAGCGTCGGCGGGCTGCTCATAGTCCAGCGCGAACTGGAAGCCGCCGCCTTCGGCCACCAGGGGCACACGCACGTGGTTGTAGAGGAGGTAGCCTTCGTTGACGCGGAGCCGGTCAATGGCGAGTTCAAACAGACGTTCGTGAAACGGTTTGCCGGGCGTGGGCTGCCGGCGGAGGCGCGGTGCGGGGATGTTGCTTGTGCCCTGCTCATCGAACCGCACGTGCACGGCCGGACGGTCCAGCGTGACTTCGTCCAGCGAGATCTGGCGCCGCACCAACGAATCGATGCGCACATCCACCACCAGGCGATCGGCGTGGAAGAACGGCGGCGTGCCAATCGGCTCGCGGCCGTGAATGGTCAGACCGTGCAGCTCGGCCCGCAAACCCAGCACCCGGAACCGGAAGGCCTGCAACTCGACTTGGCCACCCGCCAGGCGTTCGATCTGGCGCACGAGGGCTCCGCGCGCCCACCGCTCATCCAGTCCCGTGCGAACCAGAATGGCCACCGCACCGGCCAACAACAGGAGCAACAGGCCCGCAAGCCGGAGCCCCCAGGTAGCGCTTTGCTGGAGTCGTCGGCTCATGGCGTCAGGCTCGCGTCCAGGATTTCCACGCGCAGCTGTGCGCGGGCTGTTTCCAGCCATTGGGTGGCGCGGCGCGAAATTTCCCGCTGCGCGAGCAGCTCGCGGATCTGCTCGCGCACGCTTTCCAGCTCCGGAGGCGACTGGTGGCGGGTGCGCATCTGCGGGATCAGCTCTTGCTGGTAATAGCGCTCGATCTCGCTTTCCTCGATCGTCAGCGCCGGGCGGAATTTGTAGTCGAGGTAGCTCGAAACCAGGAGCTGGCGCTCGAGCAGCCGGCGAACGGCGGCTTCGGTCAAGCCGGCCTCGCGCAGCCGCGCCTGCCAGGTCTCGCGGGAACCGAACGAGTCAGCCAGTTGCGCGAAGGCGGCTTCCACCTGCGGCGGGGCTGGAGGGGAGAAACGGGCAGCTTCGGCTTCGGTGACCACGATCCACTGGCGGACGAGCTGCTCGAACAGCTCCGGACGACCTGCACTGCGGCCTTCGATCAGTTGCTGGAAGGCGCGCAGCTCTTCGAGCTCGCTCTGCAGCAGAATGTCGTCGCCGATGCGCGCAATGATGCGGTCCACCACCTGTTGGGTGGCCACCAGCAGCAGCCACCCCAGGCCAAGCGAAATCCAACGAAAGCGCCGCATCAGAAGATCGGTCCTATATTGAAGAAAAATTGGAACCGCGGCAAACGTTCCAGGCGCGGTGTGCCGTTTTCTACCCGGCTGAATTCGGCGGCATTCAACTGGTAGGCCAGGTCGAGCCGGACCGGGCCAATCGGCGTCTGGTAGCGGAAGCCGAACCCGACGGTGTGGGAGAAGTAGTTCAGATCGCTGGGCGCGCGCGGCGTGCTGCGCAGGGTGATCCGGTTGGCCCGCTCGAACACATTGCCGGCGTCGTAGAACAGGGCACCACCCACGCGCCCGCCCAGCCAGGGCAGCCGCATCGGGAACCGCAGCTCGTGATTGAACACCAACAGGGCCAGCCCTCCAATCGGGAAGCCGGTATCGGGGTCGCGCGGTCCCGCCTGATTCAACCCGAAGCCGCGCAGCGAGGTACCCCCGCCAGCGAAGAAGCGCTCCGGCAGCGGGATATCTGTCGTTCGGGTGTCGCCGACCGGCTCCTGGAGGCCCACGCGCATCGAGCGGGCAAACACCAGCCGCCGGCCGAGCGGGTGGAACGAAGAGTTCTGGTAGAACAGGCGCACGAAACTGGTGCTGGAGCCGAACGATTCGAGGGCCACGCTCAGGTCCACGTTGTTGTAGGTGCCCTGGATCGGATCGGCCGGATTTTCCTGGCGCGTGTCGCGCACCCAGGTGGCCCCGAGCGAAGAGATTTTGGTCGGCTGGCTGAACAGCGGGATGCGTTCCGGGGGCACGCGGAGCGAATCGGGATCCACCAGCACGCGCCGGAACGAGTAGCGGTAGAACAGCGAGGTGATCGGATTGGCCTGCTGGTTCAGTTGCAGGGAACCTTCGTACCGCGTGGCGCTGAACGTGCGCACATCGCGCGATTTGTCTGCCAAGCCGGTAAGCACAAAGCTCAGGCTCGGGTTGGCCAGAAAATTCGGCGCCAGATAGCTGAGCAGCGCACGACCCTGCAGGGCGCTCGCGCGCGAGCGAAACGACAGGGTGTGCGCGCGGCCGCCGAAGTTTGCCTTGCTGATCTCAAACAGTATGCGCGGGCTGAACCGGAAGTCGCTGCCGGTGGGGTCCTGCTCCCCGCCGCCACCCAGGCGTTGCACTTCGAAGCCGCCGCCGTAGGCCATCGTGTAGCGCGGCGCTTCCTCCACGAGCACGACCACGGTTTTGGCCGGATCGCTCCCTTCGGGATTCTGCGGCGCGATCTGGACACGGCGAAAGATCCCGAGGTTGTAGAGCCGCCGCTGGGTTTCGACCAGTCGCAGTTCGCTGAGTGGCTCGCCGGGCTTCAGGAGCACTTCGCGGGCAATCACGCCGCGGCGGGTGTGGCGGTATCCATCCAACAGCACGCGCCGCACGACCCGGCGTTGGCCCTCGGTGATGCGGTAGATCAGGCGGACGCGATCGCCGCTGTCGAGCGGCTGCACTTCATAGGAAAACAGAGCGTTGGCAAACCCCTGCTCGAAATACAGCCGTAGGATGTTCATCCGCGCCCGCTGCACATTCGCCTCCGAATAGAACTGACCCGGCAGGGTCTCGATCTGATCGAGCAGGAGTTCGTCGGAAAATGCCTCGTTGCCTAGGATCTGCACATCGCCGATGATCGTGGGCGGCCCTTCCTGCACGTGGAAGCGGACGAACAGGTCGCCTTCCCGGCCGCCGTAATTCTGTATGACGTCTGCGGTCACGCGGGCCTGGAGAAACCCGTTCGCCACATAGAGCGCCTGAAGGGCTTCGCGGTCGGCATTCAGCAGCCGGGTGCTGAACCGGCCGCGGTCGAGAAACCCGGCAGGCCGGATGCGCAGCAGGCTCAACAGCAGAGCGTCGCTGAAGAATTCGTTTCCCTCAATCCCGATGCCGGCCAGTCGCCGCTGCGGGCCGCGTTCGACGTGATAGGTGATCATCTGGACGCCGTTTTCTTCCGAGCTGCCGACGGTGTAGTCCACCTGGGAATCGAAGTAGCCCTGCCCTTCCAGGTAGTCGCGGAGGTCGCGCGCCCCTTCCCGAAGCAAGTCGGCATCCACCGAGCCTTCCTGAAAGATCGGCAACAGGCGGCGCAGCTCTCTGCGGCGGATCCGGGCGCCTTCGACTTCCACACGCACGCGCGGTCCAGCGATGACTTCCAGGGTCAGCGGCAGCAGATTCTTTTCCTGGTTGTACGTGCCGCGGCGAATGTTCACCCGGGCGCTCAGGTGTCCTTCCCCCACCAGCGCCTCACGGATGCGGCGTGCCGCGCGCTCCAGCCGCACGGCCTGCAGGGGTTGACCGGGTTCCAGATCGGCTTTCCCGAGCAGCCAGCGATCGGCAAATTCCGTCTGATTTTCCAGGGCAATCGTTCCCAGGCGAGCCCGTTCGCCCGGCTCGACCTCCACGAGGACATCCATCTGCCGCGTCTCGGCGTGGGGCCGGAGCACGTACTGCACTTTGGCCTGGTAGAAGCCCTCCTCTTCGAGCAGGGCGCGCAACCGGTCCAGCGCCGCTTCGAGCCCGCTTTGCCGGAACGGTTCGCCCAGGTTCAGGCGCATCGCCGTCAGCGCGCGCGCCAGGGTGGGCGGTGGCTGCAACCCCTGCACGTCCACCCGGTTCACAAAGAAATTCCACGCCACGACGAAATCCACGCGCAGGCCGGCATCGAGCGGCACCGCTTCAGCGCGAAGGGTCTGGTAGAGACCCGTTCGATAGAGCGTCTGAATGCTCTCGCGCACCGCCTGTGCCGAAAACGGCTGGCCGGGCTGCAGCGGCAGTTCGGCGGGATTTTCAGCGATCGGTTCGCCTGCTTCGGTGACCACGCGAACGCTGACGACGGGCTGCTGTTCGAGCGCAGGCCCCGGCTGCTGCCCATCGGGCCGCGCATGGGCTCCGGCCGCCACCAGCAGTCCGGCGAGCACGCACACGCCCGGCACATTCCTGCCCAGCCAGCCCTTGGCACCGCTCTGCCCGCTCATGCGCAATGGTTGAGAACGGGTCTGCCCTGCCTCTCGTTGCCTGCCCCGTTCCACTCCAAGCTATCATAATAAAGGGGCGCGTTTGCTGGGCGCGGCGCAACGCGTCATCGTCCATGCAGCCGGACTGGCAGGAACGCTATTCGCGGCAGATCCTCTTCGCTCCGATCGGCGAGCCAGGGCAACAGAAGCTGCTGGCTTCGTCGGCGGTGCTGATCGGCTGTGGCGCGCTTGGCACCGCGGTGGCCGAGCTGCTGGTGCGCGCCGGCCTCGGACGGCTGCGCATGGTGGATCGCGACTTCGTCGAACCTTCCAATCTGCAGCGCCAGACCCTGTTTGACGAATCCGACGCGCTCCAGTCGCTGCCCAAGGCTGTCGCTGCAGAGCGCAAACTCCGCGCGATCAATTCCGGCGTGGCCGTCGAGGGTGTAGTTGCCGACCTGACGCCCCGAAATGCCGAAACCCTGCTCGGCGGTGTGGACCTGATTCTCGATGGCACAGACAATTTTGAGACGCGCTGGCTGATCAACGACTTCGCCGTGCAGGCGGGTCGGCCCTGGATCTACGCGGCCGTGGTCGGCAGCTACGGCCTGACCCTGACGATCCGTCCTGGTCTCGGTCCCTGTCTGGCCTGTCTGGTGGAGGCGCGCGCGGGCCTGGGCCACGAAGCGACCTGCGACACGGTCGGTGTGCTGAACAGTGCGGTCAGCGCCATTGCGGCGCTGGAAGCCGCCGCCGCCGTGCGACTGCTGGTCGGAGCCTCGGAGCCGGAAGCCGGCTTCGCACAACTGATCGCCTGCGACGTCTGGGAGGGCCGCTTTCAGACGCTGCGGCTGCCGCGGAATCCCGACTGCGCGGTCTGCGTGCATCGCGAGTTCCGCCACCTGCAGGGAACCGCACAACCGCACATCACACTGTGTGGCCGCGATTCGGTGCAGATTCACGAGCGCACGCGCCGGCTGGACCTGGCCGCGCTGAGTCACCGCCTGGCCGGAGTGGCGGCGAGCATCCGCGGGAACGAATTCCTGCTGCGGTTTTCCGTCGCGCCCTACGAGCTGACGGTGTTCGCCGATGGGCGCGCGATCATCAAAGGCACGCGCGACCCGGCCGTGGCGCGCTCGCTGTATGCGCGCTACATCGGTGCCTAGCCGAACTGTGCCTGAAAATCCCCCGTGCGCCGGAGGTGTCGAATGCAGAAAGCAACGAGTTTCCGGAAACCCAAACCGGCCCTTTTCCTGTGGCTCTGTGGACTCCTGCTGATGCCCACCCCCGGATCAGGGCAGTCGGCACCACCCAATCCGCTCGTGGTCGTTCTGAACGAAAAACTCCAGCAGAAACTGGAACGCCTGGCGGCTGACTTCGATGGCGTGCTGGGTGTGGCCGTCAAAGATTTGCGGGGCGGCCAGACGTTTCTGGTGAATGCCGACACGGTGTTTCCGCAGGCGAGCTCGATCAAGATTCCGATTCTGATCGAGCTGTACCGGCAGGCGCAGCAGGGCCGAATCCGCTTGAGCGAGCGCATCGAACTTCGGCGAAATCAGACGACAGGTGGTTCCGGGGTGCTGCAGCGGTTCGGCGATGGCACCTCGATGCTGGCGCTGCGCGACCTAGCCATGCTGATGATCGTGCTCAGCGACAACACGGCCACGAACATCTTGATTGACCGTCTCGGGATGGACCGGGTCAATGCCCTGCTCCGCGACAGCGGACTGGCTGCCACGCGGCTGCAACGACGCATGATGGATGCCGACGCCGGCCGCGCCAGCCGCGAAAACCTTTCCACGCCCCGCGAAATGATCGACCTGCTCGAGCGTCTCTACCGCGGTCAACTGCTCGACGCCGAACACACTGCGCAGGTGATGGAACTGTTGAGCTACCCGAAGCCCTCGCCGCTGCGCACGGGATTGCCCGCTCAGGTTCCGCTGGCCAACAAGCCCGGTGGAATCCCCGGAGTCCGTTGCGATTCCGGACTCGTGCTGCTGGAGTCGCGTCCCTATGCGATCTCGGTGATGACCACCTACGCGGTCGACGGCGAAGCCGCTGAACGCACGATGGCTGAGATTTCCCGGCTCGTATTCAATCACTTTGAACGGCTGGCCAGTGCCAACGACTACGGTGCCCGGCAGAGGTAGTCGGCGGTTCGGCCCGTAGGGTCCGGGAGCCTCCAATGCTGAACGTGAAACGCATCTATGACAGGCCGGCGCGCACCGATGGCTATCGCGTGCTGGTGGATCGCCTCTGGCCCCGCGGACTGGCCCGGCCACGTGCCCGCGTGGATCTGTGGCTTCGTGAGGTCGCACCCAGCCATGCCCTGCGAAAACAGTTCGGCCATCGCCCGGATCGCTGGAAGGAATTTCAGCGCCGCTACGCCGAGGAGCTGAAGTCGAAGCAGGCGCTGCTCGAGCACCTGCGCCAGCTCGAACGCGAGCACGGCACCGTCACCCTGCTCTTCGCGGCCAGGGACAAACGCCGGAACAACGCGGTGGCCCTGGCCCGGATCTTGCAACCACAGTCGCGATCGCCACGTCGCGAGCGACGCTCCGCAACCCGATCAGACTGAGGCGTCAAGTGGGCCGGGCAATCACGGCTCGAAAGCGATCCTGAAAAACGAGTGGTAGTAGGCCACCACCCCACCACCCGCGGGAAGCCGCATCGGGAGCGAACGCACCGGGCCCGTTCTTCTTCGCACAACTCACCGAAGACCGCGGGCCGCACTGCGCGTTCCGGAGTCGGCTAGGAAAGGATTTTGCTCGTGGCGAGCCGCGCGGTGACACGGTCGAGATTCTCGCGCAGATTGATCAGCGTGAGGAAGGTGGCCAGGATGCGCGCCTTCATCTCGTCACTCAGGCCCAGCCCGGCCGTGGAGACGCGCGCCAGCAGCTCACCGCGCTGCTGGAGGAACTGGTGGATTTCTTCGATGCGCTCACGCGAAACCTGACCGAGCGCGGTTTGCCGGCGCAGGTCGTTGCAGGTCTGCTCCAGCGACAGGGTGAAGTGCAGCACGCAGAGTCCTTCGGCCGCCAGCAGATCGGGAACACGGTATTTGCAGCCGGCACTGGAGCATATGATGGCCATCGGGTCTGCCTCTGAGACCTGTGGCCTGTTTCTATCACGCTCATTCCGAGAAAGCTACAACCTCGGCTGTGGATGCCGCGAATCGTCCAAGATGCCTCGGACGACCCTGCCGGCGCGCGACCCTGCCCCGAAGGGACACAGGAAGTAACCGCCAGGCTGCGTGGGAGGCAACCGCGGGCAGGCCCGCGAAAACTCCAGGGGATCGCCCGGCACCACCCGAAGGTTTCTCCCGTCAGCACGCGGGCGTACTCGGATCGGGTCCCCGGGCCGCGGCCGGCCGATCCGAGGAGATCGTGTAAGTGCGTATACCTCAGCGAGGTGGGTAGAGGGCTCTGCATAGGTTCGTTTTCTTGATTGGGGTGAGCGGCCCGGCTGTGCTAAACTAACAGGGCAAGAGCCGCGGAGTTGCTCCTGCAACACTTCCAGCAACGAGGCAACCCTTATGTCAGGCCACTCGAAATGGGCCACCATCAAACACAAGAAGGCGGCGCAGGACGCCAAGCGCGGCCGCATCTTCACACGACTGATCCGCGAAATCACCATTGCGGCACGACTGGGTGGCGGTGATCCGGCCTCGAACCCGCGACTGCGCAGCGCGATCGCAGCCGCCAAGAACCAGAACATGCCGGCGGAAAACATCGAACGGGCCATCCTGCGCGGCACCGGACAACTGGAAGGCGAACAGTACGAAGAAGCCCTGTTCGAAGGCTATGGCCCGGGCGGCGTGGGCGTGCTCGTGCAGGTGGCCACGACGAACCGGAACCGCACGGTCAGCGAGGTGCGCCACATCATGTCGAAAAACGGCGGCAGCCTGAGCGAATCCGGCAGCGTTGCCTGGCAGTTCAGCCGGAAGGGACAGATCCTCGTACCCAAAGAAGCCGCCAGCGAAGACCAACTCCTCTCCGTTGTTCTGGACGCCGGCGCCGAAGACCTGCGCGACGACGGCTCCTCCTGGGAAATCCTCACCCCGCCGGAAGCGTTTGAAGCCGTTCGCGAAGCCCTGACCCGCGCTGGCATCCAGCCGACATCGGCGGAGCTCTCCCTGATCCCGCAGAGCTACATCAAGCTGACCGGCCAGACCGCCCAGCAGATGCTGCGCCTGATCGAAGCCCTCGAGGAACACGAGGACGTGCAACACGTCTACGCCAACTTTGACATTGACGAGAGCGAGATCCAGGAAGCGGTGGCCGCCCACTAGGTCCGTAGCCGACGCGGTCCGTCAAAGCGCGCCGCGGGCAGCCGTCCCGGTTTCCGATTCTGCACCGCACACCAACTTCTGCTGGCCGGCCACGGCACGCACCAGTACACTAGCGGCGGCAGGAGAGCCGCGCATGCGCGTTCTGGGACTGGATCCGGCAGCGGCCGGAACGACCGGCTACGGTGTGATCGAAACCGACGGTCGCCACTGTCGTATCGTGCAGTTCGGTGCGGAGCGAGCGCCGCACGGGGCCAACGGCGACCCCTCCACCCAGTTGCGTGCGGTTCATTCTCTCGTCACCCGGCTGGTGAAACGATATGCTCCCGATGTCGTGGCCCTGGAATCCGTTTTTGCGGCGCTGAACCTGCGCACGGCCCTGCGGCTTGCCGAGGTGCGCGGTGTCGTTCTGCTGGCCGCGGCGCAGAACGGGGTTCCGGTGCACAGTTACTCGCCGCGCGAAGTAAAATATTCCGTGACGGGCTACGGCCACGCGAGCAAGCAGCAGGTGCAGCAGATGGTGCGCGCCCAGCTCGGACTGGAACAGCTCCCGCAACCCGCCGACGCCGCCGATGCGCTGGCCGTGGCGCTCTGCCACATCTACCTTGGCCAGGCACGGCAGCGACTGCGCAACGCCACGCGCGCCACCGAGGGGCAGAAGGCGCCCGGTTTCAGCTCGCGCCGCCGGACCCCCTCCGCACGATGAGGACTGGGCTACAGACCGGGTTCCTGGCCGCTGGACTTCTCCTCGTACTGGCGGCTTCCGTGGCGACCCAGGACACGGCGGTGCTGGTCTTCCGCAAAGTGTTCAAGAACAGCTCGCCAGAATTCGTCGAGCTGCGCATTCGTGCCGACGGCTCCGCCAGTTTCGACATTCGCAGGCTCGACGATGAACCGTTGCCGCGGCCCTTCACAATCAGCCCGGAGCTCACCCACAAACTGTTTGAGCTGGCCGCCCAGTTGAACTACTTCGAGGGCCTGGAACTGGACGTCAAACGCCGCATTGCGCATCTCGGCACAAAAACCTTTCGCTACGAAGCGGATGGTCGGGCGCACGAAACCAGCTTCAACTACACCCTGAATGCCACAGCCAATCAGTTGCTGAAGCTGTTCGAAGGACTGGGGCGACAGCTAGAACACATGCAGTCGCTGGAACGCAGCCTGCGCTACGACCGGCTGGGCATCAACGACGCCCTGCTCCGCCTAGAAGCCGACCTGAACCGCAATCTTCTCCCGGAACCCACGCGCCTGGTGCCCCTGCTCGAAACCATCGCCGCCGATGACCGCATTATCGAAATTGCCCGGCAGCGCGCCCGCGCACTGATTGCGCGCCTGCAACTGCCCGGCTAGCGGAGACCTGCTGGTTTTGGTTTTCGCTTGACTGCTCTGCCCGCAGGCGGGAGGATGTCTGCAGGGGAAGCACAACCACCCCTCTTCCCGGCCCATCTAATAGGGAGGAAACGGAGGGGGTGCCTATGCGCCGTGTCTGGATGCTGAGTGTGGTACTGCTGGCTGGTTCGTTGGCCGCGGCACGGCCCGTACTGCAAACTGAGTACAGCCACGTGCGCATCGTCCGACTCAGTCTGGTCGAAGGCGATGTGCAGATTGCCCAGCCGGGGGAAGCCGATTGGCAGACCGCACTGCAGAACATGCCCATCCCTCACGGTTCGGCTCTGGCTACCGGCAGCGGCCATGCCGAAGTGGAATTCGAAAACGGCACCACCGTCTGGCTGGCCGGGAACAGCTTGCTGGAGTTCACCGAGCTGGCTCTGGTGGACGGCGCGCGCATCACCCGTCTGCGGCTGACACAGGGCACGGCCACCTTCTACGGCAATCCCTCGCGGGAAGATAGATTTGTGGTCAACACCCCGCACGTAGAAATGGTTCTGCAAGAAAAAGGCACCTTCCGTGTAGATGTGGATGCACAGGAAACCGCGGTCAGCGTCTGGAATGGCGAGCTCGAAGTGCTCACAGCTGCCGGCAATTACACACTGCGCAAGGGGCGCTCGCTGATCTTCGGCAGCGACATGCGGCAGGCCCTGGTGGAACGCAACCCGAACGAAGATGCCTGGGATCGATGGGTGGAAGCCCGGCGGAACCATGTCCTGACCGGCCGCAACCAAGTAGGACGCTACCTCTCGGCCGGCTATGCCTATGGCCTGCATGACCTCTGGCACTACGGTTACTGGTTCACGCTACCCGGGTTCGGACATTGCTGGCGTCCGTGGGGAGTTTCCCACGCTTGGTCGCCGTTTTCATTTGGCCGCTGGGTCTACTACCCCGGATGGGGTCTGACCTGGATCAGCTTTGAACCCTGGGGTTGGGTGCCATACCACTTCGGGAGCTGGTACTAC
>JAIMBE010000099.1 GCA_023511565.1 Bacillota bacterium
GCTACCCGGACGCCTACGCGGGCCTGCAGCGGATTGCCCTGCTGTTCCTGGCGGTGCTGGTGGCCGGCTTTGCCTTCCAGTACACCCAAATTTTGCTGATGCAACTGGTTGGCCAGCAGGCCATGTTCGATTTGCGGATGCAGATCTTCCGTCACCTGCAACGCCTGCCGATGCGCTTTTTCGATCGCAACCCGGTGGGCCGTCTGGTGACGCGGGTGACCACCGACGTGGACACGTTGAACGAGCTGTTCGCTTCCGGCGTGGTGGCCATGGTGGGCGACATCTTTCGGGTCGTGTTCATCGTTGCTGCGATGATCTGGATGGACTGGCGGCTGACGCTGGCCGCGCTGAGTATCCTGCCCCTGCTCGTGCTGGCCACACTGCTGTTCCGCCGCAGCTTCCGCGATGCGAACCGGCGCATCCGCGTGGCCATCGCGCGCATCAACGCCTTCCTGAACGAACACATCACCGGCATGAGCGTTGTGCAACTGTTCAACCGGGAACGAACCGCGCGCGAGCGGTTCGCCCGCATCAATCGCCAGCACCTGGAAGCCTTCAAAGACGCGATCCGTGCGCATGCCATCTTCTACCCCACGGTGGAAATCGTCGGTGTGCTGGCCATTGTGCTGCTGCTCTGGTTTGGTGGCGTGCGCGTGCTCGACACAACGCAAGCCGCCCTGATCGGCCGCCCGTTGCCGGCAGCACCGCTGGCGGCCGGCGAGCTGGTGGCGTTCATCACCTGGGTGGGAATGTTTTTCCGTCCGATCCAGGACCTCGGTGAAAAATACGCGATTCTGCAGGCGGCGATGGCCAGCAGCGAACGCATCTTCCGGCTGCTGGATGAGCCTGCCGACCCGCCCGCGTCCGCGCGGCGACGGGCGCTGTTCTCCCCACGCGGCGAAATTGAGTTCCGCAACGTCTGGTTCCGCTACACCGCACCTTCCCCCGACCACAGCGAGGACCCGGAGGCCGACGGCTGGGTGCTCCGCGACATCAGCTTTCGCGCCGAGCCGGGACAGACGTTGGCGCTGGTCGGCCACACCGGTGCGGGCAAGACGACGATCACTTCGTTGCTGCTGCGCTTCTACGAAATTCAGCGCGGCGCGATTCTACTGGATGGAGTGGACATCCGGGACCTCGACCCGGAAGAGCTCCGCCGGCATTTTGGCGTCGTGCTGCAGGACCCGTTCCTCTTCACCGGCACGCTCGAGACCAATGTCCGACTGGGCAGTTCCATCCCGTGTGTGCAGGTGCAGCGGGCGCTGGAAGAGGTTCGGCTCGGCGCCCTGCTGCGTGCCCACCCCGAGGGTTTGGATGCACCGGTGACGGAACGCGGCGCCACGTTTTCGGTGGGACAGCGCCAATTGATCAGCTTTGCCCGCGCACTGGCCCACGACCCTCGGTTCCTGATCCTGGACGAGGCCACGTCGAGCGTCGATACACAAACCGAAGTACTGATCCGCGAAGCACTCGACCGGCTGCTGACCGGTCGCACCGCGATTGTCATCGCCCACCGGCTGAGCACAATCCAGCGCGCGGACCGCATCCTAGTCTTGCATAAAGGCCGACTGCGGGAGCAGGGCACACACCAACAGTTGCTCGCGCAGCGCGGCATCTACTACCGGCTCTACCAGCTTCAGTACAAAGACCAGGAACTGCGCCTGCCGTTGACCGCCGGCGACACACCGGCCGGTGCTTCCCTGCCGGCCGACGATTGACCCTCGGTCTGCCGCAGGCAGCTCTGCTATGATGCGCGCTGGCACCGTGCGGTATGAACCAACCCACCATCCTGCTTTCGGCCGGCGACACCTCCGGGGAAATGTACGCAGCGCGTTTGGCCCTCGCGCTGCAGCGGCGCACGGGGGCCGTCCTGTTTGGCATGGGCGGCGCGCAAATGCGTCAGGCCGGCGTCGAGCTGGTGGCCGACTACAGCCGACTCCACGTGGTGGGCATTACCGAGGTGCTGAGTCGTCTGCCGGCCGTGTGGCACAGCTGGAGAACGTTGACAGAAGAGGCGCGCCGGCGCCGACCGCAGCTTGCGATCCTGGTGGACTCGCCCGGATTTCACTTCGGCCTGGCACGCCGGTTGCGAAACCAGGGCATCCGCAACGTCTATTTCATCGGGCCGCAGGTGTGGGCCTGGCGGCCCGGGCGGGTGAAGTGGATCCGACAGCGGTTCGAGCGCGTGATCTGCATTTTCCCATTCGAGGAGGAATTTTATCGCCGGCACGGCGTGTGCGCCGATTACGTGGGCCATCCGCTGGTGGACACCGTGCGGCCCAGCCGCTCGCGGTCCGAATTCCTGGCGGCCTACGGCCTGAAGAACGACCCGCTGATTGTGTTGCTCCCGGGCAGCCGCAGCAGCGAGGTTCGACGGCACCTGCCCCGCCTACTCGCGGCGCTGCGGCGGATCCACGACCGCACGCCCTGTCAAGCTGTGCTGGCCGCGGCACCGAACCTGCCGGAGAACCTGTTCGCTGCCGCGACCGGTGTCGGCGTGCCCATCCGCATCCTTTCTGGGGTCACCTACGACGCGCTGGCCGCGGCGGATCTGGCCCTTGTTTCAAGCGGCACCGCCACCATCGAAGCCGCCCTGCTCGGCACGCCGATGATTGTTGTCTACCGGCTTTCGCCGCTCACCGCCCTGCTGGCGCGTCGACTGGTGCGCACACCGTACTTCGCCATGGTGAACCTGATTGCCGGCCAGCGACTGGTGCCCGAATTTTTCCAACAGGAATTCACGCCAGAAGCAATCGCACAGGAAGCACTCCGGCTGCTGGGCACGCCTGCCGAGCGGGAAAAAATCCGCTGCGGGCTGGCCGATGTGCGTGCGCAACTGGGACCCGGCGGGGCCATCGAGCGCGCCGCGGAAGTGATCGTACGTCTGCTGTCGGCGTAGAACCGCAGACCCAACAAACCGTGCAGGCAAACCGGGACGTCGAAATGGTATTCTAACAGGGCTGGGGATCATGCACGGAAGCCTGCAGAAGGGTGGGGGCATCGTGGCGCGAAGCGCTGGTGTACTGCTCGTCCTGTTGCTTACGGTTACGGCGGCACCGCAGCGGCCGTCTCCGCCCACGTCGGCAGCGCCATCCGGCAGCCGGCAGACATTTCGCGCCGCGCACTACGACGTGGAGGTGCGGCTCGAACCCGCCGCGCAGGCTCTGGTGGGCCGCGCCCGGGTCGAGCTGCTGGCTGAAGAGCCGTCCCGTTTTCTGGAAGTCGAGCTGAACCCGAACCTGACCATCCAGCGGGTGACCGGAAGCGCCCAGCAGGCGCTGAGCTTCAACCGCGACGCGGAACGCCCTCAAGTCGTCCGCGTTTTGCTGCCTGAACCGGCAACGGCCGCACAGCGGATCACGCTGACATTTGAGTATGCCGGGCCGGTGGCCGCCGCCGATCTTAGCACGCAACACACACCGCCGCTGGCCGCGGTCTCCGCTGATGCTGCGTACCTCCTGCCCGAATCCCGCTGGTTCCCGATGACGCATGTTACGGGCAATCGCTTCACCAGTCACTTCCGCATCCATGTGCCGGCCGGGACAGCGGTGGTCAGCACCGGCAGGGTGCAGTCGCCGGAAGTCACAGCCGGCGGTCAGGTGGTGTACAGCTTCCAGAATGAGAAACCCTCAAACGGAGGCACCCTCGTCGCCGGTCCGCTGCAGCGCACGCAGGTGACGGCCGAGGGACTGACGATTTCTGTCTACACCCAGCCATCCGATGTCGCCACGGCACAGGCCTGGGGGGAGGCTGTTGCCGAGCTGGTGAACTTTTTCAGCGGCGAATTCGGGGCGCTTCCGGAACCAAACCTGACCGTCGCACAGTTCACCGCGCACGCGATTGCGGGCTATGCAGCGCCCGGGTTGATTCTGGTGGGCCAACGTCGTTGGGGCCGGGAACCGGACCGGCAACTGCTGGCCGAACAAGTGGCGCGGCAGTGGTGGGGCGTTCAGGTGCTGCCTGCCACGGCGGACGACGTGTGGATTTCGGATGGGCTGGCTCGCTACAGCAGCGCGCTTTACCTGCAGCAGACCCGGGGCGAGGGGCCGTTCCAAGAAGCGATTGACGTGTTCGCCGTTGGCGCGTTGATGTACGAAGACGCAGCGCCCATTGCCCAGGCCAGTCGCCTGGCACCGTACTCCTCGGAGTACCGCTCGGTGGTGGCGAACAAGGGTGCCATGGTGTTTCACATGCTGCGCAGCCAGCTGGGCGAGGAACCGTTCCGCACGCTGCTGCGCAACTTCTACACACAGTACGCCGGCCGGATGGCCACCGTCGAGGATTTCCGCCGAATGGCCGCGCAGATTGCCGAACAGAACGCGCCGGCCGGTGAATCCGTGAACCTGACTCCCTTCTTCACGCAGTGGCTGAACTCTACGGGCGTACCGGAGTTCAGCCTCGAGTACGTGGTCTTTCGCACCCAGCGGGGATTCAGAATCGTGGGCAAAGTCAAGCAGGACCTGGAAACCTTCCGCATGCAGGTGGACCTGAAGGTGGAAACGGAAGGGAATCCGGAATGGAAGAGGATCGAGGTGCGCGGGCGCGAGTCGGACTTCGCGGTGGAGACCTTCGGCCGGCCGAAACCCGGTGGCATCACGCTCGACCCAAACAACCACCTGCTGAAGTCCAGCCCGGCCCTGCGTGTGCGCGCCGCCATTGCCCGTGGCGAAGCGCTGGCCGAAATCGGCCAGTTCTACGACGCGATCCGGGAATACGAACGTGCCATCACGATCAACAAAACCTCTTCGCTGGCCCATTTCCGCATGGGCGAGGCCATGTTCTTCCAGAAAAACTACCAGGCCGCCGCGAACGCGTTCCGAAACGCCTTGGACGGGAATCTGGAACCCAAGTGGGTCGAGGTGTGGGCCCACATCTACCTGGGCAAGATTTTCGATCTAACCGGCCAGCGGGAACGCGCCATCAATGAATATTCGCGCGCCCTCGAGCTGAACGACAACACCGGCGGCGCGCAGCAGGAAGCCCAGAAATACATTCAGCAACCTTACAAAGAAGACAGCCCGCCGGCGGCGCCGTAAGCCACGTTCGCTCTGTGCACCCGCTCTAATCCCACCAGAAGATCGGCCCCACCGGGGCCGGCGCGCATGTTTCGGCTAGAAGGGAGCCAGCCCGGTGAGTGCAGGCCGGGCAAGGCCTTTGTGCTGAATCAGCACGCGGAACGTTTCACCCATTCCTTCGGGAAAGAGCAGGGTTTTCAGTTGCAGCCGGGCGCGGAACCGATCCGTTTCCGTCTGGCCGGGCTCGTAGAGGTCGGCGAAGGCATTGGCGCGTCCGAGCGCTAGCAAGAAACGCGCCTGGGAAACCAATCCGGTCGTTTCCAGTCCGGCGCACCGGCCCGACTGCTCCAGCGCAGTAAAATTGACGTGGGCGGTCAGGTCCTGCTCGCCGGGCGCAGCATAGAAATCCTCTGAGGCCCGATGCCAGCGATAAGCGAGCAGAGTGCCGCGCAGGTGGCGTTCGTCGTAGAGCTCGGCTGCCGGATGGCCGTAGTCCACCGTGAGCAGGAAGCCGCGGCCGAGCCGGCGACCGACGTCTTCAATCCAACGGCACGCCGCAAGATTGGCTTCTGCCTGCTGACCTTCGCGCAGCACAACGTCCTGCCTTGCGAAGTACTCGCGCAGGGCTGGCGTCGATAGCGGCCCCCTCTGCTCGACAAACCGCTGGCCATCCCAGCCGACATAGATCTCTTGTAACGCGCCGTGCTCCACAACCAGGCGGTGCACCGGCATGGCATCAAACAGTTCGTTGGCCAAGATGCAGCCGACGGGAATCTGCTCCGGCAGCGTGGCGGCCAGTGTCGCGCGACCGGCGGCCAGGTGACGAGCGAGTCGCTGTGCGGCCCGCTGTCGCTGCGGGTCAGAAATCTCGACGGCTGTGTAGTGCAGTGCGGCATAGAAGGCCGGCAGTGCGCGCGCGGCGAAATCGAGCAGGTCAGCCGCCAGCCGGCCAGCGCCGGCACCGGCTTCGACAACCCGAAAGGGCATCGGTTGTCCGCAGACTTCCCACATCTCGGCAAGCTGGCGGGCAATCAACCGGGCAAAAATCGGGTGCACGGTGGGGCTGGTGTAGTAATCCGCGTCGGGCTGCGCCTGCGGTTTGGTGTAGTAGCCATGCTCGGGGTGATAGAGGCACGCCTCCATGTACTCCGCGAAGGAGATCGGCCCGCCGTTGCTGATCCGCGCGGCGAGCAGTTCGGCGAGCGGCGTAGCAAACCGAGCGGGGGTGCCGGCAGCCATCATTCATTCCTTCCGCTGCGGCGTGCGGATGAACATTTCGATGAGGTAGTCGTGCAGACAATCGTACAACTGACGCTGAAAACTCCAGGGAAACTGGGCCTGCTCGATCTCGCGCGGGCGGAGCTGGAATGCGTAGTCGTGCACGTCGGCGCCAGGCAGGCGGAAGCGGATGCGCACGGTGACGCCCTCATCGGCCGGTTCAGCCGAAAAGGTGAACAGGGGATGCTCGTAACGTGCGAGCTCCTGGCGCACCCGTTCAAGCTGTGCGTTCACGGGCATCTCGGAGCAGGCCGTTTTCATCCAGCCACTGCCGCAGGCGGGCTTCGAGAGCATCGCGGGTCTGCACGAAGGCTCTGCGGATGGCCTCGGCGCCGCCCGGCGTCCGTGCTGGATCCGGATAGGGCCAGTGCAAGCGTTCGCGTCGCGCGGTGAGATGAGGGCACTCGCGGTCGGCTTCGTGACAAAGCGTAATGACATAATCGAATTCGCCCACCACCTGATCGAGACTCTTCGAATACAGACCGCTTGTGTCCACACCCCGGTCCCGCAAAGCTTCCAGGGCCAACGGGCTGACCTGCGTGGCGTGTGTGCCTGCACTGGCCACTTCCACATCGTCGCGCGCCAGAGCACGCGCCAGGGCTTCAGCCATCTGGCTCCGGGCCGAATTGAAGCTGCAGACAAACAGGATCCGAGTCATGGTGTGCCTGTCGTGTCGCGAAAACCAACCTGCTGCATTCCGGCCCAAACCTGCTGGAACGTTTCCAGTGCAGCGCGATCGTACAGCACAAAGTAGACCCGCTCGAGTGGCGTGCTGCCTTTCAGATGCTCGACCACTTCGTGCAACATGATTTCTGCGCACTCGCGCATGGGAAAGCCGGCGATGCCCGTGCCCACCGCAGGGAACGCAATGCTCTTCAAACCACGCTGCGCGGCCAGGCGGAGCGCATGGGCTGTGGCGCTGCGGAGGGTTTCGGCCGAGGTGCGTCCACCCAGCTCCATGCTGGCTGCGTGAATCACATAACGGGCCTTCAGCCGGCCAGCTCCGGTGATTGCGGCCGTACCGAGCGGGATCGAGCCGATCTGATCACACTCCCGCTGGATTTCTTCGCCGCCTTTGCGCCGGATCGCACCGGCAACGCCGCCGCCCAGTTTCAAATCGTTGTTGGCGGCGTTGACGATGGCCTCCACATCCATTTCGGTCAGATCACCCTGGAGCAGGACGATTTTTTCCGCCAGTGTTCGCTCGGTTTCGTGCATCCCACCCATCCTGGTGGCCATCGAAGACGATCCGTGTTCCGCCTTGCGGGCCGCCTCGGCGGGGGCTTCCCGATACTCATAGACACCGCGACCTGCTTTCCGACCCAGCCGCCCCGCCTTCACGTACTGTACCAGCAATGGCGAAGGGCGGAAACGCTCACCGAGTGTTTTGTGCAGGTACTCGAGGATGCTCAAGCGCACGTCGAGCCCCACCAGGTCGACGAGTTCGAACGGCCCCATCGGATGATTCAGGCCCAGCTTGCACGCGGTGTCGATATCCCGCGCCGAGGCAATGCCTTCCTCGAGCATACGGAAGGCTTCGTTGCCGATGAGCGCGTTGATCCGGCTGGTGATGAATCCGGGCGATTCGCGCACAATCACAACTTCCTTGCCCATGCGTCGGCCGACCTCAGCACAGGCCGCGATGGTTTCGTCCGATGTTTCCAGCGCACGAACAATTTCGAGCAGCCGCATCTTGGGCACCGGATTGAAAAAATGCATGCCCACACAACGCTCAGGACGGCAGGTCACCGCGGCCATTTCGGTGATAGACAGCGACGAAGTGTTGCTGGCAAAGATGGTACCCGGCTTGGCGAACTTGTCGAGCAGGGTGAAGATTTCGATTTTCAGCTCCACATCTTCGGGCACGGCTTCGATCACCAAGTCAGCCTCCCGGCAGGCGTCTTCCACTGTGCGTGCGGTGGTGATGCGGGCGAGCGCCTGCTGTTTCTGCTCGGCCGTGAGCTTGTCACGCGTTACGGCTTCCTCCAGGGACTGTGCGATCCAGTGCAGGGCCTGCTCGAGCACGGACCCGGCCACATCTTCCAGGATCGTCCGGTAGCCGCCGACAGCGGCCACACAGGCAATGCCACGACCCATCGTGCCTGCGCCAATGACAGCAATCGTGTGAATTTCTGCCATGGTCGTCGGTCCTCATGCGAAGCAACCCGGCCAGAGGTCGCGCGGGCTGCCGTTCGTACGCTGCCGTTCACTCGGGAAACAGTCGCGCAGCGTTTTCATAGAGAATCTTCCGCTGGGCTGCCGGGGAGATCGGCAGCGCAAGGAACCGGTCAATGTTACCCCGTACGTCCGGCACACCGGGACCGGGCCAGTCGGTGCCGAATAGAACCTTATCGGCAATTTCCTCGAGGCGTGGGAAATAGTCCAGCAGTTTTTGCGGTGGGATGCCGCTGATATCCATGTACATGTTCTTGTGGCGCCGGACCAGGAAGAACGCCTCTTCCATCCACAGCGGCCGACCACCGTGGGCCAGAATCACTACAAGGTCGGGGAAGTCCACGCCCACGTCGTCGGCCAGAATCGGCTGCGCGTGCAGATTCCGCGCGCCCGGGAAAATCGACGTGCCGGTGTGAATCATCACAGGCATCCGGTGGACCTGCGCACGTTCATAGACGGTGGCCAGCGGCCCCAGGCCGTTGCGGTACGCGTTCGGCGCAAATCCCTGGTGCGGGGGATGAATCTTCAGCGCGCGAATGCCGATCCGGGCCAGCCGGTCGACTTCGGCGCCGGCATCGGAGACGTACAGCGGATGCACGGAGCCGAAGGGCAGCAGCCGTCTGGGGTCGGCTTGGCAGTAGGCGGCAATCCAGTCGTTCACCTCGGGAGTGAAGCCCATCACGTCCGGGCTGACGTAGTTGATCAGTCCGGCGCGCTCCACGCCGATGCGT
>JAIMBE010000100.1 GCA_023511565.1 Bacillota bacterium
GTGCCGTAGATGGCATGCTTGGTGTTGGGGATGTAGTCCACCCGGAAACCATAGTTGTCCCGCGTCCGGTTGGCTCGCTTATTGAACTCAAATCCGGCCGTGTTGAACAGCTGGGACGCAGTGCTGTCGCCGGTACGGAAGTTGTTGATTTCGGTCGGCACCATCGCCAGGATGTCGGCAATGAAGGGGTCAATCCCGAGGTTGATGCCGCGGGCTGCCAGGGCGTCAAAAATATTCTGTTGCAACACCTGGCCGTTGGTGATACCCGGCGGGCAACTGGTCGTGCAGGTCGCCGTATAGGTGAAAATCCCCTGCCGCGCCGGTTGGGTCAAGACGACGTGATTCTGAGCGCTCTGTTGCCGCTGGCGGAACAGCTCGTAGTAACCGTAGAAGAGCAACTTGTTCGTCAGGATCGGTCCGCCGCCGTTCACACCGCCCTGGTTGAAAATCAGATTCGGCTTTTCAATACCGGTTGCATTGTTGAACCAAGAGTTCGCCGCCAGTGCGTTGTTGCGATGGAACCAGAAGCCCTCGAATTGCCAATCGTTGCCCCCGCTGGGCGTCACCATACTGACCTGCGAAGCCCCGAAACCCTGGGCGAGAGACTGGTTGCTGGTGGTCACTGTGAACTCGGCCACTTGACTCAGCAACGGCAAGTTGGGCAGGAAGTTCAGTGAGTTTGCGCGGATGAAGTTGTCCTGGACGTTGACGCCGTCCATCGTCACATTGCTCAGCGAAGGACGCTGGCCAGCAATCACCGTGACCGTTCGCGCGTTCTGATTCACCGTGGCCTGCAGGCCGAGCAGGGTCAGAGGGTTGCGATTGCCGAGCGGCAGATACTTGATCTGTTGGGCCTCCACGGTGTCAGTCAACTGGGCATCCGTTGTCCGTACCCCGGTGGCACCGGCTTCCACTGTCACCGTCTCGGTAACGTCCCCCAGCTCGAGCCGCACCGGCGGAAGCGTGTATTCAGTGCCGGCGTCAAGTTTGATGTCGCTGAACTCATAGACCTTAAAACCCGTAAACGTGATGCGAACCCGATAGATGCCCGCGGGGAGGCTGCTAAACCGGAACGCACCGGTTTCGCTGGTCGTCGTTTTGTATTCAGCCGCTGTGCCCTGCCGGACCAATGTGACTTCGGCCTGGTGAATTGCCAGACCGTTGGGGTCCAGCACCGTGCCGACGATCGCACCTGTCGGCACCTGAGCCCATACTCCTGTGCTGACCAGCAGGAGCATCAAAACGATAGGAAACACGCGTTGCTTTCTCATCTTCCCTCCCGGTGGATGGGAATTAGGAGGGACCTGCCCCCTGATGAGCCCGCGGGATGGCTTCAACCTGGCTGCAGAGGTGATGCGAATTCCCCTAGACTCCCTTTGCCCACTCGGCACACCGTAGGGCCGACCCTCAATGTTTACTCTTAAGCACCTTAATTGCCATATGTTAAATTTCTCCAGGTTCTATAACCCAGTTTTTTTCATAGTGTTAGCATGTCTATTACATTGCATACGTTAATCCTGAACGATTTAATACAGAAGTTTGTATCCGAACCCTCTCATTTCTATGAATTTTCATAGACCTGGAATCCTGAGCACTGAGACGCGTCTTCAAGCTGGCTAACTTGCCAAACCGCCTGCGTCTGGCCTATAAACAAAATGCGCAGCTTGTAGGCACAGGGAGCGGAAAACTTTCAGGAGGCCACGATGGCGCTGGTGGTGATTAAAACCTCGACGGTGATTGGTTATTGCGAGTGCATTTGCGGCTGTTACGAGCTGGCCAGTCTGCGCGACGAGGACTCCGGCAGGGGCTACTGCCAGCGCTGTGCGAAGGAGCATCTCGAGTGGAATCGAGGCCTTGGCCTGCCGCGCATCCCGCCCGCGAAACGCGAATCCACCGACCGCTTTCCGGTCATCGCGACACAACTACCCGCACCTGCCGATCCACCTGGCCGCCTGCGTTGACCCGCTGGGGAACCACTTCGCGCCGTTCTTCACAACTTTCCATCCCGGTGACAGATTCGTCCCGGCCAGAAGCCATTGCCGCTAGCCAACCGCCAGCCGCATCCAGCCTCGCGACGAAGCGTTCGCAACACGTTCGCAGCGTGCCTGACCTCTCGGGTGCTCAACCGGGGATGCACTTCCATGAACAGCAGGTGCTGCGCGATCCAGTCCATCACTGCTGAGCGCTGCGCGGGCTCCAGGGGCTGATAGGCCGGCCAGCACAGCCGCAGCGTGACGCCTGCGGCAGCTGCCCGTTCGCGCCAGCGCATCGCATCGGGCACACGGAGCAGCACAAAGGCTGCGGAATCCGCTTCTGCCTCCAGCTGGATCGGTGGCCAGAGGAGATCGGCTGCTTCCGCAAGCTCTGTTCGGAGCTGTGCCAGCAGTGCAGATCGTCGTCGGGCCACCTCGTCCAGGCGCAGGAGTATCGTCAGTGCGCGCGGCGCCGCAAAGCGGCTCATGACCACATCGCACCGCCCTGCCTCAAAAAAATTTTCTGTTTCGGCAAACCACCGTCGCTCGAGCCACCGTCCCACAGTCTCCGCAAACCATGCATAGGGCCGCCGATTTCCCAACCAGTCCAGCCATCGCAGCACGCCGTAGGAAAAGCAAAGCCGGTCGTCGCGGTGCAGCTGGGCCGCCCGTTCTTGCAGCTGGAACCATATTTCGGGAGAGTTCGTTGCGATGATCCCGCCGCCGTAGCACCAGTCGCTTTTCGTCAGCGAGAAAACTGCGACATCGGCGAATCGGCCCGCGGGCCGCCCGCGGTGGTGCGCGCCGAGGGCCATGGCGCAGTCTTCGATCATGGGCACTCCGTGCTGCCGACACATCTCCGCCAGTACGGCCACGTCGGGCTGCACACGTCCAAAGTAGTGCACAACCACGGCCGCCCGCACCGGCCCATCGAGTGCAGCGCGAAATGCATCCACGTCCACGGTCAGATCGCGCCGAACCGGAAAAAACGCGGGTGTAGCGTTGGCCTGCCGCACCGCCTCGAGCACCTGGGAGCAGATGAAATCGGGCACGAGCACCCGTTCCCCGCGTCCTTCGGGCGCCACGGCGCGCAGCGCCACCGCCAGCGCCGCACGGCCAAACCCCACCGCCACCGCACCGGCAAAACCGAACGCACGGCTGAACTGGGCTTCCAACTGCACGATCGCGTCCGGTACCCTGTTGTGTTTTCCACGCAAGGTTGTGGTTCCGCTTCCAGTACGGCCGCAGTATAATGCGCCGCAACCCAGGAAAAACCGAGGAGAAACTGAAATGCACTCTACAGTCAGAACATTGATCGGTTTGGCGCTGGCCGCAGGGCTGGCAAGCCCAGTGCTGACGCAGCAGCCACAGCCGGCCATTCAGCGCACGCACCTGAAGGTCGGCGACGTCGCGCCCGACTTTACCTTGATCGACACCAAGCGCCAGCCGGTCACCCTGAGCAGTTTCCGCGGCAAGAAAAACGTTGTGCTGGCCTTCTACGTGCTGGCGTTCACTGGCGGTTGAACGCGCGAGATGAAGGCGTACCAGGCTGGTATTGCCGAAGGGAAGCTGGATCCGAACGATACGCAGGTGCTCGGGATCAGCGTGGACAGCTTTGCCGCCAATGCCAAATTCGCGGAGGAAAATGGCCTGACCTTCCCGCTGTTGAGCGACTTCAAGCGCGAGGTCAGCAAGCTGTACGGCATCCTGAACGAAGAGTATCAGTTCGCGATGCGAACGACCTTCGTGATCGACAAGAACGGAATCATCCAGTACATCGAAGAAGGCAACTCGGCGGTGGATCCGAGCGGTGCCTTCGCCATCTGTGCCCGGCTGAAACGGGAACCCCAATAGGTCTCCAAAGGGCGCGGCTCCGCGGACGCGTCGCGGGCGGCGCGGTCTGAGTGCAAAATGACGGAATCGTCTTCTTCCCCTGTTCCCCTTATCGACCTGCGCGCGCAGTACGCTGCGATCCGCGACGAGATCCGACTCGCGTTCGATGAAGTGCTCGAAACGCAACAGTTCATACTCGGCCCGCAGCTCACCGCGCTGGAACAGCAAATCGCGCGCCGCTGCGGCGTACGCCTGGGTGTCGGAGTGGCCTCCGGCACCGACGCGCTCGTGCTCACGCTGCGCGCTCTTGGCCTCGGCCCGGGCCACGAAGTCATTGTGCCGGCGTTCAGTTTCATCGCCACAGCCTCCGCGGTGATTCTAACGGGCGCCCGACCTGTATTTGCCGACATCGAACCGCTCTACTTCACACTGGACCCGGCATCGGTCGAAACCCGTGTCACACCGAAGACGCGCGCGATCATCGCGGTGCATCTCTACGGCCATCCGGCGCCGATCGAGGCACTGCGGGAGATTGCCCGGCATCACCACCTGTTCCTGATCGAAGACAACGCCCAGGCCCTCGGTGCGACCTGGCGCGGGCGCCCGACCGGATCGTTTGGCATTGCCGGATGCCTGAGTTTCTATCCCACGAAAAATCTCGGCGCCTACGGCGACGCGGGCATGGTCGTCACCGATTCGGAGGAATTGGCCCGTCACGTCCGCACCATGCGCAATCACGGGCAGGCGGAAAAGTACGTGAGCACAGAACTTGGCTGGAACAGTCGGCTGGATGAGCTGCAGGCTGCCGTGCTGCGCGTGAAGCTGCGCCATCTGGACAGCTGGACGCTGCGTCGGCAGGCCGTGGCCGCGCGGTATACAGAGCTGCTGGCTTCCCTCGAGCCGATCCGTGTGCCGCGGATTGCTCCGCTGGCGACGCACGTCTTCCATCAGTACACGATTCGCGTGGCCAACCGTGACGCCGTCGCCGCGCGCCTGGCCGAACAAGGCATCGCCACGGCCGTGCACTATCCGGTGCCGTTGCACCTGCAACCTGTTTTCGCTCATTTGGAGGGCCACCGCGGCCAGTGCCCGGTGGCCGAGCGCGCTGCCGAGGAAGTTCTCTCGCTTCCCATGTATCCAGAGCTCAGCGATGCGCAGATCGAACGTGTCGCCTCGGCCTTGGCCAACGCCGTCTCTGCTGTCCGCGCGTGATATCGTATGAAGCCCGCCAAGTCTGCCGGAAACACCCTGGGCGAGCCTAGAAGTGCGCTACACGGGGCGCGAATTTGGCGTGGCCGCAGCGATGGTGCACGTCAGCAAAGATGGCGACGTCATCCCCGACAGCGTGGCTCTGGGTGGCTACCGAGTACACAAAGTGGCGGGAACTCTGCGACCAGCATCCTTACGGAAGCTCTCGTCATCGTCCGCCAGACGAAGAGCTTTCTGACGTTCAACAACACTGCCCTCTGTGTTCGGGCCATTCGTTTCTATCCGCCCGAAGGTGCATCGATTGACGGATTCGTGGGTGAAGTTCGCGAGATTCACATCACCGGTGAGGATCAGGATGGATTCCCGGTGGATTTAACCGTCCCGGGAGCCTTCTTCAGTGGAAACGAAAACGGGCAGCCATCAGCGGACCGGGATTTGCCTCGCTCGTGGCGCCGGCCGAGAGAGAGCGGCGCTCCCAATGACGTCCCGATCCAGGTCACCTGCACCGCAAAGGGGCAGAGCCCCACGAGCGTTGCACACATCAGTTCGGAAACCTTCGAGGCTTTTCGTCGAGTCGGATATCACAGTTCCGGACGGAAACAATTGCAGTGAACGTGCACCTGGCGGTGTTCGGTGACAGCATACATCGTACCTGCGAGGCCGCCCGAGACACGGAGCGGTTGGGTCAGGAGTTCGGGTCGACGGGCTGGATCTATACCCTCCAATTGGATGAGAGAATTCCCCTGGGAGGGCATCCAAGGCGGGATTTGTTCCAGGCTAAACGCAGTTAACGCGAATCCATCTTGTGAGGGGAGGAATCGGAGCGGCGGTGGAGCAGGAAGAAGACGCCGCCGAACAGCAGCAGCGTCGGCGTGAGCAGGATCAGGATGCCTGCATTCAGGGCCTTGCGGCCTGCCTCGCCGGTGGCAGCGGCGTTCTGTACGCACATCGAGCAGCCCTGCGCCAGCGCCTCTGGTGTCAGCACCGTGGCGAGGAGCATCACCAGGAGCAGCATCGTTCCCAGTCCAAGCCGTTTCTTCACCAGCCGCACCCGAAACGTATGCAACGCTCCGGTACCATGAGCCCGGAAGCGTTCCAGCCCTGTTTCTGCCAGGGCAGTGTTTTTGTCGCCAAATCCGGTGACCATTCCGCTCACCTCACCGGCAGCCACCGGCTAGCGCGCACCCAACTCCAGCAGGCGGAAACTGTCCGGGAAGATCAGCGTCAGCAAGCCGATGCAGATCAGCAGCGCCGGCACCAGCGCAAGCACCAAGCTGAACTTTTCAAACTTCAGGTGCATGAAGTAGGCCATGATCAAGCCGGCCTTGATCACCGAGAGTCCGATCAGCAGCAACAGGGTTGTAATGACGGCCAAGTGGATATAGGCCAGATAGACTTCGACGAGCGTCAGCGCCACCAGCCAGCCCCAGACGATGGCGAACAGGCGTGTGGTGCCTGCAAATTCTTGTGTCTCATGCGAGGAATGACCGCTCATCGGCTACCTCCCCAGCAGCATACCGACGGCGCCTGCTGTGGGTTCATACTGCACCGACATCAGATACACCATCGGAAAGATGAACATCCAGACCAGATCGACGAAGTGCCAGTACAGTCCGCTGACCTCAACGTCTTCCGCGCTCCATTTTCCGCGGCCGAAGCCGAACGCGATGATGCCCAGATAAATCACGCCGACAGCGACGTGGGTCATGTGCAGGCCGGTCAGCCCGAAGAACGTGGCGCCAAACAGCGGCGCGCCCCACGGGTTCGAGAACGGCCGCACACCTTCAGCAATCAGATGCATCCACTCGTACAGGTGGAGCCCGATGAAGCCCAGTCCGCCGAGCATCGTGAAGCCGATCCAGCGGGCCGCCGCACGGCGGTTGCCCTTGTGGGCCTGGGCGACGGCCATGACCATCGTGAAGCTGCTGAACAGCAGCACGATCGTCATCAGCGTGGAAAATACCACCGCCGGATAGATGGGGAACGGTCTCGGCCAGTCCGGGTTAGCGACGCGCGCATAGGTGTAGGCCATCAGCAGCGCAGAAAACGTCAGTGCGTCCGAGATGATGAACAACCACATGCCCAACTTTTTCGATCCGATGGCAAACGGCGACCGCCCGCCTGCCCATGGCGACTCCAGCGCGATTTCTCTGACCTGTTCACTCACGGTTCACCGCCCGAACGTAAGAAGTAAGAGCAGGCCAACCCACAGTCCGCCCAGAAAGTGCCAGTACCAGGCTGTCAGGTCGGCCGAAAGATTGCCGGTGCTCTGTTGATGCGCAGCACCACGCGCAGCCACGTAGCCCAGCGCCACCAGTCCGCCCAGCACGTGCATGCCGTGCGCCGCGGTGAAGACGTAGAAAAAGCTGCTCGCGGGATTCGTGGCCAGAAAGATGCCCTGTGCCGCCAGTTGCCGCCATGCG
The DNA here is from genome assembly GCA_023511565.1 of Bacillota bacterium. GTDB lineage: Bacteria > Acidobacteriota > Terriglobia > Acidiferrales > UBA7541 > DSGC01. Next base: position 7,439 of record JAIMBE010000100.1, read on the forward strand.
GCCACCTGGCCGACAAGAAAGGCGATCCCGAGCAACACACCCGTACCCCACCATCCCCCGAAGCCCGTGGCGGGCTGAGTGCGCAGCAAGCGCCGGGAACGTTCGACCACAAAACTGCTCGCCAGCAACGCCGCTGTGTTGACCCACAGCAGCGAGGGCAACTCCAGCGGGCGCCAGTCGTTCCCAAGCCCCTTGCGCACGACGAACGCACTGGCCAGCGCCACGAAGAACATGAAAATCGCCGCCAGCCCGAGCACCAAACCGGTGAAATAGGCACTGCGTGGCGTGGGAGGTTTGGCGCGGTGGCGTGCGTCCTCCCCCTCGCCGCCATCGCGGCGGTCCGGCCCGCGGCCCCCGGTGCCGACCGCAGCGCGTTCCAGTTCTTCGGAGACAGTCGTGGGCACGCTTCAAACTCCCGGTGCGGTGACCCTCCGCGGCGGTGCGTCCTGCGGGATGAAGTCTTCGGGCTCGCCGGGCACACTGTACTCATACGGGCCGTGGTACACGACCGGCTGGCGTCCGCCGAAATTGTCGTGGGGCGGTGGCGAAGGGATCGTCCATTCCAGCGAAGTCGAACGCCACGGATTGAGGGCCTCGGCCTTTCGCCCCCACTTCAGGCTCCAGAGGAAATTGAACAGAAAGATCAACTGTGCCGCGCCGGTCACCAACGCCGCAAGGGTGACGAACTGCTGCGGCCCCTCCATTGCGCTCAGGAACTGCACTGCGGTGCCCTCCGCATATCGCCGGCGAGGGCCAGCGCGAACCCGACCAGGGTCGTATAGAGCGTCTGGGCGGCGTTGAACCAGATGGCGCCTCGCCACCTCAGCAGGGCTGCGCACACCGCGCGGGGCCCCGGCAGGATGAACTCCGGAACGCGCAGCACGGCCACCCCCAGTTCCCACGCGCCGACGCACGCCACGATCACCGCCACAGGCGGCAGCCACTGGCGCAACCGGTCCGCAAACCTCACGCCGCGAGCACCTCGCCGATCCGCCGCCGGACTTCGTGGTACGTCTCGGTGAACGCCGCGCTGAACGTGTCTTCCAGGGTCCGCGGCCTCGGCAGCGGCACCGTCGTCCGGTAGGTCAGCCGGCCGGGGCGAGCGCTCATCACGTAGACCACGTCGGCCAGGAAGACGGCCTCCCGCAGATCGTGGGTGACCAGCACGACGGTGAAGCGCCGCTGCATCCACAGGGCCTGGAGGACCTGCCACAGCTCCTCCCGCGTGAAGGCGTCCAGCGCCCCGAAGGGTTCGTCCAGCAACAGCAGCTCCGGTTGGTGGATGAGGGCCCGGCACAGGCTCGCGCGCTGCTGTTGCCCGCCGGACATCTGCCACGGGTATCGGTCCTCGAAGCCGGCCAGTCCCACCGACGCCAGCAGGCTCCGGGCATTGGCGGCGTAGGCGGCCCGCTGCTCTCTGAAACGCTCGCGGTGGGGGGTGACGATCTCCAGGGGCAGCAACACGTTGTCCAGGGTCGTGCGCCAAGGCAGGAGGATGGGATTCTGGAACGCCATGCCCACCACTTTGAGCGGTCCGCGCACCGGTGCCTGACCCACGCGGACCGCACCCCGGGTGGGGAGGATCAGGCCGGCCAGGCTCTTGAGCAGGGTGGTCTTGCCGCACCCGCTGGGTCCGGCGATCACCACGAACTCGCCGCGGGGCACCGTGAGGTCCACGTCCTCGATGGCGCGGACCACCCGGCCTTCGTGCCGGTAGTCCAGGGTGACCC
>JAIMBE010000101.1 GCA_023511565.1 Bacillota bacterium
CGCCAGCACCCCCACTTCCAGTCCCCAGTCGGAAGGGATGCGAGTGACCCGGGCCAGATCCGCCTTCATCGCAAATTCGCCGGCCAGCGGATAGCGAAAGCTGTCCAGATAGATCAGCAGGGGCAGGTGGCCGAACAACTGTTGCATGGCCCGCAACAAGGGAGTCATGAACAGGCGCGTTACCCGTCCGTGCATACGATCGCTCACCCGTGCATAGAACCCCTTGCAGAATTCAAAGTTGATGTTCGGATTCACGACCGGGAAACAAAGCCGCGCGAGCAGATCGCGCGAATAGTTGACAATGTCGCAGTCGTGCAACGCGATCACTTCAGCCTGCCGGCTGGCCAGCACATAGCCGTAGGCCATCCAGCACGACCGCCCCTTTCCATCCGGCCCGACGGTGAGGCCGTTCTCCTCCAGAGTTTTGTAGAGCGCCTGAATCCGGGGGCCATCATTCCACACAATTCGCACTTCGCCCGGCAGCACTGCAAGCCTTCGTTGCGCCTCGCGGAACTGCTCGGTGGTCGTCTGGGCCATCGTCACGACGAACTGTCGGACATAGCGCACCTGGGCGAGTTCCCGCAGAATTCCTTCCATGGCCGGTTTTTCAAATTCGCTGAACAGGGCCGGTAACACCAATGCGATGGGTTGTTGCTCGGCATAGCGTTCGAGCTGCTGTTCAAGCACCTCGGGGCGATGGGCTCCCAGACGGTGCAGCGTGGCGACAACGCCAGTTTGATAGAAATCACCCATAGCTTGTCCTCCCGATGCAACTGACTTCCGAACTGCTGAACGACCGCGGTGTGTGCCCGTATGGGGTTCGTTTCGGGTAGCGAACCCGAATGGGTAATCGTGGCCTACGCTCGACGTAGAAACAGACGTCTACATTTTATCAGGCAGACCCCGGCGCGTTCAATGAAAACCGGTGGAATTCGCCCACGGAACACACTGGGTATGACCCTGTGCAGAGCCAGCGCGGTGCGGAAGCAGTGGCCTGGCCGTGCGTTCGCCAGCCCCAGCACCTTCCTGTGTGCGTCCGGTACGAAAGAACTATTTCTGCAGTGCCTTTGTACCATTGCGAGCCACCGCCCCTGCCGACACAATCTGTTCTGCGACAACACTTGAGGAGAGCACCCAATATGTCAGGTACGTACGCCCCTTGGTTGCATCAGGCGATTCTGTTGCAGGTGGCAAGCAGCGACCTCCGTGTTGTGCTGCGGGGCACGATCGTGGGCGAAACGGACAATGCAGTTCGTTTCCGCCTTGAACCGAATTGTGAAATTGACATCTTCAAGAACATGATCCTATCGATTGAAGAAGACAATGGCCCTTGCGTTCTGGCCTGAGGACCCATGACGCCTTTTCACCCTCTCGAAACTGATGCCGGCGTAGATGAGCAGCGCGCTGCCGTGCTGACCGGACTCTCCCTCGTTCGGTTGCGCGAGCTGGCCCGACAAACCCGGCTCGGCCGCCGTTCCAACGACCGCACTGGGGACCGGCTCCAATTCACCTACCAGGAGCTGCATCTGCTCTGCCGCCTGGCTTCAGGCACAAACCATCTGCGCTAACCCGAGTTCTCGGCCCGCCCCTGCCAGTCCCTGTGCCCCGGATTCGCACCGCGAACCCTGGGTTTACTGTATCCACGGCAACGGAAGTGTGGCGTCCGCACACCATTCTCGGAAAATCTTTGACTTCGCCAGCCCGTGTCCGCAGACTATCGCCGAGATTCGTCCTAGCTGCGTGGGCTGCTCAATACGATGTCGCTTTCCATTCTCGACGGGCTGGTGCTGATTGTTTATCTGGTTGGCATGCTGTGGCTCGGGGTGTGGTTCCGCCGACGTTCCACCGGTTCGACCCAAGAGTACTTTGCCAGCGGCCAACGGGCAGCGTGGTGGTTGGCAGGCACCTCGATGGTGGCCACGACGTTTGCGGCCGACACACCCCTGTGGGTGAACGGCACCGTCTACACGCAGGGCATCGCCGGCAACTGGCTTTGGTGGAGCTTTCTGCCTTCGGGCATGATGACCGTTTTTCTGTTTGCACGGCTCTGGCGCCGTTCAGGTTTGCTGACCGATGTGGCGTTTGCCGAGCTGCGCTATGCCGGTCGTCCCGCTGCATTTCTGCGAGGGTTCCGCGCCCTCTATCTCGGTCTGCTCATGAACTGTCTGATCCTGGGCTGGGTGACCAAGGCCATGAGCGGGATCCTGGCCGTTGCACTCGGTGTCAGCCAGTGGCAGGGACTAGCCATCTGCATCTTCTTCCTGATTCCTTTCACGGGCGTCTATGTATCGCTCGGCGGCTTGTGGGGCGTGCTCTGGACGGATTTGGTGCAATTCGTGTTGATGATGGTTGTGATTGTTGCTGTGGCCTGGGCTGTAGTGGACGCTGCGGGTGGGATGTCCGCCCTGCTGACACAACTGCAGCAGATGCGGGCCATGCAGGGCGACGCCGCCGGCGACGTTGTCGCCTTCTTCCCGGATTTTTCTCATGGCTTGACGGTGGAAATGCTCTGGACGCTACCCGCGCTCACCTTCCTGATGCACATCGCCGTGCAGTGGTGGGCGGCATGGTATCCAGGCGCCGAGCCGGGGGGCGGGGGCTACATCGCTCAGCGCATCTTCGCCACCCGCAATGAGCGACACGGTCTGCTCAGCGTCCTCTGGTTCAACATAGCCCATTATGCCCTGCGTCCCTGGCCATGGATTCTGACCGGATTGGCCACGGTGGTCCTGTACCCCGGACTGACCCGTACCGAGGCCGAAGTGGCGTACATGCGTGTGGCCATGGACCACTTGCCCGCGGCCGCCCGCGGGTTGCTGCTGGCGGGCTTTGTGGCCGCCTTTTGTTCCACCGTTTCGACGCATCTGAACTGGGGTAGCTCCTATCTCGTCTCGGACTTCTACCGGCGCTTTCTGCGTCGTGATGCCCGCGAAGCCCACTATGTGCGCGTCTCCCAGCTCGTCACAGTGCTCCTGGTGCTTGTGACGGGCGTCGTGGCCGCCCAGCTGGCCTCGGTCGGTGCCGGCTGGCAGTTTGTGCTGGAAATTGGCGCGGGCACGGGTGCTGTCTACCTGCTGCGTTGGTACTGGTGGCGGATCAACGCCTGGAGCGAAATCGTCGCCATGGGGACCGCACTGGTGGTCGCTCTGCTGCTGAAATTTGTGCCCCCGTTTCACGACACCGGTGCGCTGCTGTTCGCCAAAAACGTGCTGGCGACCGTCGCCGTGACCACATTTGCTTGGCTCGCCGCCACCCTGTTGACCCGGCCCGAGCCGACGCAGGTCCTGCTGCGGTTCTATCGCCGTGTCCGGCCCGATGTGCGTGGGTGGCGCCCCATCGCCGAGCTGGCCGGCGATGTGCCGCCCACGCGCGACCTCGGTGACAATTTGTTGGCTTGGCTGCTCGGCACGGGGATGGTCTATGCCACCTTGTTCGGGGTAGGGAAGTTCTGCCTCGGACAGCCTACCGACGGCAGCCTGCTGCTGTTGAGCGCCGCTGCCTGCGCTGCGCTCCTCTATCGCAATCTTTCTATCCACTTTTTTCGCGACATGCCACCGCAGGACTCCTCGCCTGCGTAGAACCTCGCTGCACGGATGCAGCCCTGCCTCGGCCGCCCGCGGCATTCACAGCTCGCGTCGAGATGTGCTACACTGCCTTTGCCTGGCGCGCCCGTAGCTCAGTTGGATAGAGCGTCTGGCTACGAACCAGAAGGCCGGGGGTTCGAGTCCCTCCGGGCGCGCCATTTCCCCGTTGTGTTGTTTTCCTGCTGCCTTCCGTAGGCCTGCTGGCGAGTCGCATCCGGTCGAATCAAGAGCCTTTCGAGAATCCCGGAGAGGACGATTGCTTGTGCCTGCGAGCACAACCGTGCAGGTGTGTTATCGTGTCCGTGAGGCGTCGGAATGCAGTCAGACTTCGTCCGCAGCCATCGAAACGCAACCGCGCTCGTTGCGCGCTTTGACTCGCTGGACGCCTCCGGCATGGCCGTCGGGAGTCTGGTTGGTGAAAAGGCGGCTCCCGTGCGTGCGTTCGGTGTTCTGGTCGGGGAAGAGGCACGGGTGCAGGTCGTCCGGCGCCAACGCGGAGTTTTGCTGACCGAGCCGGTGGAGCTGCTCGTGGCCTCCCCCGAGCGTGTCCCGCCGCGCGAAACGCATTACCTGAGCTGTTCGCCGTGGCAGGTGATGGCGTACGACACACAGGTCGCAGCAAAAATGTCCATACTGGAGAACCTGTTCTCACAAGCTGCCGGCCGCAAAATCCGGCTGAACGGTTTTCACCGCTCCCGGCAGGAGTTTGGCTATCGCAGCAAGCTTGAGTTCAGCTTCACGGAAAAAGACGGCACGCTTCGACTGGCGTTTTTCCGGCGCTTCAGTCCGTTTCGCAAAATTGCGCTCGAGGAAGGCTGTGCGCTCGGCACAGAGGCGATGAATGCCGCAGCGAAGGAAGTGGTTGCGCACCTCAACGCGGCCCGCCTGCCCGCGCCGTGGCTGAAAAGTCTGGTCGTGCGGCAGAGCCGGACAAGCGGAGATGTCGTCACCGTGTTGTTCGTCCATGGTGAAGATTTTCCCCTGCGGGAGTTTCCCCTGGCACGCAGCTCAGGCTTCGTACTGGCGGCCAGCCGTCCGGAATCGCCGGCTTCGGTGATTGTGAAGATCCTGCACCAACAGGGCCGAGTGGAACTCGAAGAGGAGATCGCCGGCCTGCGCCTCGTCTACCCATTCGATGCGTTTTTCCAGAACCATGTTGAACTTTTTGCCCTGGCGTTGGGTCGAATCCGCAACCATGTGCCGCCCGTGGATCGGATCGTCGAGCTGTATGCCGGCGTGGGCGCGATCGGGCTGGCGCTGTGTGACCGCGCCCGCAATGTGTTGGCCGTGGAGTCAGCTATGTCTGCCGTTCGGTACGCTCAACGCAACGCGCTGCAGCTTGCGACCCGGCCGTATGAAATTGTCCAGGGAGCTGCCGAGCGCATCGGCGTGGAGCGGCTGCGTTCGGCAGATGTGCTGCTGCTCGACCCGCCTCGCACCGGCCTGCACCCAAAACTGTTGAACAAGATTCTCGAGGCTCGGCCACCCCGCATCCTCTATCTTTCCTGCAATCCCATCCAGCAAGCCCGCGAGTTCACTCAGTTGCGGGAGACCTACGAACTGGTGGCGCTGGAAGGTTTCGATTTCTATCCGCAGACGCCCCATATCGAGGCCTTGCTGGTGCTGGAACGGAGGGCAGGCGCGGTTGCAGCCTAGTTGCAGCCGCAGCCACGCGGGGTCCACGCGCAGCCCGGCGCGTTGCAGGGCTCGCTGGCCGATCTGGCCGGACTCACCGTTTGAAACACCGAAAACTGCAGAGTGTGGCGCTGGCTGGCGCAATGTGGGCAGGCAATTGGCTCGGCCTGGGAAAGCACAAGCCGTTCGAACCGCTTCCCGCAGTCCTCGCAGATGTATTCGTAGATTGGCATCGCCGGCTCACCGGCCCCGGTGAATTTGTTCCGGGCGCCGACAGTGTTATGCTAGGGAGCGTGCTGCGATCGTGTCAAGCCGAGCCATCCCATGAGCAACCGAATTCAGAAGGACGAACGGGAATGGAAAAAGTGCCTCACTGCTGAACAGTACTATGTTACCCGACAGGGGGGCACCGAACCCCCATTCACCGGTAAGTACTGGAATTGCAAAACGCCGGGTATCTACCGTTGCGTTTGCTGCGGCGAACCCCTGTTTGATTCCCGCACCAAATTTGACTCCGGCACCGGCTGGCCCAGCTTCTACCAACCCTTGGAACGGCAGAAAATCGAAGAAGTCGTGGATACCAGCTACGGCATGCTCCGCACCGAAGTCCGCTGCGCTCATTGCGGTGCTCACCTCGGCCACGTTTTCCCGGATGGCCCACCACCGACCGGCCTCCGCTACTGCATCAATTCGGCCGCCCTGGATTTAGAAGAAAAGACCTGAGCGCACCCTTATTTTGATACGCAGAGCCCTCACCCCTGCTTCCGACGCAACCAGCCAGCAGGCGTGCTTGGCAATTGCTTGATTGAGAAAGTGTTACGCGAGCCGTTTTAGTACCCGGGTACTGTTCGAATCCAGCTTTTTGGCTATTGGACTGCACCTGCCGCTCCAACAGAATCGCTCGCGGAAGATGAGGAGACCTTTTCTAGGAATCGCGCTTTTGGTGCTTGGCGCTGCGTCAGCTACCCAAGCAGACCGCCTCGTCCCTTTGGAGCAGGTGCCTGCATCTCGCCGTTTGGAATTTAGCCCCTTCCCCCCGGCCCCCGTCGAGCGGGATGCTGGCTTGACCGGTGTCAGACTCCAGTGTCTTTTTCCAGACGGTGTCGGAAGCTGCGCCAATGCTGTTACCTTTCGCCTCCTGATCCCTTCGGGGCAAGAAAGACCTGTTCCTGCAACGAAACCTCAATCCCGCCGGCAAGATTGACCTGCCGATCGCTTCCCGGCTTCGATTTCAGAACACAGATTGCCCGTCCCCGCTGCGGGGCTGAAATGATTCTAGACGGTGGATTGGCAGGAGTCGTTCACTCCTGTTCGAGGGTGATGCGAACAATGCGACCGGGCTGCAGCCCAGAGGCTTCCTCTGCACCCACATAGAAGCTGTTGCAGTAATAGCGCTCGCTTACGGGGACTTTCGACGTCGGGTCACGCTCCAAGGCCACTTGGACCATGTAGCGCGCTTGCTGCCCCCAGCGTCGAGTGCCAATCAGTTCCGTGATTCGGCCGGTCAAGACAATTTTGGCCATCTTCCCCTCCAAGGCCGTATCAGACAAGGGAATAATGTGGCAGCAGCCTACTCAGGCAACTTTGTGGTGTCAAGAGAAACTGATTTTCCACACCCCCTCCTGCGGCGGTCATCCTTTCTTGCATTTCCATTAATTCCCAGTGTATGAATAGGTTGTCAACTACCGGGTGTATCCAAAATGCGGGTGGCAGAGCGACCCTGTGCAAATCTCAACAGCAGACCGAAATCGTCAGTCCCCAGCCTGTGGAAATGTTGAAAAACTCTGTCGAACTGTCGATCAGCCTGCTCGCCTGAATAGTCTGCCGAGTAACAGGTGAGTTGGCAGGTAGACGAGAACGATGAGGGACAAGCAGATGGTGGCTACATGAATGGGCGCAGGGCCCCACTGGCGTTCAAACAGTGGGTCCGTGAAGGCAAAATTGATGTTCTTTGTTGGCTCAAACAATCTGCCCACGGCGACCAGAGGCACACTGATTGCGGCTTGCCATATCCATCCGCGGCTGTCGTAACCGGTCTTCCGCAACGCCCACAGCAGTAGCAGCGGCAGCCACAGATGGAAAGTGGAAAGCAGACGCACCCACAGCGGGTAGGCGGGATCGAACATGTACTCAGTACCGCCGTACAGATGCCTGTCCGCCACAAGCTTCCAACCCACATCCACAGTCCACACGACTCCTGCGAACAGGGTCACAACCGCTTGACTCGACAGCAGCACAGAGTTCGCCCGCCAGACACCAAGAACCGTCAGAAACATTGCCACATCGCATAGCAGGAGGAAATTTGCCCAGCCCCAGGTGCGAGCATAGGCGGGCATCCAGATGAACATCCAGAACAAGAGCAACCACCGCAATCGTGGGAATGGCATCGGGACTTCGGTCGTCCAGAGTGTACCGCTGTTGGGGAAAGACACCAAGCAAAACTGTGCTCGATGCCTGCAGCGGTGACAGTCTTAGCTCAGCTTTGAGCTGCTCACATCTAGCTTACTTGCTGCGTTGTCCCATCGCATCGGTGCAGCTCGCGAACTGCGGGGCAAGTAAAGAGGCGAAGGAAACAGGTTCCCGTACTGTTTCAATGTGGAACAGAATGCTGTACCGCTTCGATGCAGAATAGTTAGTAACTCTTTGTATATGAATGTTTCTTCAGTTTTTTGTCTTTTCCTTTCTCTTCGCCTTCACGCAGTTTTGTCATCTGTCCTGCAAATTCAGCCACTTAGCAAACAAAATTTCTGGCAGCCAGATTGCTCCATCCATGACGCTGTTTTGAGCGCGATTTGGAGAGGGGAGTTGAAGATGCGAGTTTCGATTCGAATCTGGGTGCTCGCGCTGGCCGCAGCGCTGGCCCCCACAGCAATTCTGGCGGACAGTGTGACGTTCGGCTATTCCGGTGGTTTGGTGCACACCCAGGCGCTGGGAGCCACGCGAATCACCAACGATCCCTATGTGGCAGGCTTTAATCCGGTGCCGCAGGCCGAATGGTCCACGTTGGTTTCGATTTCCTCAACGACTGGCATTGTCTTAAACGGCTCGCTCGGCCATGTGATCTTCTACACCGGACCCTTCATGGGGCCCGACCCGAGCGATCCCTACACAACGCTGCTCTATGCTGGCGGCGAAATCAAGATCATTGCGAGTGCTGAGTTTGCGGCTCTGACCGGCATTCCCGAAGGCACCATTCTCTTCCAAGGTCAGTTTTCCGACATCACCCGCTGGACGCAGTTGGATTGCTTTGATGCTAGCTGCCAAGGCCCGATTCACTTTCAACTGGCCGGGCTGGTCACCGGACAGATGCATCCCGCGCTGCTTGCTTATCTGGGACTGAATCCCGCGAACTTCAGCCCGGACTCAATCTTCCACTTTTCCATGGTGCTGGCGAGCTGGGATGAACAGAAGGGCCCGTTGCAGACCGGAGAAATCAGTCTGCATACCCCAGAGCCCGGTACATTGACTCTGTTCGGCAGCGGCTTGTTGGCCATGGCCGGTTTGTTGCGACGAAGACGCGCAGCCTGATCGCTCCCTCTCCGAAAACGCCTCAAGCCCCGCTGATCCCGACGCGGGGCTTGTTTTTTTGTGGTTTCGTTTTTGTGACGCCTGCGCTGGGCATCCGCAGTGAACCAAGTTCCCAACCTCGGTAGCAGGCAGTCTGCGCTGGGTGTCGTGGCTGTCCTCGGCTGCCGCGATGGTCGCTGATTCGCCAGGCGAAGCCCTACAGGTTGAAGCTCACAAGCGTATTGTTGCATCTTAAGAGCAGTGCAGTCTGTTTATCCTAGTGTCAATTTTCTCTGCCAGGAGGCTCGAGATGTTGCAGAAACTGTTTGCGACCGACAACGACCCATCCACGATTCTCTTGCGT
>JAIMBE010000102.1 GCA_023511565.1 Bacillota bacterium
GTTGATGATATCGGTATCATCCACCTTGACCTCGGCGGTGACCACAGACATATCTGAGATGGTCATCAGGTAGCTGCCCGGGGAATTCTGAATGCCCGGAACCACGTTTTCACCGACGCGCACCGAGATGTAGGTCACCACGCCGGAAATCGGAGCGGTATAGGTGGTTTTGCGGAGCTGGTCGCGGACCCGGAGCAAGACGGCGCGGGCCTGCTCGAGCTGAGCGCGGGTGCGCTGCAGCTCGGCGTTGGTCTGCGCCTGGCGCGCCTCGCTGGCCTGCACGGCGGCCTGCGCGCTTTCGAACGCGGCCTTGCGCGCGTCGTATTCCTGGCGGGAGATGAGCTGATCTTCAAAGAGCTGACGCGCGCGTTCCCAGTCAAACCGGGCGCGTTCGAAATCCGCGCGGGCGCGCACCAGCTCGGCCTGGGCGTTCCGAGCATTGGCTTCGGCCGAGCGCACCGCCGCCTCGGCCGAAGCGACCGCCGCCTGCTGGGCTTCCACTTCGGCAGCCGGCTGGATGCTTTCGACGCGCAGCAGCAGGTCGCCCTGCCGCACCACATCGCCTTCCTTGACCGCGATCTCGATCACCTTACCGAAGCCTTCCGCCAAGACGTTCGTGTAGGTTTTCGGACGAATCTCTCCTGAAGCCGTCACCAGCGAAGTCAGATCCTGCCGCTTGACCTTGTCGGTCTGCACCGAGACAACACCTTTGGTCTGCAGATAGATGCTGACCCAAACGATGGTCACCAGCGCAATCAACACGCCTGCTCCGAGAACAACTTTTTTCCACCGGGCCATGAACGATTCCCTGCCTAAAAGTTCTAGATGATTCGTTTCCCGCCCCCCTCGCCGCCACGCTGCCGGCGTCGTCAGTATGGGGCGCACATCATAATTTTAGTACGACTGGGGGGCCGCAAAAGTTTCTTCGGCGGCCAGGCGCGTCGGCAAGGGAAGGCAGGCAACCTGAGGCGCGCGCCTGCATCTCATGAAAAATCCTACCCCTGGCAAGGGGGCTCTGTCCTGGGGAATCTGGTTGCTTTGCCCGTGGGCCGGGGTATAGAATTTTGCCGAACGGGCCCCGCTCCACGGGCCGAGGTGGGAGCTGATGGGAGCCTACAGCCGTATTGTTTCCGCCTTTCTGCTGGGCGCGGCACTGATCCTCTCTGCCAACGCTTTCCCGCAGCCGCAGCAACCCAGGGAACAGAAAAAGGAAGAAATTTCTGAAAAAGAACGCAAACGGCGCGAACGGGAGATGCTGAAAGAGCTGGACAGCGCCTACCGGCAGTGGCTGGAGGAAGATGTTGCCTACATCATCACCGACGAAGAGCGTTCGGCGTTCCTGCGACTGACCACGAACGAAGAGCGGGAGCAGTTCATCGAGCAGTTCTGGCTGAACCGCGACCCGACCCCAGAAACCGTGGAAAACGAAGCCCGCGAGGAACATTATCGGCGCATCGCCTATGCGAATGAACGGTTTGCCTCCGGCATCCCGGGCTGGAAGACCGACCGCGGCCGCATCTACATCATCTGGGGCCCGCCAGACGAAATCGAAGCCATGCCCGCCGGTGGCTCCTACAACCGCCCGGCAGAAGAAGGCGGCGGCTACACCTCGGTGCACGCGTTCGAGAAGTGGCGCTACCGGTATCTGGAAGGCATCGGCAACGACATCATCCTGGAGTTTGTGGATCCGACCGGCAGCGGAGAATACCGGCTGACGATGGATCCTTCCGAAAAAGATGCGCTGCTCTATGTGCCCAACGCCGGCCTGAGTGAAATGGAAGCGCTCGGCCTGGCCAGCAAGGTGGACCGGTTCACTCGGACCGACGGCACCCGGCTGCCCAAGACCCAGTTTGAGCCGGCCCGGATGAACCAGTTTGAGCGGCTGGAGCTGTTCGCCAAGGTGCAGCGCCCGCCGGCGCGCTTCCGCGATCTGGAAGCGGTGGTGACCTCGCGGATCCTGCGCAATCAGATCCATTTTGATTTCCGCTTCGACTATCTGCGCATCACCAGCGATACGGTGCTGGTGCCCATCACGATTCAGATCCCGAACCGGGAGATGACGTTTTCCAGCACGCAGGGCGTGCATTCGGCAACTCTGAACCTGCACGCGCGCATCTCGGCGCTGAACGGCCGGATCGTGCAGACCTTTGAAGACGTCATCCGGCGGGACATTCCGGATTCGCTGTTCGCCGATATGGTCGAAGGCGTCTCCATCTACCAGAAAGCGGTGCCGCTGCGCCCCGGTCTGTACAAGCTCGACGTGGTGATCAAAGACGTCAACAGCGGCGACATCGGCGCGATCAACCAGGGGTTGCGGGTTCCCCGCTACGGCGAAGAGGAACTGGCCACCAGCACCCTGATCCTGGCCGACCTGATCGAACGCGTGCCCTCGCGCGAAGTGGGCCTGGGCCAGTTCGTGCTCGGGGCCTCGAAGGTGCGGCCGAAGCTGGATCAGACCTTCAGTGCCGATCAGCGCATGGGAATCTACTTCCAGGTGTACAACCTGAAGGTGGACCCGACAACCCATCGCTCCGCAGCCGTGGTCGAGTACGTGATCCGGCGCGGCGACGAGGAAGTCTGGCGGTTCCGTGAAAGCTCCGAGGATCTGGAACAGCGCGGCAGCCAGATCACTATCGAAAAGCTGCTACCGCTCGCCCAGTTCGAGCCCGGCAAGTACCGGCTGGAAGTCCATGTGACGGACACAATCGGCCAGCAGTCGGTCACCTCGCAGGCCGAGTTCACCGTCAAGGCCCCGACGACCACGGCACGGGCAGCAAGCAAGTGAACGGAGGAGCATCAGGCGTGCGCAGGCATCGAAGGCCACTGCTGGGGTTGCTGGCTACGCTCACGCTAGCCGCAACGACTTCGGCGCAGAGTCTCCACGGCAAGCTCTCGGGTATCGTCGTGGATCCGCAAGGCGTGCCGCAGATGGGCGCCACGGTCACCGTGCTGCCCGAAGCAGACCTGCCGACCCAGGTGCTGACGGTGATCACGAATGACCGCGGGCTGTTCTCCGCAGCTTCCCTGCGGCCCGGACTCTACACCGTGCGCGTAACACTAGCGGGTTTCCTGCCGGCGATCGAACGCCATATCCGCATCGAAGCCGATCTGACCACTCTGCTGAAAATCCAGCTAGACTCGGTGTTCAGCTCAATCGAGCGGCTGCGCGAACGGCCGGCGGTTCCGATCGAGCCGGATGAGTGGGCGTGGATTCTGCGCACCTCCGCCGCTACCCGCCCGGTCCTCCGTCTGGCCGACGGCGAACTGGTCGTGGCCATGACCTCCGCCAACGCGGAGTCGACACCGCAACGCCGATCCCGCGGCCGCTTGGAGCTGACCAGCGGCGCGCAACGGGTTGGCTCGCCCTCAAACGTGGTGGATGCCCCGGGCACCGCCTTCGCCTATCAGCAGAGCCTTGGCCATACGGGCCGGCTGCTGCTGGCCGGCCAGGCCAGCTTTGAACATTCGGCAGCCGCCGGTTTTGCCACCGTCTGGATGCCCCAAGGAGAGCGGGACGAAGGCCCAGAAACGACCTTGGTGCTGCGCCAAGCCGACCTGGGTGGCGGATTGCGCTTCCGTGGCGTTCGTGCAGTCCACCACAGCGAGCTGGCGCTGGGCGAGCGGCTTTCGCTGCACTATGGCGCCGAGTTCCTGCATGTTGGCCTGGGCGACTCGGCCACTTCCCTGCGACCGTTCACCGAACTGGTCTATGATCTGGGAAGCCACTGGCGCGCCGCGCTGATCTTCGCTGCGCGCCCCTGGGCCGGTGCCGGCCACAAAACCAATGGCCTGGAATGGGCGCTCGAACAACTCGATGCCTTCCCGGCCGTCATGCTGCGCAACGGCCGACCGGTGGTCGAAGGGGGACAGCATGCCGAGCTGGCCGTCGAACACCGCATCGGGTCCAACTCGAGCCTGGTGGCTTCCGTCTTCCGCGACCGCGCTCGGCACACCGCTGTCTTTGGACGCGGCCACACCAGCGACCCCGACTTCCTCCAGGACAATTTCTCCGCAGCGTTCGTCTATGACGGTGGCGCGCTTGCTGGCTGGGGTACACGACTGGCCCTGCGGCACCGTTTCGGCGAAGCGACGGAAGCGACCGTGATCTATGCCTGGGCCGGCGCGCTGAGCCCAGCAGAAGCCCTCGTGGACGGAGAGCTGCGCGACAGCTTCGTGCCGAGACACCACCACAGCCTAGCAGTTCGGCTGAAGACGCGCGTCGAATGCACAGGAACCCAGCTCTCCACAAGCTACAAGTGGATCGGCGGAGCCGCCGTGACCCGCGCGGATGCGTACGGGGAAGTGGTGCACCAGGTCGAACCGTTCCTGAATCTGACCGTGCGCCAGCCGGTGCCTTTCACGGGTGGCCGCTTCGAAGCCCTGGCTGACTTCCGCAACTTGCTCGCCGAAGGCTACGTCTCGATCACCACACCGGATGGACGCGTGCTCCTCATCCCCGCTTTGCGCTCTTTCCGCACAGGAGTCAGCTTCCAGTTCTAAGTCGAGCGACAACAAAACCAGGAGAGCTTTTCTGTAATGGCGGTTTGCAATTTTGTGTTTTCGTTCGAGTTACCAAAAATTGGATTCTTATTCTGAAAATGGAAAGTTGAAAATTAAAATTGCAATTCCTTGGTGTAACCCAAGAAAAATCAGTGGATTAAAATTAAAGGAAATCGGTAGAATATGGAAGTAGACGTGCATCAAGCAAGAAGAGTGAATATTGCCTTTCGGCCATGAAAGAGGGGTTGCACATCAAGCTCGGCGCGGTGTTGCTGGCGCTGTTGACGGTGGCAGCGGTTGTCTTTGCCATTCTGAACTTCCAGCAACGCAGCCGGTTCCAGACGCCGGATGACGGGGTCTCCTGGGAAGACTCACCTGCCGGCGTGCGTGCCTGGGCGGTGGCCCCGGATTCGCCGGCGGCGCGGGCCGGTATCGAGCCGGGCGACGTGCTGAAGTCGGTCAACGGCGTCCCGGTACGACGCGCGGTGGATGTGACGAAGCGGCTGTTCCGCCTGGGACCCTGGCAACGGGTGCGGTACCAACTAGAGCGTCAGGGGCAGCCATTTGAAACGGCGCTGGTGACCGTTCCGGCCGATTCGAGCGCCTCGATTGAAAACTACCTGCGACTGGTTGGGCTGCTCTATCTGTTTATCGGAATGTTCATCTTTGTGCGGCGGTGGAACGCGCCGCGCGCGGTGCATTTCTACCTTTTCTGCCTGGTTTCTTTTATCTTTTACACCTTCCACTACAGCGGGAAGCTGAACGAGTTCGACTGGACAATCTACTGGGCCAACGTGGTGGCGTTGCTGCTGCAGCCGGCGCTGCTCGTACACTTTGCGCTGGTGTTTCCCGAGCGGAAGCAGCGTCTGCTGCTGAAGTTGACCCCGGTCTACGCGGTGCCGGCGCTGCTGCTGCTGGTGCACGTCAGCGTGGCGCAGCAGATGTTGGGGTTCGTCCCCTCGCTCGGGGCGCGGGTGTTTCTGGACCGGCTGGAGCTGGTCTATCTGGGCGCGTATTTCCTGCTGGCCGCACTGCTGTTTTTTGTCTCCTATCGACGGGCCCCAAGTGGCGTGCTGCGGCAGCAGTTGAAGTGGGTGACGGGTGGGACGCTGGCCGGCATTACGCCGCTGCTGCTCTTCTACATCGTGCCGTACTTTTTGCGCCACGGCGTGGTGCCGGACTGGACGAAATTTTCGGTGCTTTCGCTCGCCCTGATTCCGCTCTGTTTCGGCTACGCGATCATCCGCTACCGGCTGATGGATGTGGACATCATCTTCAAGCGGGGCCTGGCCTACACGACGGCGACGGCCGGGGTGGTTGCGCTGTACTTTGCGTTTGTCGCGTTGGTCGGGGAGGTGTTCCACGCCACCTGGGCCACAGGGGCGAGCGGTACCGTGCTCATCATCGTGGTTGCGGCGCTGCTCTTCCAGCCGATTCGCGAATGGGCCCAGGCGCGGCTGGATCGCTTTTTCTACCGCGACCGGCTCGATTACCGGCGCACGCTGATTGAATTCGGACGGACGCTGACGAACGAGGTGCGCCTGGAAACGATGCTCGAAGCCGTGCTCGACCGCATCTCGCAGACGATGCTCGTCGACCGCATCGCCGTGTTCCTCGCCGAAGAGGAGCCGTCGCCGCGGTTCTATCTGGCCCGCGCGATGGGGGTGCGTGCGGAGCCGCCGCTGGATCTGAGTTTTCTGGACCCCGCCGATCCCGCCTGGGCCCGCGGCTACCGCTTCTTTGAATCAGCGCGCCAGGCGACCGGGCTGACGCCCGCCCAGCGCCGCACGCTCGAGCAGCTCGACCTGAACTACTTCCTGGCCTGCCGCACCCACGCCCGCACTGTGGCGATCCTGGGACTGGGGAAGACCGTGGACGGCGACTTCCTGTCCAGCGACGATGTCGAGCTGCTGCAGACGATCGCCGGCTACGTGGCCGTGGCGGTCGAAAACGCACGGATGTACCGTGCGCTCGAGCAGAAAGCGGAGCAGATCGAACGGCTGAAGGATTTCAGCGAGAACATCGTGGAATCGCTGAACGTGGGCGTGCTGAGCGTGGACCTGAACGACCGGGTGGAATCGTGGAACACGCAGATGGAATCGCTCACCGGCATCCGTCGCCGCGAGGCGCTCGGGCGCACGCTGTCGGACGTGCTGCCGCTCGACCTGGTGGCCGAGATCGCCGCGCGTGCCGGCGAGGAACGCGTCAGCGGCATCTACAAGTACCCGCTGCGCGGCCGGGACGGGCGCTCGCTGATCATCAACGCCTCGATTGCGCCCCTGGTGGGCAAGACCGGCGAACGGCTCGGCCGGCTGATTCTGATCGAAGACGTCAGCCAGCGCGTCCGGCTGGAAGACCAGATGGTGCAGACCGAAAAACTGACCTCGCTCGGTCTGCTGGCTGCCGGCGTGGCACACGAGGTGAACACACCGCTGGCCGTCATCTCGAACTACATTCAGATGCTGGCCAAGCAGTTGCCGAGCGACGATCCGCGGCACACGCTGATCGAAAAAATCATCAAGCAGACCTTTCGCGCCAGTGAAATTGTGAACCACCTGCTGAACTTCTCGCGCACCGGCGCCGCTGAGTTCACCGAAGTGAACCTGAACGCAGTGATCGAAGAGACCTTGGCGCTGGTCAGCCATCCGTTCCGCAGCGCGCGGATCAGCGTGATCAAGAACCTGGATCCGTGCCTGCCACCCGTGCTCGGCTCCGTGAACCGACTGCAGCAAGTGTTTCTGAATCTGTTTTTGAACGCACGCGACGCGATGCCCGAAGGCGGCCTGCTGGAGGTGCGCACCGCAGCCCAGAACGGCACGGTCGAGGTCGAGGTGACCGACACCGGCGTGGGCATCCCCCGCGAACACCTGAACCGCATCTTCGACCCCTTCTTCACTACGAAAGGCTCGGGCCGGGGCACCGGCCTGGGGCTTTCGGTCAGCTACGGAATCATCAAGGAGCACGCGGGCAAGATTGACGTGCGCTCGACGCCGGGCAAGGGAACCTCATTCCGTCTGGAATTCCCGGTGGTCCGGAAGGGCGTCCATGTCGAAAGCTAGCATCCTGGTCGTGGATGACGAGCAGGAAATCCGCGAGGGGCTGGAGCTGCTGCTCGGTTCGGAAGGCTATCGCATCTTCCTGGCCGAAAACGCGCAGCAGGGTCTGGCGACACTGGATCGCGAACCGGTGGATCTGCTCCTGCTCGATGTGGCCCTGCCGGATCGGAATGGCCTCGATCTGCTGCGCGAAATTCGCAGCAAGGATCCGGCACTGCCGGTCATCCTGATCACCGCCTACGGCTCGATTGACATGGCCCGGCAGGCGTTCAAGGCCGGTGCGCTGGACTACATCACGAAACCCTGGTCGAACGACGAACTGCTCGCCCAGGTGGCCCAGGCGGTCGAAGGGCGCCGGCTGCGCGAAGAAAACCTGCTGCTGAAGCGTGCCCTGAAGCAGCGCTACAACCTCCCGAACATCATCGGCAAAAGCGAGCAGATGCAGCGCGTGCTCGACCTGGTCATGCAGGTGGCGCCATCCCGCTCCACGGTTCTGATCACCGGCGAAAGCGGCACGGGCAAGGAGCTGATCGCCAAGGCCATCCATGCCGCCTCGCCGCGCGCTGAAAAACCCTTTATCGCTGTGAATACCGGCTCGATGCCCGTGGATCTGCTTGAATCGCAACTGTTCGGCCACGTCAAAGGGGCCTTCACCAGCGCGGTGAGTTCCAAGAAGGGGCTCTTCGAGGTCGCCGACCAGGGCACCCTGTTCTTCGATGAGATCAGCACGATCAGCCACGAAACCCAGGCCAAGCTGCTGCGCGTGATCCAGGAACGCGAATTCATGCGGTTGGGAGGCACGGAAACGATCCGCGTGGATGTGCGCATCCTGGCAGCTTCCAACGTGGACCTGGCCGCCCTCGTGCGCCAGGGACGCTTCCGCGAAGACCTCTTCCATCGCCTGAATGTGATTTCGTTGCAGTTGCCGCCGCTGCGGGACCGCAAGGAAGACATCCCGCTGCTCGTGCAGCACTTCCTCGAACGCTACTGCGCCGAAAACAACAAACCCCTGCGCCGCTTCACCCCGCAGGCGATGCGTGTGCTGATGGATTACGACTGGCCCGGCAACGTGCGCGAGCTCGAAAATGCCGTGGAGCGCGCGGTCGTGCTCTCGACCAGTGAATGGCTCGATGCCGATCTGCTGCCGGAAAATGTCCGCAGCCGGGAGATCGTCAAAGGCGTGCGCCTGCAACTGAGCGAGTTCCTGCCGCCGCTGCCGGGCGAGCCGGGCGCACGACGCGCCGCTGATAACCCCACGCCCTCGCTGTTCGAAATCATGGAAGAAATCGAGCGGCGCGTCATCACCGACATGCTCGAGCGCACAAACTGGAATCAGACCGAAGCTGCTGAGCGCTTCCAGATCCCGCTCTCTACCCTGAACCAGAAAATCAAGCGCCTGTGTATCGAAGTGCGCCGGCGGAATAC
>JAIMBE010000103.1 GCA_023511565.1 Bacillota bacterium
GTTCCGGCGTGCGCACACCGTTGAAGCGGACAATCGTGTAGTCCTCGTCTTCGACCCAGATGCGACCCTTGAAGCGTCCGTCGCCCTCGCGGACCGGAGTCACATCGAACACCAGACAGCGGATTTCGCCCAGGAACTCGCGACGGACGAATTCGTAGTTGTACTGATCGCGGCCGATGCCTCGCGCGTCCACGAAGATCTTGCGCAGGAAGCCACCCGGCTCGTAGTCGGACGAGAACCAGCCGCCGAGGGCCCGGAAGGGAGCAAGCAGTGCCCGGCTCCAACCGCCTGGCTTTGCCTCGGTCATGGGCACCAGGACCAGGCCCTGGCGGAGATCGGCTTTGCCGAGGAAGTAGTAGTCGCGATGGACGACCATGCCGCGTTCGGCATCGGGCCGCAGGTCCTGGAGGTAGGTTTCGACCAGGGGCTGGTAGTCGCGCAGGGCTTTCACCAGCTCGGCCTCACGAACCACGATGCGGTCAATCACCTGTTCCAGTGCCGTGGAGCTGTCCTCGGACGACGGCTGGGCAGCAGCCGACCACGGCACGACAACCAACACCACCCAAAGAAGCAACGTCTGCCAACGCTTCATTGTGTACCCCCACTCCTGAATTCGCTTGCCTACTCGGCAAGCCGAAAAATGATGTGGACCACGCCCACAACATCCACAGGCTGGCCGCCGCGCCGCGCCGGGCGGAACTTGATGTTCCGCGCCGCGGCCAGCGCAGATTCGTCCAGCCCATAGCCGAGCCCCCGGATGATTCGCTGCACCACCACTTCACCTGCAGCGGTGAACAGCACTTCCACCAGCACTTCGCCTTCGATCTTCGCTGCCCGCGCGGCATCGGTGTACGCCGGACGGGGCTTGACCAGGATTTCGACCGGCTCGAGTTTGCCTTCCGGCTCCGAACGGCGCGGCGTGGGCGCGCTGCTTGCTGCGACCGGCGGCTGATCGCCGAAGGCGCCGGTCTGCACGGTGCCCGCACCGGAACCGGCGCCACTGCCGCCGACGGCCACACCGCGACCAAATCCCGCACTGGCCACCACGCCGCGCTGACCGCGGGCTCCGCCAGTGCCGTTCCCGTAGCCCGGTCCGGGCGGCAGGTCGAACGAGCCGAGCGGAGCTATGTTCGGTGTACCGCCCGTGTAGGCGGAAGCCGGCACGCCGTGCGGGTCGCCGAAACCTCCGGTCTGCACTTCAGGCCGTGGTCGTCGCAGCGTGGGTGTGGCGGAGCTACCGCTCAGCAGACGCGGGTCCAGCGCTTGGCTCACCGCGGCCAACTGCGGTGCTTCGGCATTCTCCACGGTGAGCGGCTTCACCTTGGGACGCGCAATGGGCGATGTGAACTTCGGCGCCAGGATGCGCCGCTCCACAGGAGGTTCGATCGCCGGCCGCCAGGATTCTGCGCGGGCCATTTCGGCAGGCGTCACCGGCCTCGGCCGCGGCTTGGGTGGCGGCAGTTCCGGGACGGGCACCAAAAGCGTCAGACGATAGTTCCGCAGCGGCTCGATTGTCTCCGGAAACAACAACGGCACACCGAGCAACAGCAGCACAGCCAAACTCTGCAGGGACAGGCTGGCGGCGAATACCTTCCAGGGTGGCTTGCGGCTCTCGAGCAGAGACGAAGGAAGTTCGTAGTAGTTCGGTCTCATCGTATTCCCCATGATTTCGACTGGCAGTCCCCCGCAGCGCCGAACGGCTCCTGGTGCTTGCGACAACGCAGCTAGGAGGGCCGGACTCTCATCACACTACCCGGAGGCTCACGCCCGCGGAATACACCCGTGGTTGAGCGGTGCCCGAACCGATACCTGTACGTGTGAACAGGGGGATCCACTGCTGAGGTTCACGAACCGGACTCGGCGACAAGGGACCCTACGGGAAGGAAAATTTACCTTACCACAGTTCGAGCAGGCGCCACCAAAGCAAGCCCAGCCCCAGCCAGACGACTAGATTGCACAGCACCACGACGAATCCCACGCGCCACCACGTTGGCAGCGAAACGTAGCCACTGCCGAAGAAGATTGGTGCCGGACCAGTGCCATAATGGGTGAGCGAAGCGTTCAGATTGGAGAAAAAGGCCAGGGCCAGGGCCGATACCAAAGGAGGCGCACCCCTGGCCACCGCTAACAGGAGAAAGGCGGGATAGAGTGCGGTGATGTGTGCCGTCATAGAGGCGAAGCCGTAGTGGAGGTAGACGTAGGCCAACACAAGCACGACCAGGGCAGCCATCGGCCCGAACCCGCTCAGGGGACGTTCCAGCGCGTCCGTAAACGCCCGGATGACACCCATCTGATTCAGCCCGTCCGCCATCATCACCAGGCCGCCAAACCAGATGAACGCATCCCAGGCGCGGTGTTCGTTCAGTACGTCTTCCCATTGCATCACGCCCACCAAGAGCAGCAACGAGACACCCGCATAGGCCACAATCGCTGGATGCAAGCCATGCCAGGGTTGCGAGACCCAGCCGGCAATCACGGCCAGCAGAACGAAGACCAGGCGTTTTTCGCCTGCCGTCATGGCTCCCATCGCCGCCAGTTCGCGCCGGGCGATCTGCCGGGCGTGCGGGGTGTGCTCGAGTTCAGGACGATCGAGCCGGTAGATCAGCCAGGGCAAAACGAGCAGCGAGACCACAGCGGGCACGCTCGAAGCCAACGCCCACCGGCCCCAGGTGATTTCCACTCCGGCAAATTCGCGGGCAAACTCCGCAGCCAGGGGATTGGCCGCCATGCTGGTCAAGAACACAGCCGCAGTGGTGCAGCCGACATGGTACGCGCACTGCATCAGATAGGCCCCGAGGCGGCGTGCCGTCGGGCCGGGGTGTGAGCCGTAGCCTTCGGCCAAGCTGCGCGCAATCGGAAAGATGATCCCGCCAGCCCGGGCGGTATCCGAGGGAATGAACGGCGAAACCACAAAATCCGCACCCGCCAGCGCATAACCGAGCCGGAGTGTGCTGGAACCAAACCAATGCACGAATCGATAGGCAATTCGCCGACCGAGTCCTGTGCCGATCACCGCTCGAGCAAAGAGAAACGCCGCCACGATCAGCCAGATGACCGGATTAGCAAAGGCGGAAAGCGCCACCGGGGCAGAGACCGTTTTTGTCACTGCCGCCACTGTGATCGCCAGCACGGCCATGGCCCCCATGGGCAACGGTTGCACGATCAAACCGACCACGGTGGCCACAAAGATGGCCAGCAGTCGCCAACCCGCAGCGCTGACTGAGGCGGGCGCCGGTATCAGCCACACCAGCAGGCCAGCCCCCAGCACCACCAGCCAGCGGAACCATCGGTGCTTGGACTCGCCCGGAGTTTGCAGAACAACCTCCCTGTGGAGCCGGTCCAGGAGAAACAACCGGCGCGTGACGGAATCAGCGTGCCGGGCGAGCAAACTTCTCGCCGAAGAAATCGCCCGGATTCCAGCGCGGCCGCGCGTCGGCCTGCGCGATGCGGTAGCCAATCAGAAAGTTCAGTCGGGCAGCCGTAGCGGCCGCTTCAAAATCGAGCGGCTGATGCAGGTCGTCTTTCGGCGTGTGGTAAAGCGTGGCCAGGTACTGCTGCAGTCGCTCGCGGGGGTTGACGCCATCGGCCGCGCCCTGCACGCCCGGCATCAGGAACAGCGCAGGCACCCCCTGCCGCACGAAAGGGTACTGATCGCTGCGGACAAAAAAGGTCTGCTCGGGTGCCCAATCGGGGCTGAGCGCGAGGCTGAGCTCGCGCGCCGCCGCTTCGGCCACGGTGCCGAGCGAGGAATGCTCGGCGCCCAGGGCAACAAAATCCCGAGTCGCCACCAGGGCAGGAACGGCGTCCAGATTGATGTTGGCCACGACCTGTTCGATGGGCACGGTGGGATGCCGCGCGAAATAGTCGGCGCCCAACAGCCCTTCTTCTTCCGCGGTGGTCGCCAGGAACAACACCGAGCGCCTTGGTGGCCGGGTGAGCGCAGCGAAGGCGCGGGCAATTTCGAGCAGCACGGCGGAGCCAGAGGCATTGTCCAGGGCGCCGTTGTAGATCGTGTCGCCATCGAGCGGCGCGCCGATGCCTTCGTGGTCGAGATGGGCACTGAACACCACATACTCGTCACGCAGCCGGGGGTCGGAGCCGCGCAAGGCAGCCACAACGTTGGCGCATTCGATGGATTCGTGCCGGCTGCGCATCCGCACGTGCACCTGACCGGGCAGGTCGAAGCCGCGCAGCTTTCCTTCTCGAGCGTCTGCCCAAACCTGTTCGAGCGAGCGGGGCGCACCGGCAAACAGTTGCGCCGCAGCCGTGGGATGCAGCACGGCCAGGCCGCGCAGCGAGGGATAAGCGTCGTTCATGCGGCCCTCGCGGTCGTGCCAGTACAAGCCGGGGCGGCGGCTGAAGCGCCGGAGCTGCACCCAAGGAAACCGCTGCTCATCGCTCGGGGTCCAGAGGGTCAGAAGGCCAACGGCCCCGCGGGCGACGGCGTTGGCCAACTTGGTGCTGCTCGCACTGTAGTGGGCACGCACAGCCGAGGGGAAGGACTCCGGGGCTCCGTTCAGTAGCACGACGATTTTGCCGCGTACCTCCAAACCCGCGTAGTCGTCGTAGTTGTGTTCGGGGGCGGTCACGCCGTAGCCGGCAAAGACGAGCGGTGCCGTTACCTCGGACGCTTCCCGCAGCGGATGGCCGCGCATCAGAAACTCGTCGCCGAAACGGAAGCGCTGTTCGCGCCCGCCGCGGAGCAAACTCAGGCGGCTGCCTTCCGGCTCGAGCTGCACCCGACGAAATGGAACCCGCTGGCGATAGCTGCCCGCCTCTCCGGCCGGTGCCAAACCGAACGATTCAAACTGTGCGGCTGCGTAGTTAGCTGCCAGCACCATCCCGCGTGTGCCGGTGCCACGGCCCTCGAGGGCGTCATCGGCAAGAAAGCGCATGTGTGCAGCGATGGCTGCTGCATGAATCGTCCGCAGGCCGCCGGCAGGATCTTGCTGGCGCCGGCAGCCGGACAGAGTGGCCACAACCAGCAGCAAGAGAAACCATCGAAACGAAGGACGACCGCGCATGACACCCCCCCGGCGAGCCGGTCTGGCGATGCTCGAAGCTGCAGGGTAATTACGAACGGCACTCGCGTCAATCACCGGATGAACCAGACACGGCGGCTGCAGACGTTCCGCCGGACTGTTCCCGGCGCGGTTTGTAGTACCCTGTAGCTTGGCCCACTGGGCTTGCATCCCATACCGCTGCGAGGCCGACCATGCCCGAACACCACGCCCAAGCTTTATCGGCATCACCCCTGACGGGACGGCACACCGACCCGGTCTGCGGCATGACTGTTCTGCAGGAAAAGGCAGCGGGGAGCTGTCAGCACGCCGGCACGACCTACTACTTCTGCAGCCTATATTGCGTGGAGAAATTCCGCGCGGACCCGGAGAAGTACCTGTCGGCGCCGAGGCCAGCACGGGCCATGACACCCGGGTTAGTGCAACTCGGCAGCAGCGGCGCGCTGCGGGCAGAACCGAAGCCGGCATCCCGCACGGCTGCAGCAGTCGCCGAATACATCTGCCCGATGGACGCCGATGTACGGGCCGTGCAACCCGGTCCCTGTCCCAAATGCGGCATGGCCCTGGAGCCATCTGTTCCGGGAGCAACTACGAAGACGGAATACGTCTGCCCGATGCACCCGGAAGTCGTGCAGGACGAGCCCGGCTCATGTCCGAAGTGCGGCATGGCGCTGGAGCCAAGCGTGGTCACGCTGGAGGAGCCGCCGAATCCAGAGCTGGCCGACATGAGCCGACGGTTCTGGATCAGCCTGCTGCTGACGGCGCCCCTGCTGCTCGTTGCCATGGGGGAGATGCTGCTGGGCCAGGTGCTCACGCAGTTGCTATCGACCAGCGGACAGAAGTGGCTGCAGCTCCTGCTGGCCACCCCGGTGGTGCTGTGGGGTGGCGCGCCGTTTTTCGTGCGCGGATGGCACTCCGTTGTGCGGCGCAGTCCAAACATGTTCACGCTGATCGCGATGGGGACCGGCGCGGCCTACGGCTACAGTGTGCTGGCGGTGGTGGCGCCACAGATTTTCCCGGCCTCGTTCCGCATCCACGGCCAAGTCGCTGTGTATTTCGAAGCGGCGGCCGTGATCACCACGCTGGTGCTGCTGGGCCAGGTACTCGAGCTGCGCGCACGGGCGCAAACCTCCAGCGCCATCCGGCACCTGCTGGGATTGGCACCTAAGACGGCACGGTTGGTCCGCGCCGATGGCACCGAAATCGACGTGCCGGTCGAACAGATTGCCGTTGGCGACCGGCTGCGTGTGCGTCCGGGTGAGAAGATCCCCGTGGATGGGATCGTTGTGGAAGGCTCGAGCAGCGTGGACGAATCCATGCTCACCGGCGAACCGATACCCGTCGAAAAACAGGCTGGCAGCATCGTGACGGGCGGTACGGTCAACCAGACCGGCAGTTTTCTGATGCAGGCTACACGTGTGGGTCAAGAGACATTGCTGGCGCAAATCGTGCGCCTGGTGAGCCAGGCACAACGCAGTCGCGCGCCCATCCAGCGGTTGGCCGACCGCGTCTCGGCGTATTTTGTGCCCGTGGTGATGGTCGTGGCGGTGTTGACCTTCGCCGCCTGGAGCCTGTGGGGGCCCGAGCCGCGTCTGGCTCACGCGCTGGTCAGTGCCGTAGCCGTTCTGATCATCGCCTGCCCGTGCGCGCTGGGGTTGGCCACCCCGATGTCCATCCTGGTGGGAACGGGTCGGGGCGCAACCGCAGGTGTGCTGATCCGAGATGCCGAAGCGCTGGAAACGATGGAGAAAGTGGACACGCTCATTGTCGACAAAACCGGCACGCTGACCGAGGGCCAGCCCCGGCTGGTGTCGGTAGAGGCACTCGAAGGCTTTGAGGAAAACGAACTGCTGCGCCTGGCCGCGAGCCTGGAACGCACCAGCGAGCACCCCCTGGCCGGAGCGATTGTGCGGGGAACCGAGACACGGGGCGTGGAATTGACGGGCGCAGAGGAATTTCAGTCCCACACCGGCAAGGGCGTGACCGGGCGGGTTGACGGGCGCACCGTTGTGCTCGGCAATCGCGCGCTGTTCGAGCAAATGGGGATCGACCCCGGTCCGCTGCCGCACCGCGCCGAAGAGTTCCGGCGAAAGGGACAAACCGTAATGCTGCTGGCCGTTGACGGCCGTGCGGCCGGCCTGCTGGGGGTGACCGACCCCATCAAAGACTCGGCGCGCGAAGCCATCCGGGCCCTCCAGGCAGAGGGCCTGCGCATCGTGATGCTGACGGGTGACAGTCGCAGCACCGCCGAAGCCGTCGCACGAGAACTGGGACTCGACGAAGTGATTGCAGAAGTCGCACCCGGGGAAAAACACGACGTCATCCGCCAACTGCAGCAGCAGGGTCGAATCGTCGCCATGGCCGGCGACGGCATCAACGACGCACCAGCGCTGGCCGCCGCGCAGGTGGGCATCGCTATGAGCAGCGGAACCGACATCGCCATGGAAAGCGCCGGCATCACGCTGCTCCGGGGTGACTTGCGCGGTATTGTGCGCGCACGCCGATTGAGCCGGGCGGTGATGCGCAACATCCGGCAGAACCTGTTCTTCGCCTTTCTCTATAACATGCTGAGTGTGCCGGTGGCCGCCGGCGTGCTGTATCCCCGCTTCGGACTCCTGCTCAGCCCGATGATTGCTGCCGCAGCGATGACGTTCAGCTCGGTCTCCGTGATCGCCAACGCGTTGCGACTGCGCACCGTAAAACTGTAACCGGAGCCGCAACAAGAGCAGCCCGGCATCGAGCCAGACCATCCCGACCCGGGCCCGGAATGTTACTCGTCATCCTGCCAGGATTTCCGAGCGCAACGGCAACAGCGACCAACTGCGAGTCGCGCTGCTATAATGATCCCGCCATGACATTTCTCGAGCTCACGTTCGAGCTGCAGCGACCGCTCCAGCCGGAGCAGCTCCGCCGGCTCGGGGAGTTTGCCAATACCTACGGCCTGCGACGGTTCCGCGTGGACAATTCGAACCGGCGTCTGAGCGTCGAGTACGATGCTTCGCGGCTGAAAGCGACCGAGGTGATACAGGTGCTGCGCCGTGCCAGGATTGCCGTGGCACGTACTCTGGAGCCAGAAGAAATTCTGAGTGGATAAAGTTGAGGGGTTGGGGCTCCTGCTTGGGTTCAGGAGCCCCTTTGGGCACATTCCGTGCGAACCCGGCTGAAAGGCCGAGTCATGGGGTCATCCATCCTAGCTTCCCTCTCAGAGGCAGGTGGGAAACGATCCCCGCTACTCGGAAGAGCGAGCCCCTTCCCCCTCGTCCCCCGAATAACGAGAATCGTTGGAACGTGCCCACGCCTACTGCCTCCAGCAAGCAACCAGCCAATCTCAAAACGCTAACCGGATCTTTCACGCTTCCGTATCAGGCTGAAAAAGAATCGATTAGCCCACCGCGCAGGAAAGATATCGCCAATGCCTCCTGCGGCCTGCTTGTCAAATTGGGAGCGCAGTTCCGGTTCGGGCCAGCTAGCCCCGTGATGCAGACTGCAGGCGGCCGGCAACCACAGAATCCACTGACCAACGCCCTCCGCCTTTGATCAGCAACGCCAGCGCAAGGCCGATGGCCAGCAAGTGGTATTCGAATCCCTCGCCCTGCTGTTGTCCGGTCCAGTTCATGAAGAAACCGTTCTGCCAATGAACGAGGAACATCGCTCCCGCCATCACCATGCCGATCCCCAATGCCGCGATGCGGGTCAACAGGCCGAAAATCAGGCCCAGGGAGCCGAAAAATTCCCCGACAATCACCAGCACGGTGATCACAGCGGGCATGCCCATCTGCCCAAAGAAGTCAATGGTGGCAGAAAACCCGCTCCCGCCGAACCAGCCCAGCAGCTTCTGGGCCCCATGCGGGAACATGACGATGCCCAGTGCCAAACGCAAGAGAATCGTGGATGGGTCGTTGTCGGTCGCAAACAGTTTCTGCAACAT
>JAIMBE010000104.1 GCA_023511565.1 Bacillota bacterium
CGCACACCAAAGACCACGCATCCCGCCGCGGGTTGATCATGATGGTCAATAAACGCCGGCGGCTGCTGGACTACTTGAATCGTCGTGACCCGGATCGGTATCGCGAGATTGTCGAACGACTCAGTTTGCGCAAGTAGTCTGCTGGCCGGTCGCAGCCCGGCCGTGTGCGACGAACGGGTTCAGGAACACTTTCGAAGCGTGGGGCGACTTGTGGTTTCGCGGAGCGAAGTTCCGCTCGGCGAAATGTTGGAGGCGCCTTTTTTCTGATCCCCTTTTTCCCCGGCACTCGCACCCATTCCCGCGTCTTCTCTTCCGCTGGAGTGCAATTCCAATCCCGGGAACGGATGGTTCGGTTCCCGCTGTCGAGGCGTTGGCACTATGTCGCACCACCAAGTTGAAGTGGAAGTGGGGGGCAGGAAACTTTCTCTGGAGACGGGTCGCGTGGCCAAGCAGGCCGATGGCGCCATCGTGGCCCGCTATGGCGACACCGTTGTGCTCGTGACCGCCTGCATGGCGCCCGAGCCGGTCGAAGGACGCGATTTTCTGCCGCTCACCGTCGACTATCGGGAGTACACCTATTCGGCCGGGAAGATCCCCGGCGGATTTTTCAAGCGCGAAGGACGCCCGTCGGAACGCGAAGTGCTTGTCAGCCGGTTGATTGACCGCCCGCTGCGTCCACTGTTCCCGGAGGGCTGGCGCAACGAGACCCAGGTGATCGCCATGGTGCTTTCGGCCGACAGCGAAAACGACCCGGACGTCATCGCCGTCACCGCGGCTTCGGCTGCGCTGTGCTGCTCACCGATTCCTTTCACGACGCCGGTCGCGGCAGTGCGCGTCGGGCTGCTGGAGGGCACCCTGGTAGCCAATCCCACGGTCGCCGAGCAGAAGAGCAGCGCTCTGAACATCGTCGTGGCGGGCAGCGAACAGGCCATCGTCATGGTCGAGGCCGGCGCGCTGGAGGTGCCGGAAGAAAAAGTCGTGGAAGCGCTCGAGTTCGGCCACCTCGAAATTCGCAAGGTGATTGCGGCCGTTCGCGAGCTGCAGGCACAGGTGAATCCGCTGAAGGTGGAAGTGTCGCCTCAGCCGTTCGATGAGGAGCTTTACCGGCAGATCGAAGCGGAGTACGGCGAGCGCCTGCACGATGCGCTCGACACCGCCCGCTATCCCAAGCGGGAAAGCTATCGCCGCGTCGAAGCCATCCTGAAGGAAATTCTGGCTGCCATTCCCGAGGAGGACGAAGAAAAGCGTGTGCTGGCCAGCCGGGCCTTCGAGCGGTTGCGGGAACGCTACTTCCGTGACGACATCCTGATCCGCGGACGCCGTCCCGACGGCCGTCGCTTTGACCAGATCCGCCCGGTCACCTGCGAGGTCGGCCTGTTGCCCCGCGTGCACGGCTCGGCCCTGTTCACGCGCGGGGAGACGCAGGCGTTGGCTACGGTCACGCTCGGCACACGGGAAGACATGCAGCGGCTCGATCTGCTCTTCGAAGAAGAAGCCTTCAAACGCTTCATGCTCCACTACAACTTTCCGCCATTCAGTGTCGGGGAAGTGCGGTTCCTGCGCGGACCCGGTCGCCGCGAAATCGGTCACGGGGCGCTGGCGGAACGGGCCCTGGTCAACCTGCTGCCTCCAGAAG
Source organism: Bacillota bacterium (assembly GCA_023511565.1). Taxonomy (GTDB): domain Bacteria; phylum Acidobacteriota; class Terriglobia; order Acidiferrales; family UBA7541; genus DSGC01. Next base: position 1,637 of record JAIMBE010000104.1, read on the forward strand.
CGGATTTCCCCTATGCGATTCGCATCGTCAGCGACATTCTGGAGTCGAACGGCTCTTCGTCCATGGCCACGGTCTGTGGTGGCTCGCTGGCCCTGATGGATGCCGGCGTGCCCATTCGCGCCGCCTGTGCCGGCATCGCCATGGGGCTGGTTACCGAGGGCGACCGCTATGCCATCCTGACCGATATCGCCGGCGCAGAAGATCACTACGGTGACATGGACTTCAAAGTGGCCGGCACGCGCCAGGGCATCACCGCGCTGCAGATGGACATCAAGGTTTCTGGCATCAGCACACAGATGATGCGCGAAGCGCTTGAGCAGGCTCGCCGCGCGCGCATCGAGCTGCTCGACATCATGGACCAGGCGATCCGCGAGCCGCGCGCTTCCATCTCTGCCTACGCCCCGCGGCTCTACGTGCTCACCATCCCCACCGAAAAGATCCGCGACTTGATCGGGCCGGGCGGCAAGAAGATCCGCTCGATCACCGATGCGACCGGCGTCAAGATCGATGTGATGGACGACGGGCGTGTCCATGTCTTCGCCCAGAATGGCGAATCGGCCGATCGCGCCCTGCAGATGATCCGCGAAGTGACGGCCTCGGCCGAGGTCGGCAAGACCTACCTGGGCAAGGTCGTTCGCCTGGCCGATTTCGGCGCCTTCGTCGAGCTGTTCCCGGGCACCGACGGCCTGCTGCACATCAGTGAAATCTCTGAACAGCGCATCCGGGATGTGCGCGATGAGCTGAAGCTCGGCGATCAGGTCCTGGTCAAGGTACTTTCCATCGAGGGCAACAAGATTCGCCTCTCGCGCAAGGCGGTGCTGCGCGAACAGCGCGAAAAGCATCGCCGTGAGGCCGGCCACGCTCCGCGCCGCCCGCACGGTCCGGAATCGCCCGGTACTCGTCCCTAGCCGGTTGTGGGAAGATCCACAGGCAGGGCAGGACCGGCCCGGCCAGACGGCCGCAACGTCCCGGAATTTCTATCCGACCATCTCTGTCCGGCGCGCTCCCGTGGTCTCCGGGCCCAGAAAAACGAACGGGGGAGGCGATCGCCTCCCCCGTGAGCCCGCTGCCTTTGCCTAGAACGTGATGCGCAGGGCGAACTGAATCACGCGATTCGGCTCACCGTTGGCGATCACGGTCGTCGAGCTGGGTACCGCGCTGGTCACGCAGCAGGTCTGCCCGAACAGCGAACTGGTCAGCGTGGGCGACCCGTCGGAGGCATTGCGCGGGTTGTCGAAGTTCGGGTGGTTGAAGGCATTGAACAGCTCAGCGCGGAACTGCATGCCAATCCGTTCCGTCAGGCTGAACTGTTTCAGGATGCCGATGTCGGTGTTCCAGAATCCCGGGCCATAGACGGCGTTGCGGCTGGTGTTGCCGTTCTCGCCGGGCGCAGGGATGCAGAAGAAGGAAGTGGTCGGCGTGCCGTCCGGCGTCAGAATGTTCCGGCAGTTGTAGTTCGGGTCGAGCGGATTCGTGATCCGCGGCCCGACGTTGTACACCACCGGACCGTCCACGCCTGGCACGTTGAACAACCCGGGTTGGATCATCGGCCCGCGCAGCGAGGCACGCGACTGCTTCGTGTTGTGCACGGTGCGTGCGCCGCTGTTCAGGGTGAACGGTTCACCGCTCTGGAAAATGTAGATGCTGGTGATCGTCCAGCCGCCAATTAGATGATTCAGCGCTGGGTGGACATTCGCTGCCCAGCGCCGGCCGCGTCCGAACGGAAGTTCGTACAAGATATTCATCACCACCACATGACGGTTGTCGAAGTCCGAAACGGCGCGGTCCAGACCGAAGTTCCGCACGTCGGTGGGCGTGCGTGAGTTTGTCGTGCTCAATCCGCCGCCGGAGCTCGCCGCTACCGGGTCCACCGACATGTCGTCAATGGACTTCGCCAACGTGTAGGACAGGCCGAACGTCAGCCCCTGCTCGAATTTCCGCCGCAGTTGCACGATCATCCCGTGGTAGATCGAGCTGCCGCCACTGTCGAAGTAGAAGATGTCGCTGAACTGCGGGTTCGGACGGAAGTAATTGGCTGGGAAGGGCGTGGGCCGGTTTGCCGTCACCTGGGTGATGTCCAGCTCGTCAATCCGCGCCGCCAGGTCTCCCAACCCGTTCAGCAACAGGTTCGAGCGCGTCGTCGAGGAGTTTAGGAACGAAGAGGAGCTGCCCAGCGTGCTGTTGGTGAGCTGAAGCAGCAGCGTCGGCGTCTGGCCTGTCACCCCCGGCGGGCAGCCCGTGCCGTCGGCGCGGCAACCCTTGAACACATTTTGCTGAGCGATCAGGAAGCTCTCCAGGAAACCGGGCTGGTCGGTGCGAATCTGGTTCAAGTCATAGGCCCGGTAGAGCCGCATCCCACGCTTGCCCACATAGCCCACCTGCGCTGTGAAGCCCCAAGGCAGCTCGCGTTGGATCGTCAGGCTCCACTCGTGCACGGTGGGGACTTTCAGATTCGGATCGAATGCGCCCACACCGGGCGCTGTGCCCGCCGGTCGTGGCGGGGGACTGAACAGGGCTTGCGGTGTGCTGATCGGCAGCGGTTGTGCTGCAGTGTCGCCGAGTACAGCGAGGAGATCGCTCAGCCGTGCGTTCGTAGGCACCACGCCTCGCAAGTCGGCGCAGCCCGCTGGAGGGGCCGGAGGACTGGAGCCGAACGGCACCGTGGTGAAGCACTGCAGAGTGCTGCCGGGCACCTTCCCGCTGATTGCAGTCACCTGGAACGATGAAATCGTGTCGAACGCGATCCCGTAGCCCAGCCGCACGACGGTCTTTCCGCTCGACCACGGATCCCAGGCGATCCCCACACGTGGGGCAAAGGTGTTCCAGTTGCTGCGGCGGAACCAACTGTCGGCCGCAATAAAGCTCACCGGGCCTTCGGAACCGTCAATCTTTCGGTCGGGGACGAACACCCGGTTGCAGCAGTCGGTTGGCGGTCGGTTGTACTCCCAGCGCAATCCGTAGTTGATGGTTAGGTTGCGACGAACACGCCATTCGTCCTGGGCGTACACATTGAACTGGCGGATTCGCGTGCCCATCGTGAACAGGTTGGTCGTGTACTGGTTCCCGGCCAGGTCGGCCTGGAACACCTGCTGCACGCGTGCCGGAATGCCCATCAGTTCCACGATGGCCTGGTTCAACCGACCCACGTCGGCGCTGTTGATGCCCGGCGCCGCAGGGAAGCCCGCGCTGACGCCCGGCGCTGTGTTGGCGCTCGGCGACCGCACGCTCTGGCTGAAGACCACCGTAGGTGCCATGTTGAATCCGCCGGGCACGCCGCGCGAGTCGTTGTGGCGATAGAACCGGAAGTTGAATCCGGTTCGGATCGCGTGTGTTCCGGCGGTGTAACTCAAATTGTCGATGTACTGGATGGTGGAAACAACGCGCTGGGTGTGCGGTGTGTTGCAGAACGGGGTGTCCACGTTGCCGAGCGAATCCGTCCCGAAGCATTCCTGTCCCCACGGCACCGGATTGCCACCCGCCAGGTTCGACTCGGCCAACGAAAAGAAGAAGTTGAACCGGCTGAAGCCCATGGTGAACTCGTTCACCAGCCGTGCCGAAAGCACAGCCCGGTAGCTGATGGCTGCGTTCTGCGAGGAGCGGAACACTTCCCCGAGCGGACGGAATCCCGGGAAGAGAGCGGGTCGGGCGTTCAACAGGTCGCCGTCGGTCGTGTTGTATTCGCTCCACAGAATTCGACCGAAGATGTTGTGATTGTCGTTGAACTTGTGATCAGCTCGGAACAGGAAGAACGGCCCCTTGAACGTCGAGGGCGTGTTCCAGACAAAGCCGGCGGTGTTCAAGCCATCGCCCACGCTGGTGAAGGAATTGGGCAGCGGGAAGCTGTTCAACATCGCATGCATGCGGGGATCGGGGCCGCGCAAGGCAGGGTCGTTAGCAAAGATGTTGTACGTGGCCACGCAGTTCGTATCGGTCACCGGATTGGCGCAGACCGGCACGCCCGGCTTCAGGTTGCCGTTCTCGTCCACCAGCCGGCGGTCGTTCTGGGTGATGTTCACCCCGTCCACATTGATCGTGCCCTTTACGTAGCGGAAGATTCCGTTGCGCGCCAGTTCGGTGTACACCAGCGGGATCCCGAACGACTGACTGATCGGCTGCGTCTGCAGAATGCGGTTGCCCTGGTAGCTGAAGAAGAAGAAGGTCCGGTTCGGAATCACCGGCCCGCCGATTTCGCCGCCCCATTGATGGAGCAGCAGCTTGGGCCGCTCCTGGCCGAACAGCTTGTTGAACGATTCGTTGGCGTTCAGCGCCGTGTTTCGGTGGTAGTAGAAAACACCGCCGTGAAATTCGTTCGTGCCGGACCGCGTCGCGATCGAGACGTTGGCGCCGCTGTTGCGGCCGAATTCGGCCGTTGCGTTGTGCGTCACCACCCGGTACTCCTGCACGTTGTCCGGCGTCAGCCGAAAGACGTTCGACTGCGGATTGGGCACTGAGGATTCGTTGGCGTCAATGCCGTCGATGGTGACGTTGTGCGCACGATCGCGCGAACCGAACACGTGCGTCCCCGAGCCGGCTGCGCCCGTCGAACGCTGCACCAGCCCGGGCTCGAGCACCGCCAGGTTCAACGGGTTGCGCCCGTTCAGCGGCAACTGTGCGATTTCCGTGCGGCTGACCACTCCACTGATCATGGCGTTCGTGGTGTTCAGCCGTTCGTAGGTCGCGTCGACCTGCACGACCTCGGCAAGGTCACCGATTTCCAGCACGGCATTCAGCACCAGCGGTTCGCCCACCACAAGCACGTTGCCGGCACTGACCCACTTCTTGAACCCCTCGGCTTCAACGGTGAGGGTGTATCGCCCCACCTGCAGGGAGGGGAAGTTGAAGATGCCCGCGTCGGTGGTGGTTGTGGTAAACCGCACGCCGGTCGGCTCATGCAGAGCGGTCACGCGGGCGCCCACCACAACCGCACCACTTGCGTCAGAAACAGTGCCAGTGATGCTCGAAGTGCTGACCTGGGCTGCGGCAGCAGCCAGGCCCGCCAGAAGCACCAAACCGGCCCAAGCCCACCATGTTTGGATTTTCATCGGACTTTCCTCCCTCGCGTGGATGGCGCATCAGTGAACACGCACAGCGACATCTGTTCTGCACACCCATCCACTCATCCGGTTCTGCTGAGAAGAGAAAAAATCTCGCGAGCACAACGATCTGCTTTCGTGCACCGGACACCCCGCTTTGTGCGGCTACTTAGCAGGATGCAGGTTCTTTGTCAAGAACCAACCTGACCGATCGGCACGTTGCGAGGGTGAACGCCTTGGGCCTGCGGCAGCACGACGCGATCAACTCCCGATCACCGCTCAGCGAACCCGCTGGATGCGGGCGCCCACGGCAGAAAGTTTTTCCGCCAGCTGTTCATAACCTCGGTCCAGGTGGTAGACGCGGTCCACAATCGTTTCGCCGGAAGCGACCAGCCCAGCAAGCACCAGCGAGGCACTGGCGCGCAGGTCCGAGGCGATGACCTTGGCCCCGCTCAGCGCAGTCGGCCCGCGCACCACGGCCTGGCGGCCTTCGAGAGTAATGTTGGCCCCCATGCGCACCAGCTCGGGCGCATGCAGGAAGCGGTTCTCGAAGATCGTTTCGGTGATGACGGTGCTTCCCTCGGCTTGCGTGGCCAGCACCATGTACTGCGCCTGCATGTCGGTGGGGAAGCCGGGATACTCTTCGGTCTTCAGGTCGCACGCACGCAACTGCGGCTGTCCGCGTACGCGCAGGCAGTGCGGGCCCTCGCAGCGAATCTCGACGCCGGTGTCGCGCAGCTTGTCCACAACGGCGGTCAGATGCGCCGGCTCGCAGGCCGTCAGCCGCAGCTCGCCTCCGGTCAGCGCTCCAGCCACTAAGTAGGTGCCCGCCTCGATGCGGTCCGGGATGATGGTGTGACGGGCGCCGTGCAGCGCGGAAACACCGCGCACGCGGATTTCGCTTGAGCCGGCGCCTTCGATCTGCGCGCCCATCTTGACGAGCAGTGTGGCCAGGTCCACGACCTCCGGTTCCCGCGCAGCGTTTTCGATCCAGGTTTCCCCCTCGGCCAGGGTCGCGGCCATCAGAACATTTTCCGTGCCCGTCACGGTGATCTTGTCGAACAGGATGTGTGCGCCGCGCAGTCGGCCGCTGTTCGGCGTGCGCGCTTCTACGTAGCCGTGTTCGGTGCGGACCGAAGCCCCCAGCTTTTCGAGGGCCTTCAGATGCAAGTCAATGGGCCGCGCGCCGATTGCGCAGCCGCCGGGGAGCGAAACCCGTGCGTAGCCGAAGCGCGCCACCAGCGGCCCCAGCGTGAGCACAGAAGCGCGCATCGTCTTGACCAGCTCGTACGGGGCTTCCGCGTGAGAGACGGTTTCGGCGCGAATGGTCACCCGGTCGGGTGGCAGCTCGGGCGCTTCGACGTGCGCGGCCATGTGGGCCAGCAGCTTGCCCATCGTGATGATGTCGCGTACGCGCGGAATGTTTTCCAGATGCACCGGCTGGTCGGTCAGCAACGCCGCGGCCATCGCGGGCAAGGCGGCGTTTTTCGCTCCACTGATCCGGATTTCGCCCTCCAGACGCGCCCCGCCGCGAATCAGAAACTTGTCCATGGTGATTTCATCTTAGTTCGGATTCGCAACTCCGGCTGCTGGCGTGACGCTGCAGCCGCCGAAGGGTTACTCCTGCGTTGCGGTTTCACGGCCGGCTGGATTCACCCAGGGCCCGGCGCAAATTCCCGCCGGCGGTGCGCAGCCGGCGCCACGCCTCAGCTGCGCCCAAACGCCGCTTCAGCATGATGAGCGCCACGGGCAGCGCATTGCGACTGTGCGGAGTGCCGGTGCGGGGTGCCGCGGCTGCCGCCTGTGCGAGTGCCCGCGCAGCCTTCTGCCGGCTCGTGCCGGCGGCCTGCTGGAGAATTCGCAGCGCGCGCTCCCGCAGCTTGCGGTTGGCCGTGGCGACCTGGATCATCCAGTTGTCGTAGACGTAGCCGAGCCGCACCATCGCCGCTGTGCTCAGCATGTTCAGCACCAGCTTTTGGGCCGTTCCGGCTTTCAGCCGTGTCGAGCCGGCTATCACCTCCGGACCGACCTGCGGCGCGATCACCAGGTCGGCGATCCGGGCCAGCGGAGCCGCCCGATTGCAGGTCACCGCAACCGTTTTCGCCCGGCACGATCGCGCGTAGCGCAGGGCCCCGAGCACGTACGGTGTGGTGC
>JAIMBE010000105.1 GCA_023511565.1 Bacillota bacterium
TCTGCGGGTTACGATCGATCACCGGGAACCATGTGCTCTGGACCTGCACCATGATCCGGTGGCCTTTGCGGAAGACGTGATCAAGGCCGGGATATTCGATGCGGTAGTGCTCGATCGCATTCGGAGGAATCGGTTCCGGGCGCTCAAAGCTGTGCCGGTAGCGTCCGCGGAAGACCTCGGCGGCAACCATCAACTGATAGCCGCCCAGCTGCGGATCCGGCGCGTAGCGATCCGGATAGACGTCAATCAGTTTGAAAATCCAGTCGCTATCGGTGCCCGTTGTGGACGCGAACAGATGCGCGACAATTTTTCCGGACACCACCAGGTCTTCGGCCAGCGGCTCGCTCACCCAATCGAGCACATCGGGTCGTCGGTGCACGAAGCGTTGATCCTGCACGAGCCAGGTGCTCCAGCCGGTGCGGAGCTGAATCGGCCGCGGACGGTAGGGCACGGGGTTGGCCGGGTCTGAAACGTAGCTGTCGAACGCCTCGGCATCCGAGCCGCGCGGGGGCGTGAAGCTGAGCGTGCGTCCTTCGCGCAGATACAGCCGCTGTTCGGCGACATTGGCGCGCGGTGGCCAGTCGGCATGCCGTACCCATTCATTGCGTCCGGTGCGGAACGTCAGGGCCTCGGGCAGATCCAGCTGGCCCCGCCCTTTCAGGTATAAGGCCAGAAACGGCGCGCGGACGTTGCGCTGGTAATACTCACCCGTGGCGCTGCCGAAATCGAGCGGGCCGAGCCGCCGCCCTTCGCCGGACCAACCACCGTGATTCCACGGCCCGACCACGAGAAAATTCATGTTTTTGGTGTCGTGCCGTTCCAGGAGCTCGTAAATCTTCAGCGGGCCGTAGAAGTCCTCCTGGTCCCACCAGCCCGCCACATTCAGCGTGGGCACAGTGACGCGTTGCAACCACGGTGCCAGGGCCTGGCGCTGCCAGAAGGCATCGTAATCGGGGTGCTGGACGAAATCGTTCCAGGTGGGCAGGCGACCGTGCACCAGCTTTTCGTTTACGTTCGCCAGCGGGCCCAGTTCGAGATACCACTCATAGGTGTCGTAGCGACGGATGAGTTCGGAAACGTCCGCCATCTCCCTGCCGGATTCCATGCGGTAGGCGTATTCGAAACCGTAGCTCAGGCGGAAGGCGCCATTGTGGTGGAAATCGTCACCAAGCCACATATCGGCCGGGGAACCCTGCGGGACGGCCGCGCGCAACGCCGGGTGTGGTTCGAGCATGCCCATGACCGTCAACCAGCCGCCGTAGCTGGTGCCAGCCAGGCCGACCCGGCCGTTGTGATTGGGGACATGTTCGAGCAGCCAGGCGATCGTGTCGTAGGTATCGGTGCCTTCGTCAATTGTTTCCCCTTTCGCCGGATCGCGGGGCTGGCGCAGCATGACGAACTCGCCTTCCGAGCGGAATCGGCCGCGGATATCCTGGAAGACAAAAATGTACCCATCCGCAACCAGATCGGGCAGCGCCCGAGCCAGATAGGCAGTGTCGATCCCACCGATGCCGTACGGTGTGCGGAGCAGCAGAATCGGTAGTGGCTCGCTGGCCTGATGCGGTGCGAAGATGACCGTGTAGAGTCGCACCCCGTCCCGCATCGGGATCATGGCCTCGGTGCGCGTGAAGGACGATGCGGCTGGCTCCTGCGCGGGCGAAGGCGCCAGCACCACCAGGCAGAACCCGAGCACAGCCAGCCCGGCCGCAGCCAGACCCACATACCCCAGCCGTCGTCCGGTCTGCCCGCACGCCCAGCCGGCTTGCCGTGCCGTTCGAGCGGACTTCATCGGTTCCCTCCTGGACGGGAGACGCGATCAATCGAGGCCGGCCGCGGCACGCGCGGCGGCGGATTCTGCTCGAGCAGCTTCAACGCCTCCTGCACGGCGCGCTCGAGTTGCGGGTCGCGACCACGAACAAAATCGGCCGTTGTGTTTTCCACTTCGATGTCCGGTGCGACGCCGAGGTTTTCCACGTCCCATTGTCCCTGCAGGTTGTAAAATGCCAGATTGGGCGCGGTGATCCCACCTCCGTCAAGGGTCGGCGGGAAGCCGAGCGTACCCACCAATGCGCCCCAGGTGCGCGTGCCCACCAGCGGGCCGAGTTTGCGCAGGCGGAAGTAGTAGGGGAGCGCATCGCCGCCCGATCCCGCCGATTCGTTGATGAGCATCACTTTGGGTCCGTACAGCCCGGCCATGGGTGAGGTGGACGGCAGGCCGTCGCGCGTGGCGACGTAGCCGAGCAGCTTGCGGTCGAGTTCGTTGACGATGTAGTCGGCCACCATGCCGCCCTGGTTGTAGCGCTCGTCTATGATCGCGCCCTGCTTGTGCTGCTGGGCGTAGTAGTAACGGTTGAAGTACTGATAGCCGGGCGTGCCCGTATTCGGCAGCCAGACATAGGCGAGACGGCCGCCAGAGAGCTCGTCGACCTTCCGGCGGTTCGCTTCGACCCAAGCGCGGGTGCGCAAGTTTTGGTCGCTGGCCACGGGAACCACAGTGACCAGTCGCGAACCTTCCAGCGAAGGGGTTGTGTTGACGCGGAGCAGTGTCTGCCGACCCGCGGTGCCCTCAAACAGGCTGTAGAGGTTGGTCGGCGGGATCAGTGGCCGGCCGTTGACTTCGAGCAAGTAGTCGCCTTCGGCCACGGCAATCCCGGGAGCACTGAGCGGCGCCTGCAAGTCGGGATTCCAGTTTTCGCCGGCGTAGATGCGCTTGATGCGGTAGCGACCATTTTCGATGGCGAAGTCCGCACCGAGCAGTCCGACCGAGACCGGTTCGCCGCCCGGCAGGTCACCCTCGCCCGTCAGATAGGAGTGGCCCACGGCCAACTCGCCGCCGACCGTCGCAATCAAGTAGGACAGATCGGCGCGGTGACCCACGTGCCGAACCAGCGGCAGGTACTTCTGGTAGACCGCTTCCCAGTTGGCCCCGTGCATCTGCGGGTCGTAGAAGAAATCGCGCTGGATGCGCCAGGTTTCCCGAAAGATTTGCGCCCACTCGGCGCGTGGGTCGACGCGCATGTGCAGCTTGCTCAGATCGAGCAGGCCATCGCCCACCTTCGCGGGACGCTCGGTTGCGACCACGCCCCAGCGGCTGCCGCCGGCGTGATAGAGCAGTTTTTTCCGGTCGCCCGACAAAGTATAGAAGCGAATGCCTTCCAGAAACGGTGCGGCCGAGCGCTCGCGCAGAGTGTAGCGGTGCAGACGCAGCGGAGCCGGACCGGCCGATTCGCCGGCGGCGACCATGCGCAGCGGCTCGACATAGAAGATCGTTCCACTGGCGCCGGCGCGCAGCAGGCTGTAATCACCAGCGGGAATGTTCAGCGCCAGAATGCGCTGGCTGAGGTTTTCAAAATCCACCTGGACACGTGGCTCGGTCTTTTCCGCAGGCTTTTCCCCAGCGGCGACACCCTCATCGCCCGTTTCCGGCAGCAGCGGTGAAGGCTCGCCGGCGCGGAGCACGACCAGGTAGATAGCCCGGCGCACCGGCCGGTCGAGCGAGCTCATCTCCAGCCAGCCGCCCCTGGGGCCGTAGTTCGTGCTGGCCAGGAAATAGAGGTACTTGCCGCTGGCATCGAATGCGGGCCAAACGGCGTCTGACATGCCGTCGGTGATCTGGTGCCTCTGGCCGGTGGCCAGCGAGTAGAGGAAAATGGCCCGCAAGTGATTTTCCAGGCTTTTCGAGTAGGCGACCCACTGCGAATCGGGGGACCAGACGGCGTCGGCTTCGCGTGCCGGGTCGTGATAGGTGTCTGCATCCACCCGCGTCAGCGTGCCGCTGGTCACCTCCACGAGCCAGAGGCGCAGGTGGTTGTCATAGAACAGAATCTGTTTGCCGTCGGGCGACCAGACCGGCGCCGAGAAGAACGATTTTTCCGGCAGGGCAAGCGCCCGCGGCGGTGCGGTCCCGCGCTGATCCCCGATATAGAGCTGGTATTCACCGCTGGCATCGGAAAACCAGGCAAGTTGCGTGCCATCGGGCGACCAGACCGGAGAACGATCATGCGCTCCGGGGCTTTGCGTCAGGTTGCGCACATCGCCCTTTTCGACCGGGAGGGTAAAAATTTCGCCGCGGGCCTCGAGGGCCACGCGCACGCCGGTGGGCGAAAGCGACGCATTGCGGATCAGGCTGGCCACTGATTTGAACTGGGGCCGGGCCCAGGGCAGATCGCCCGAGACGCGGATGCGGAGTCGCTGGGCGCGGCCGCTGCGAATGTCGAACAGATGCACGTAGCCGGCCTGCTCGTAGACAATCGCATCAGGGCCCGCCGAAGCCCACTGAATATCGAAATCTTCGTGATCGGTGAGCTGGGTGAGCCGGCGCGTGTTCAGGTCGTAGGCGAACAGATTGACCGTGAAGTTCCGATCGGAAAGGAAGTAGATCGTGTTGCCCACCCACATCGGATGCGTGTCGTTGCTGTTCGTCCACGGCAGTTTCTGCTCGGAGAAATCCGACAGATGCAGGATACGGACCGGATGGGTGCGTCCGCCCCGATAGTGCCGCCACTGGCTGGACTGGTTCTGAGCCCAGGCGGGAGTAAACGCCGTGGGAATCTCTTCGTAGGCGATCCGACGTCCATCGGGCGAAAACGAACCGGTGTAGGCGCGGGGCATGGGCAAGGGCTCCGGGAAGCCTCCTTCGGCGCTGATGGTCCACAGGCGGAAATGGGCGTGGGGTACTGTTTCGCGGTCCGAAGCGAACAGGATGCGGCGCCCATCCGGAGTCCAGCCGCGCACGGCATCGAGTGCGGGGTGATAGGTCAGCCGGCGCGGGTCGCCGCCGGCCGCAGGGATGACGTACACGTCGGTGTTGCCGGCCACCGTGGCCGTGAACGCAATCTGCGTTCCGTCGGGCGAGAAGACCGGGTCGATTTCCAGTTCGGGGGTGGCCGTCAATCGGCGGGCATCGCCGCCCTGGCGCGAGACGATCCACAAATCGCCGGCATATTCAAAAACCACTTGATCCCGGCTCACACTGGGCCGGCGCAGCAGACGGGCCTCTTCGGCCGCAGCCAGGTCGCAGAACAGCAAGCCGAGAAGAAGCATTGCACTCCATCGCAGATGACGCATGATTCCTCCATCGAAGACCAGCCTGGAAATTCGGTTCAGTAGTGCAGGTTCAGGCTCAGCAGATTCGTGGCGAGCAGGACCCAGCCCCAAGCGATGGCCGCCAGCGCCAGCACGATGGCGGAAAGACGTCCCACCCAGCCCCGGGCACGGTCTGTCCCGCCGAGGTAACTGTCATAGAAAATGGCGAGCAGACCGAACGCACTGAGCCAACCGAGCAGTTGCAGCGCGCGCAACCACGGATCCAGGTCGGCGTTGAAGATGCCGAGGTCTGATTCCGCGGCTTCGAACAGGACCACAAACCCGAGCACGAACAGCAGCACCAGACCACCAGTCAGCCGTGTGAGCAGGCGCACACGACGTTCCTGCGGGCTCAACTCCAGGCGGCGCCCGTAATGCCGGCGCAACCACGCGGCGAGTGGCCACAACAACAGAGTCAGGGCAAAGACGCCAACGGCAAAACCGAGCAGGATCTGCAGCAGCAACCCGCCCTGGTACCAGGGCACGCGTTGGAAGACAAAAATGGGGACCACCGAAACGAACGCTTCCAGCCGTCCCTGTGCATCGCGGCGAAACGCAATGACGTCCTGGCCGTCGGCCTGGCGGAAGCGCATCGGGGCAATCCACTGCCAGCGTTGGGTCCGACCGGTCAGCGCTTCCAGTCCGCTCACTTCAATTGCGTCCGGCCCGCGCGCGGTGATGCGCGTGCCGCTGAGCATCGCCAGCGCGCGCAGAAACGACGTGTGATTGCGTCGGCTGCTGATGTAGAAGCCGGCAACGGCACGCACGTCTTCGACCGCTTGGGGGGACGGCGCGGCCTCGGCCGGTCGATAGGGGAAGTAGCGATCCAGGAAGCCGCGCCAGACCGCCGTCCGCAAATTGCCGGTGCCGCTGCCCGCGCTGTTCTGCGAAAAGAAAAACCCGAGGCCGGCGTCCGGGATCAGATGCAGGTCACTGTGGAAGAATACCGTGTCGCCGCCATGGCCGATGATGCGCAATCCATTGCGGGATTCTTCGTAGAAGCCGAGTGCCATGCCGTTGATGCCGTCGAGCGGGCCCCACTGACGGGCGTGCATGAGGCGTGCCGTCTCCGGCCGCAGGATGCGCGTCTGTCCGTACTGTCCCTGCTGCAGGTGAGCGAGCATGAACCGGGCCAGGTCCAGGCCCGAAGCGGAAAGTGCGCCGGCCGGTGCCGCCGGGATGAGTTCGAAGGGGCGCGCCGGCCGGGAAGAAACCGTGTAGCCCTGGGACATGTGCTGGGCCAGCGTAGGCGGCAACGGCTGCTCAAACGTAGAGTATTCCATGCCGAGCGGCTGGAAGATGTGCTCGGCCACATAGGCGGCGAACGGCTGGCCGGAAACCCGCTCCACGATGTAGCCGGCCAAGGCGGTGGCGTAGTTCGAATACGCAATGGTGACGCCCGGCGGATAGATCCGCTGCGGCAACTGTCCCACCAGATACTCCCGCAGCGAGAGCAGTTTGGCCGGGTCGGTGGCGAACAGGTTTTTCAGCACGTCTTCAAAGCCCGGCGTGTGCGTCAGGATGTGCCGCAGGGTGATCGGCTGGGGAAAGGTGGACGGGATGGCAAAGTCGAGGTATTCGTTGACGTCGCGGTCCAGATCAATTCGCCCTTGCTCCACCAGTTGCATCACTGCAGTCCAGGTGAACAGCTTGGAGATCGAGCCGGGCCGGAACAGTGTCGTCTGAGGCGAAACCGGGATTTTCCGGGCGACATCGGCATAGCCGTACCCCTTGGCGAACAGCACCTGACCCCGGTAGACGACGACCACTACCACACCGGCGATTTCCCGCTGTTCGAGCTGCAGCGGAATCATCCCGTCGAAGAAGGCCTCGACGTCGGCGGCTGTGAGTGCCGGTGCGGCCGCAGCCGCTGGCTGGACCGGAACGGGTGCGGTCTGCGGGCTGGCGCCGGCCGCAACCGAGCAGACAACCAGTAACACCAACATCCTGCCAAGAGACTGCCCGCAGCGGTTGTGGAGCCGTCTCATTCCGGATTCACGTGCTGTAGACAAAGGATTCTCCTGACACGAACGAGTGCGGGCAGTGGCCGCTGGTTTCTGCCGAGATCAGCATTCCGTACGGCCCTGGACGGGTGCGACGCCGACCGCCTGGTCTGCTGGACCCGGCAGGTCCCGCGGCCACCGCCCGTCTCCCCTCAGAACCGGATCCGCGAACCGAATTGAATCCAGCGCGCACCGTTGGTCCGGTTCGGCGGCGTGAACTGACTGCTGAACACACCGAATGCTGCCGGGTTGTTCAGGCTGAGCGACGGCGTATCCAGGTTGACGTGGTTGAAGAAATTGAAGAAGTCAAAGGAAAACTCGTACGCGAACCGCTCGGTGATCTGCGTATCCTTTCCAATCCTCAGGTCCAGATTCCAGAAGCCGGGCCCGCGGAAGTGATTGGCGCGACCGGTGCGGCCATCCACGCTGAGCAGAATCCGGCGGAAGGAGTTGAAGGCACTTTCCGGGTCGGCGAACAAATTCAATCCCGATCCGCCGGTGGCCGGATTGCCAATCGTGCCGACTCCGCCCGAACCTGCGACACCACGAAAGACACCCGTGTTCAACGTGGAGACATCCACCAGGGGAATCGCCGCGTTCGTCAAACCGGCCAGCGAACCCCCGAACACGCCTGCATTGTCGTCCACGGAATACGGAAGGCTGGTGAACGCCCGGAAAATTCCCGAAAGATACCAGCCGCCCATCAGCTTATTCAACCAACCTTGACCGGAGGATACCCAGCGGCCTGGCCCGAACGGCAGTTCATAGTTGAAGACGCCGTTGAAGACGTGCCGACGGTCCGAAAGAGCCGGCCCGTAGTCCACGTTCGGATCGAAGCCGGTCGTAATCAGCGAGAGGTTGTTTTGCACGTTGCCGACCTGGTCGAGCGATTTCGACAGCGTGTAGTTCACATCGAACTGCAGACCGTGCCAGGGCCGGTTCCGCAGAGTGAAGAAGATGGCGTGGTAGTTCGAAATTCCGCCGTGGGTGGCCATCAGAATGGCGAGCATCTGCAGATTGTTGTATGACGGCAGGCCCAGGACGAGCTGCCGGAACACATTCATCTGCAGGAACAGTGTGCTCACGTTATTCGTCTGGAACAGACTGGCGAAGTTGCTCGTCAGAAACGCGGTGCCCAGTCCCGGGAGCTGGTTTTCGAACCACGGCTGCGGGGTCAGGCTCGCCGGACAGGTGAACGAGCCGAACGTTTTGCCGGCGTCACCGCGCAGCACGCAGGCCACGTTGTCGTAGGCCTGCGCAAAGG
>JAIMBE010000106.1 GCA_023511565.1 Bacillota bacterium
AGTTGCCGACCGTGGTGCCCCAGCCGCGCTCGAACGGCTGGGCGGAAAATTTTCCGTACCGATCGGTCAGGGTTCCGAGTTCCGCAGCCATCCGCTTCGGTTTCTGAAAACCTTTCCACATCATGATGCATCCTTCCTCCCCGCGCAGGGCGGGGCGCAGATAATGAAACTCGCACAACTTACTTCGAGTACAGCTCGACGATGAGCTGCTCGGTTATGGGCGGCGTTTGCACAAACTCGCGCCTGGGCAGCGCAACGACGCGCGCCTTCAGGCTGTCCCGGTCCACTTCCAGCCAGGGCGCCTGCGATTGCGCGATATTGCGCGCTTCCAGCACCATGGGGTTCTGGCGCATGCGCTCCTTCAGGGCGATTTCTTCGCCGACGTTGACCAAATAGGACGGGATGTTCACCTTGCGTCCGTTGACCAGCACGTGTCCGTGCAGAACGAACTGACGCGCCTGCGCACGCGAGCTGGCCAGGCCCGCCCGGTAGACGACGTTGTCCAGACGCCGCTCGAGCATCACAATCAGGTTTTCACCCGTGGGCCCTTTCAGGCGGGCAGCCTTTTCGAAATAGTTGCGGAACTGGCGCTCGAGCAAGCCATAGGTGCGCTTGGTTTTCTGCTTCTCGCGCAACTGTAGGCCGTACCCGACCATTTTCGCACGACGGCGTTGGCCGTGCTGGCCCGGGACGAAGTTGCGCTGCTCGATGGCGCACTTTTCCGTAAAACACCGCAGGCCCTTCAGGAAGAGCTTGATGCCCTCCCGACGGCACAGGCGGCAGACTGCTTCTCGATGTCGAGCCAAGAGTCTCTCCTCTCCGTACAGCCGATTCGCCCGCTAGACGCGCCGGCGCTTGGGTGGCCGGCAGCCGTTGTGCGGGATTGGGGTCACATCTTTGATTGCCGTGATGTGCAGGCCGGCTGAGGCCAGTGCCCGCACTGCCGATTCCCGACCCGAGCCCGGACCTTTGACGCGGACTTCGACCGATTTCATGCCAAACTGATCGCGTGCCGTGGCCCCCGCGGCGAGCGCGGCCTGCTGGGCCGCATAGGGAGTCCCCTTGCGCGAACCTTTGAACCCGATAGCACCAGCCGAAGACCAGCAGACGGTACGGCCTTCGGGGTCGGTGATGGTGACCATCGTGTTGTTGAAGGTCGCCTGGATGAAGGCGATCCCTGCCGGCACGATACGCTTCTCGCGCTTTTTCTTGTACTCCTTGCGGCGCCGGGACGCTTTGGCGGGCGCCGGCGCGGCGGGAGTCGTTTCCGGTTGTTTTGCCAAGGCTTTCTCTCCTGCGAAGAATCGCTATTTCTTGGCCACCGCTTTTTTCTTGGCCGCGATGGCGGCGCGTCGCGGACCCTTGCGCGTGCGCGCATTGGTGTGTGTCCGCTGGCCGCGCACCGGCAGATTGCGCCGATGGCGCAGGCCCCGGTACGACTGAATGTCGATCAACCGACGAATGTTCATCTGAATTTCTTTGCGCAGATCGCCTTCGACGCGCCCTTCGCTCTCGATGACCTGGCGAAGACGTGTGATCTCCTCCTCGGTCAGGTCTTTGATTTTCTTCGTTTCGTCCACATGCGCCTTGGCACAGACCGCGCGGGCGCGCGACTGGCCGATCCCGTAGATGGCCGTCAAGCCGATCCAGAGCCGCTTCTGCGGAGGCAGATCCACTCCAGCGATGCGTGCCATGACTCCTCCTGCTCTCATCCCACCGAACGGATTCGCGGCGGCTAGCCTTGACGTTGCTTGTGTTTCGGGTTGACGCAAATGACCCGCACCACGCCGCGCCGGTGGACGATCTTGCACTTGTCGCAAATCTTCTTCACCGAGGAACGGACTTTCATCTGTCCTCCCACGTCGGGGCGCACTGCCTGCCGCGCGATCGGGCTGGCTCACTTGTAGCGATAGACGATCCGTCCGCGCGTCAGGTCATAGGGCGACAGTTCGACCGCAACCCGATCTCCCGGCAGGATGCGAATGAAATTTTTGCGCATCTTGCCTGAGATGTGCGCCAGGACCTGGTGCTTGTTTTCCAGCTCCACCCGGAACATGGCGTTGGGCAGCGGTTCGATGACGGTCGCCATCACTTCAATGGCGTCTTCCTTCGGATTACCGCTTCCGCCCGTTTTGTTTTTTTCCCGTTCCTTTCTGGCCATACACGTTGGACCGAAGACCGCCGACTGATGCTCCCCGATCCCCCGGGGCTACCAGGACGGTCCGGACAACTCCTTTGGCCGCGTGAGAATCCACGGGCCGTTTTGGGTGACGGCAACAGTGTGTTCGAAATGGGCGGCGAGACTGCCGTCGGCGGTCACCGCCGTCCATCCATCGTCGAGCACGCGCACCTCGGGCCGGCCAGCCGCAACCATGGGCTCGATCGCTAGCACCAGGCCGGGTTCGAGCCGCGGGCCTTTGCCCGGCGGGCCATAGTTCGGCAGCTGGGGCTCTTCGTGCATCTGGGTACCGATGCCGTGACCGACAAACTCCCGAACCACGGAGAAGCCCAGTGGCTCGACGGTCTGCTGCACCGCCGCGCCGACGTCGCTCAAGCGGTTGCCCGGGCGCATCTGCGCGATCGCGCGATCGAGCGCCTCCCGTGTCGCGGCGATCAACCGTTCCACCTCTGGGGCCACGCGCCCGACCGGAATCGTGATGGCGGCATCGGCATAGTAGCCGTCCAGTTCGACGCCGTAGTCAATCGAGAGGACATCGCCTTCACGCAACGTACGGCGCGCCGAAGGAATTCCGTGCACGACCTCGTTGTTCACCGATGTGCAGAGCGTGCAGGGAAATCCGCGATAGCCCTTGAACGCAGCCCGCGCGCCATATTCTGCGGTGCGTCGCGCCGCAAACCTTTCCAAATCCAGCGTCGTCACTCCCGGAGCCACCCTCTGCCGCAGGCTGTTGAGCACATCCCAAACAATCAGCCCGGCCCGGTGCATCTTTTCCAGTTCTGAGGCCGACTTCAATACAATCATGGCACCGCAATCCGGTCCACCAAGGCAAACACCTGATGCGAGACCGCTTCGATATCCGCCGTCCCATCCACATCGACCAGGACACCGCGTGCGCGGTAGTACTCCACCAGCGGGCGGGTCTGGTGGTGATAGGACGTCAGACGCTGGCGCACCACGTCCTCCCGGTCGTCCGGGCGCTCGACGAGCTCGCCGCCGTCGTCGTCGCAGCGACCGGGAACCTTTGGCGGGTGATCATACATATTATAAACCGCTCCGCAGAGTTTGCAGGTGCGGCGACCGGCCAGGCGGCGAAGCAACTGTGCTTCGTCGGCCACAAGATGGAGCACGAGCGGCCGGCCGAAGCCGTGCGCCTCGAGCAGGCGGTCGAGCGCTTCGGCCTGAGCAAGCGTGCGCGGGAAGCCGTCGAGGACAAAACCCTGGCGGCAATCCGGTCGTGCGATGCGTTCTTCAATCATGCCCAGGACGATCTCATCGGGCACCAGCTCGCCGCGCTCCATGATCGGGCGCGCCCGACGGCCTAGCTCGGTGTCGCGACGGACGTGGTCGCGAAACATATCCCCGGTGGACAGGTGCGGGATGCCGTAGCGTTCGGCGATCCGCCGTGCCTGCGTGCCTTTCCCCGCACCGGGCGGGCCGAGAAAAATCAAAGCGCGCTGGACAGCCATCCGGGCCATGGCGACGGCGCTATCCACGACGGCTCCGCAGACGGCCCTTGCGCACAAAACCTTCGTAGTGGCGCATGACGAGCTGGGCTTCCAGTTGCTGCACCGTGTCCATCGCCACGCCCACGACAATCAGCAGCGAGGTGCCACCAAAGTAGAACTGCACATTCAGCCCGTTCAGAATCCAGTCGGGCAAGTTCTGATCAAACCAAGCTCCGCCAAGCCAGACAGGCAGGTGATGCAGCTTGATGCCAAACAACATCCATTCCGGAATCAGACAAACCAGGGCCAGATAGCAGCCCCCGACGAACGTCAGGCGACTGAGGATGCGACTGATGTGTTCGGAGGTGTGCCGGCCCGGGCGAATGCCCGGGATGAAACCACCGTATTTGCGCATGTTGTCAGCAAGCTCGGTCGGATTGAACACGATGCCGACATAGAAAAACGCGAAGAAGATGATCAGCGCAGCGTAGACGACCATGTGGAGAACTTCGCCGCTGCTGAACATGCGCGAGAACTCGCGCAAACCAGCGAACTGGGCGCCGAACATCAGTGCAATCGTGCCTGGGAACGTGAGCAACGAGCTGGCGAAGATGGGCGGAATGACGCCGCCGGAGTTCACCCGCAGGGGCAGGTAGGTCATCTGCCCGCCCATGACGCGACGACCGACGACCCGCTTGGCATACTGCACCGGGATGCGCCGCTGGCCGCCCTCGACCAACACGATGAACGCGACGACAATCACCATCAGCAGCAGCAACGCACCCATGGCGATCGGCGTGAAGGCCCCCCAGGCGCGATTCGCGAATTTGTCCAGCAGGTCAGAGATCGCTCCGGGCAGGCCGACAACGATGCCCGCGAAGATGATCAGGGACATGCCGTTGCCAATGCCGCGGTCCGAAATCTGCTCGCCGAGCCACATGATGAAGGCGGTGCCGGTGGTCAGCGTGAGCATGGTCATCAGGGTGAAGCCCCAGCCCGGGTTCAGCACTAGGCCCTGCTGTTCGATGTTCTGCTGCATCAGGATGCGGGCGATGCCGAAGGATTGAATCAGGCTGAGCAGAACCGTCAGATACCGGGTGTACTGGGTGATTTTGCGGCGGCCGAGCTCCCCTTCCTTCTGCAACTGTTCCAGGTAGGGCCAGACGACGGTCATCAGCTGCAGGATGATCGAAGCCGTGATGTAGGGCATGATGCCCAGGGCGAAGATGGTCATGTTGGCGAAGTTGCCGCCACTGAACAGGTTCACGATGGCAATCACGGAGCCTTCGGCCTGCAACCGCTGCAGGATATCGCGCAGCAGCTCGGTGTTGATCCCGGGCGTAGCGATGAAGGAACCGACGCGATAGACGGCGAGCAGCGCCAACGTGAACAGCACACGCTTGCGCAGGTCCGGAATCCGAAAGATGTTCTGAAATGCTTCGATGAAC
The DNA here is from genome assembly GCA_023511565.1 of Bacillota bacterium. Classification (GTDB taxonomy): domain Bacteria; phylum Acidobacteriota; class Terriglobia; order Acidiferrales; family UBA7541; genus DSGC01. Next base: position 5,076 of record JAIMBE010000106.1, read on the forward strand.
CGCTTCATGCCCGGTTCCCCACAGCGGCGCTAGGTCAGCCGCTCGATGCGGCCGCCGGCGCGGACGATTTTCTGTTCGGCGGAGCGGCTGAACGCATGTGCGCGCACCAGCAGGGGCGTGTTCAGCTCTCCCGCGCCGAGAATTTTCACCGGCAGGCGCGAACGGCGAACCAGGCCGCGGGCGCGCAGCGCCTCCGGGGTGACGGTCTCGTTGGCAGCAAAGACATGCAACAGTCCGACGTTGACCACAGCAAAATCCGTGCCGAACGGATTGTTGAATCCGCGTTTCGGCAGACGGCGATGCAGCGGCATCTGACCGCCTTCGAAGCCGCGCCGGCGCGAATAGCCCGTGCGGGATTTCTGTCCCTTGTTGCCCCGGCCGGCGGTTTTGCCCAGCTTGGAGCCGATGCCGCGGCCGACGCGGACCTTTCGCCGGCGCGAGCCGCGTGGCGGACGCAGTTGATAGAGTTTCACGACTCCACCTCGACCAGGTGACGCACTTTTCGGATCATTCCACGGATCGCCGGCGTATCAGGTCGTTCGACAACCTGGTGCAGGCGCCGCAAACCCAGGCCGCGAATCGTCTGCCGCATATCCCGTGGGCAGCCAATGAAACTGCGCACCCAGCGGATGCGCAATGTACCGGATTGTTTCTTGGCGGTCATTTCAAGCGCTCAACTCCTCTGCCGGCTTGCCCCGCACCTCGGCCACTTGCGTTGCATCTTTCAGCTTCAACAAAGCATCGAAGGTGGCTTTGATGACGTTGTGCGGGTTCGAGGTGCCGATGCTTTTGGTCAGCACGTTCTGGATGCCGGCAACCTCCATCACGGCGCGCACCGGGCCGCCAGCAATGATGCCGGTACCTTCCGGAGCGGGCTTCAACAGTACCTGTCCGGAGCCGTAGTGGCCGAGGACCTGGTGCGGGATCGTGGTGCCTTTCAGGTTCACCCGGATCAGGTTCTTCTTAGCCTGTTCCACCGCCTTGCGGATGGCCATGGGCACCTCGCGTGCCTTCCCCATGCCGAAACCGGCATGGCCGTGGCCATCGCCAACGACCACTAGGGCCGTGAAGCTCAGATTTTTGCCGCCCTTGACCACCTTGGTGACCCGGTTGATCGAAACGACCTGGTCTTTCAGATCCGCCGGGTTGAGGGTGATCGGACGGCGGACCGAGAGCGTTTGTTTGAGCACGTTTTTGGGCATGGCTAGAACTGCAACCCCGCTTCCCGGGCAGCGTCGGCCAGTGCCTGCACGCGGCCATGGTATTTGTAGCCACCGCGATCGAACACGACCCGCTCAATGCCGGCGGCGCGGGCGCGTTCTGCCACCACGCGGCCGACGACTTTTGCCGCGGCCACGTTACCGCCGTTGCGTACCTGCTGCCGCACCTGGCGATCCAGCGTCGAGGCGGAAACCAGCGTACGTCCGGTGCGGTCGTCAATCACCTGCGCATAGATGTGCTTGAGCGAACGGAACACAGCCAGCCGAGGCCGGTCGGCGGTGCCCGCCACGCGGCGCCGCACACGGCGATGGATCCGCAGCCGGTGTGCGTTGCGCGAAATTTTGCGAATGGGGACGTTCGCCACTGCGCACTCCTCTCTGGATCAGCCGGCGGTTTTCAATGTCGCCTTGCCGGCCTTCTTCTTCAAACGTTCACCGGTCAGCCGAATGCCCTTCTGTTTGTACGGGTCGGGCGGACGCAACGCGCGCAGGTTCGCCGCCACCTGCCCGACCAAGGCTTTGTCCGCGCCGGAAACGATCAGATGGGTATTCTTCTCGACCGCAATCTGCACGCCTTCCGGGATCGGGAAAACGACCGGATGCGAGAAGCCCAGGTTCAGCACCAGCGAACGGCCCTGCAGTTCGGCGCGATAGCCGATCCCCACGATATCGAGCTCTTTCTTGAAGCCTTCGGTGACCCCGTGGACGGCGTTGGCCACCAGGGCGCGCGCCAGACCATGGGCCGCCTTGAACTGATCGCTCTGGCGCACTGCGATCAGTTGTCCATCTTTTTGCTCAAAGTGGACGCCCTGGGGCACAGGCACGCTCAGGCGTCCTCGAGGCCCCTGGACCACGACTGTGCCGGCGTCGAGCTCGATCTTGACGCCCTGCGGCAGAGGAATCGGCTTGCGTCCGATGCGCGACATGGTGGCCTCTTACCAAACCTCGCAAAGCAGTTCGCCGCCCACACCGGCCTTGCGGGCAGCGCGCCCGGTCATGATGCCCCGTGGCGTGCTCAGGATACTGATGCCCATCCCGCCGACGACCGGCCGGAGGTCGGCCTTGCCGACATAGACGCGTCGGCCGGGCCGGGAGACGCGACGCAAGGCGGTGATCACGCTGCGGCGATCGGGCGTGTACTTCAGGAAAATCCGGAGCGTTTTGCGCGGCCCGCCTTCCTCCACCAGCTTGTAGGTCGCAATGAAACCTTCCTCCTTGAGGAGGCGAGCGATTTCCACTTTGATCTTCGACGCCGGGATTTCCACGCGCGGCAGGCGCGCACGGGTGGCGTTGCGAATCCGCGTCAGCATATCGGCGATGGGGTCGGTCTGCATGCGTGCATCGCTCCTGTTACCAACTGGCCTTGACTACACCCGGGATTTCCCCACGCAGGGCCAGGCTGCGGAAACAGATGCGGCAAAGCTGGAATTTCCGCAGGAATCCGCGCGGCCGACCACAAAGGCGGCAGCGATTGCGCCAGCGCACCTTGAACTTTGCCTTTTTCCTCATCTTCGCGAATTGTGCAGTTCGTGCCATTTTCGTTCCGTCCTCTCGCCCGGCACCACCGCTCAGCCGCGCAGGGGTACACCGAGCAGTTTTAGCAGCTCGCGTCCCTCCTCATCGGTGCGCGCTGTGGTGGTCAAGGTGATGTTCATCCCCTTGATTTTGTCCACCCGGGTGTAATCAATTTCAGGGAACACGAGCTGGTCCCGCAGGCCCAAGGTGTAATTGCCGCGGCCGTCGAAGGAGTGTTGCGGCAATCCCTTGAAATCGCGGACGCGGGGCAAGACGATGTTGCAGAGCCGGTCGAGAAATTCAAACATGCGCTCGCCCCGCAGAGT
>JAIMBE010000107.1 GCA_023511565.1 Bacillota bacterium
GGTCGAGCAGAGCCTGGTGGTGGGCTCGCTGCTCGCAGTGCTGTGTCTGTTCCTGTTCCTGCGCAGCGGCACGAGCACGTTGGTGGTAGCCACCGCAATCCCGATCAGCCTGATTGGTTCGTTTCTGGTGCTGCTGGCCATGGGGCGCTCGCTGAACGTGATCACCCTGGCCGGTCTGGCCTTCGCTTCCGGCATGGTGGTGGACAATTCCATCGTGGTGCTCGAGAACATCTACCGCCACCGGCAGATGGGGAAGTCGCGCTTTGCCGCAGCCTACGACGGTACGCGCGAGGTTTGGGGAGCCGTGCTCTCCAGTACGCTGACCACGATTGCCGTGTTCGTGCCGGTGGTGTTCGTCCGCGAGGAGGCCGGGCAGCTCTTCGCGGACATTGCGATTGCTATCAGCGCCGCCGTCGGCTTGAGCCTGCTGGTGTCCATCACCATGGTGCCCTCGATGTCCGCCAAAATTCTGGCTGTGGTGGAAGCGGGCCAGCAGGCCCGCGGGTTTCACAACCTGTGGGGGGTGGTGGGTGTGGCCCAGCGCGTACAGGCGGGATTGGCCGGCACGATCCGCTGGCTGCTCGGCAACACCGTGCGCCGCTTGACCGTGACGCTCGGGTTGAGCTTAGCTGCCATCGGCATCAGCTTCCTGCTGCTGCCCAAGGCGGAATATCTGCCCACCGGCAACAACAATTTTGCGTTCGGCATTCTGCTGCCCCCGCCCGGCTACAACGTCGAAGAAGTCGCCAACATGCGGCACACCCTGTTTGAAGACCTGCGTCCTTTGTGGGAAGCCGATCCGAACGACCCCGCGACGCGTGCCCTGCCGGGCGGCGGCATCGACAGCCTGTTCTTTGTCGCACTGCCGGGTCAGGCGTTCATGGGAGCCCGGGCCCGCGACCCCCTGCGAGTGGCCGAACTGTTGCCCGTGATCCGCGCCGCCTATGCCAGGTTGCCGGGCACGATCGGCGTGATTCAACAGTCGAGCCTGTTCCAGCGGGGTCGGGGCGAAGGTCGCAACATTGATGTGCAGGTGGTCGGGCCGGAGTTGCCCGAGCTGATTGCGCGGGGTGGGCGCATCTTTGCCGAAGTGATGCAGAAGATTCCCGGTGCGCAGGCGCGTCCGATCCCCAGCCTCGACCTGGGCAATCCGGAAGTGCAGGTGGTCACCGACCGGCGCCGTGCGGCCGATCTCAATCTGTCGAACCGCGAGCTGGGCTTCTCGGTGAACGCCCTGGTGGACGGGGCCAAGGTGAGTGAGTACCGCCTCGAGGGCCGCGAGATCGATCTGATGCTGCGTGGCGAGGACGACTACGCCAGCCGCACGCACCTGATCGAACGCATCCCCATCGCCACTCCGGAAGGCCGGCTGGTGATGCTCGGTTCGGTTGCGCGGGTGCAGGTCGTCAACGGCCCGACGCAAATCAATCACCGCGAACGCGAACGCGCCATCACCATCCAGGTGCAGCCGCCAGAAACGCTCCCGTTGGAAGCGGCCATGGAGACCATCCGCGAAGAAATCCTCGCGCCGATGGAGCAGGAAGGCTTGCTCGGTGGCAGCTACCGCGTCAACCTCTCGGGCAGCGCCGACAAGCTGACCCAGGCGCTCAACGCCTTCCGCTGGAATTTCCTGCTCGCTGTGGTCATCACCTACCTGTTAATGGCGGCACTGTTTGAGAGCTTCCTGCATCCGTTTGTGATCATCTGCAGCGTGCCGCTGGGCGCCGCCGGCGGTTTCGTCGGGTTGTGGCTGGTCAATCAAACTCTGTCGTATCAACCGCTTGACATCCTAACCATGCTCGGGTTCATCATCCTGGTGGGTACGGTGGTCAACAACGCCATCCTGATCGTCCACCAGTCGTTGAACCATATGCGGGACGAGGGGATGGAGCCGCGCGAAGCGATTACCGAGGTGGCCCGCAACCGCTTGCGTCCCATGTTCATGACCACGGGCACCACGGTGTTCGGCCTGATCCCGCTGGTGTTGTTTCCCGGGCCCGGTTCGGAACTGTACCGCGGACTCGGCGCTGTGGTGCTCGGCGGGCTGGTGCTGGCCACCTTCTTCACGCTGTTCCTGGTGCCGACCCTTTTCAGCCTCACGCTGGGCGCAAAAGCCGCATTCGTCCGCCGCTGGCAGACCCTGGTCGGCGCCGTCCCCACCGAAGCCGATTGACTTTTTGCGGTGACCATCAGCCAGCCTGCCTGACCGTGCACGCAGACGGAGGTCTGCGCCGCGTGCTGCGGGAGGCTGCTCCACCCGAATAGCAGGCTTGCGCCCAGGGAGCTGAACACGCTTCGGCCCGCGCCGATTCTCAACAACGTGTGTCGCCGGCAGGCCTCGAAATCCGTGGAGTCAGGGGCCAGCGCGCGAGGCTCATTCCAGCTGCTTGCCCTTCGTCTCCGGCAAGGCGAGGGCCAGCAGCGCGGCAGCGAGAAAGGCTCCGGCCTGGAGCAGAAAGGCCGCGCCCAGACCCACGTGCAGCGCCAGCGCACCAACGGCGAAGGGCGCCAGGGCCGAGAAGCCGCGGCCGATGTTGTAGGTCAAGCCCATGGCCGTGGCACGGATTTCCGTGGGGAACAGCTCCGAAGCGATCGTGCCGAAACCGCTGAAATAGCCGGTGCCGAAAAACGCCACCCACGGCCCGAGCAGCAACAGCGCCGTCGGGTGGCTCACCCTCGCGTAGATGGGCACCAGCGCTGCCGCCACCACTAGATAGAAACAGTAGCTGCGCCGGCGGCCGAAGCGGTCGGCGGCAAATCCGAACAGCGCGTAGCCGAACCATTTGCCGATCGCCATCACGATCAGCCAGGTCATCGAAGTCAGCACCGTCAGGCCGCGTCCGCCTTCTTCGACCGGGGCTTTCAGATACGTCGGGATCCAGGTAAACAGACCCCAGTAGCCGAACATCGCGCACGCGTTCATGGTCGTGGCCAGCAGCGCATTCCGGCGCAGATCACTTCGCTGCCAGAGCCGACTCAGTCGGACGGGTTGGTGTCGGCCGCGCTCGAGCCAGAGCGCCGGCTCAGGCACTTTGCGACGAATCCAGAAAACCAGCAGCGCCGGCAGCACGCCAACAAAAAACACGGCGCGCCAGCCGAACCATGGCAACACCAGCAGCGTGACTACGGCGGCCAGCAGTTCGCCGATGGCCCACGAAGACTGCATCAACCCGAGCGCCTTGCCGCGGTGCTCGGCGGGCCAGGTTTCGGCAATCAGCGCCGCGCCGGTGTTCCATTCCCCGCCCATGCCCAGACCAAGAATCGTGCGGAACAGGGCCAGTTGCACCACCGATTGCGCCAGCCCGCAGGCCCCGCTGGCCAGCGAAAAAACGAGAATCGAAAGCATCAGTGCGCGCGTGCGCCCGATACGGTCCGCAAGAAAGCCGAACAGCACGCCGCCGGCGGCCGAAGCCAGCAGGCCCACCGAGCTGAGCAGTCCGCCGACGTCTTTTTCGACGGCGAAGTGGCGCATCACGTCGTCGAGCACCATGGCCAGCAGCATGAAGTCCATCGCGTCCAGCATCCAGCCGAGCCCGCCGGCGAGCAGTGTGCGGCGCTCGGCTGTGCTCAGTTGCGCCGGCCATTCCAACCCGAGCAACTTGCGCGTGGCCCGGGCCGGCGGGTTGTGCGGCGAAGGATTCACTTTGGGGAACGCCGGTCAATTCGGCGGCGCGCCATTCTACCGAATCGGGCCCCCGCATCCAACCGGACCCGAGCGCAGCGAAGGTCACGCGATTGCGTGGGCCGGGCGGCTTTGTTACTCTGCGCGGGATACGAACCGACGCGTGACAGGAGACCTGCGGTGCCCCACTGCACCAGATGCGGAACGAAGATCGCCGAGAACGTGCAGTTCTGTCCGAACTGTGGCACCCAGCAACCTGCCGCAGCCACGCAGCAGGGCCTACCGAAAACGTGGCCGGCCTGCTGAGCTACACGGGATTGATTTCCTTCCTGATTGGCAAGCGACCGTACGTGCGCTTCCACACCGCGCAGTCCCTGGTGGTCTTTGGTTCTTTGCATATCCTGAGCATTGCCCTGGGCTCGGTTTTCGGCGTGGGAGTGTTGATGGGCGGGATGGCCGGCTTTTCGGTCGGCCTGCTGTTGGTGAACCTGGTGGCCGTGGTGCTGTGGATCGTGTGCATGGTGAAGGCGTATCAGGGCGAACGGTTCCGGGTGCCACTGGCTGCCGACATCGCCGACAGCATCGCAAACTAGATCCCGCAGATTCTTCAGTGGCCCCGCCAAGGTGTGCGAGCCGGTGGGCTTTTCGCTTGACAACCTTCGGGCCGGCGTCCATCTTAGTTGGCTTTCCCTGGCGCGGAATTTTGCGCTGGGGGTGTGAGGCGGTGGTGAAGGTTCGGCTCTGCTTCCACGATCGCTGTTTTGATGGCGCGGCGTCCGCTGCAGTGTTTCTCCGCTTCTACCGCGAATGCCTCCGTGCCGATGCCACGTTCGCCTTGACCGGCATGACGCACCAGGCCACACAACCCTTTGCCGGTGAGCTTTTCGATGGCGACGAAAACGTCATTGTGGACTTTAAGTACTCGAGTTCCCCGCGGCTGACCTGGTGGTTCGATCATCACCAGAGTGCGTTCCTTTCGCCGGAGGATGCCGAACATTTTCGCCAGGATCGTTCGGGGCGGAAGTTCTATGATCCGGACTACAAATCCTGTACAAAGCTGATCGCGGATGTGACGGCCGCCAAGTTCGGCTTCGACTCGAAACCGCTGGCCGAGCTGATTCATTGGGGCGACGTGATCGACGGCGCACAGTTCGCCTCGCCGGAAGTGGCCGTCGGGCTGACCGAGCCGGCGCTGCAACTGGCGCTGGTCATCGAAGCGGCCCCGGAGCCGGGCCTGCCCGCGCGCCTGATTCCAGAGCTGGCCACGCGGCCGCTGGCCGACGTCGTGCGGCTGCCGCAGGTCGCCGAGCACCTGCCCGCGCTCGTGCGGCGGCATGAACGCTCGATTCGCGTGCTCAGCGAGCGCGCGGAATCGCGCAATGGCGTCGTCTATTTCGACGTCAGCGAAGAGGACCTGGAAGGTTACAACAAATTCATCCCCTACTACCTGTTTCCTGAGGCCCTCTATTCGGTCGGCGTCAGCGCGTCGGCCGAGCGGGCCAAGGTTTCCGTGGGCTCGAACCCCTGGCGTGAAGATCCACACCTGAAAAATCTGGCGTCGCTGTGCGAGCGCTATGGGGGTGGCGGTCATGCTCGTGTGGCCGCCATATCGTTCGGACCGCACGAGCTGGAGCGCGCCCGGCAAGTGGCGCGCGAAATCGCCGCCGCCCTTCGTCGATAGCCTCTGGGTTGTGCCGCTGTACCGTCGGCTTGGGCGGTGATCGGTGCCGGTTTCGCCAACTCTCGCGCGAACGGCTTTGCCCCAGCCGGGTTCTGTGCTACGTTAGAGTCCCCTTCCGTACGTGTTCCCATGACCATCAAAACGTCCGGGGGCAGAGTCCGCCTGCACCGGGGCCAGCGCATCTACCTTTCGGGTCTGGATGCCTACGGCCGGTACTTCAACGAGTCGGCCGAGCTGCTCACCGCCGACGCCCAGGGGTGTTCGCTGTCCTTGAAGAGCAAGCTGCTGCCCGATCACGAATTGCGCTTGTCTCAGGAAGGCACTTCCGACGAAATTCTGGTGCGCCTCGTGCGTGCCGTGCCGCAGGGCGAATCGTTTCTGTATCAGTTGAAGTTCGTCGAGCCCCAGCCGGAGCCGGAGGCCGAGCCGTTCCGGTTCCTGCTGGTCTGCGAGCAGTGCCGGACGCGAAGTTTTGCGCACCTGAACCGCAGCGAAGCTCACGTGCTGCAGGCGGCGGGCCTGGTCACGCGGCGCTGCCCGCACTGCGATGAAGTCACGCTGTGGAAACGGGTCGAGCACGAGGCCCAGTTGGACAGGGACAAAGGGGAGCGCCAGCCCGCAGCCCCTGAACCGCGCCGCAGCGAACGCCGCCGCCGGTCGCGGGCGCGAATGAAGGTGATGGTGTTGATCCGGTGGCCCGGCTTTGGTGAAGAGATGGTTCCGTGCCTCGATCTATCGCGCGATGGTCTGAGCTTCCTGAGCGCGCAGCGGTATCCGATCGGTCAGCGGATTGACGTCATCGCACCCTACCAGCCCCACAACCCGAGCCCGCCCGTTCATGGTCGCATCGTCTATGTGCTGGAACAGCCAGGCACGGAATTGCTCCGCTACGGCGTGCAGTATCTGCCGCGGGAAACATTCTAGCCAGCTGTGAACCTCCCGCGGGTTCCCTGCGATACGAATCGGAATCGGCCGCTGGATTCGGTGGACGGCAGCACGCACCAGCCGTCCGATCAGTTGCGGGGCTGCAGTTCGGCGGGAAGCAAATCCCGGAGACGAAGCGTTTCCGGCAACGGATCGGTGCCCATGGCAAAACCGAGCGAGGAATCCCGCTCGAGCGCTCCGTGCGTTCCTTCCATCGTCACGAGGCGATCGAACCACCCTCGGCCCTGGTAGTAGCCCGGCTTCAGACTCACGACAATGTCGGAGGGATTTTCCACCTGCGTCGTGCCGGCCCAGGTGCGGATGCGCGCAACGGCATCGGGCAGTCGTGCGCGAGCGGTGGCGGCGAACAGGTCGGCGTCAGCCACCCAGCCTTCGGCGTCCAGCCGGCCCGCAGCGGCCAGCGCCGCCAGGACGGGTTCGAGCTCGATCGGGTCGCCCTGTTCCGGCTCGTAGCGGTAGTGTGTGCCGGCGTCGTTCCAGCGGAGTCGGGCGCGACGGCCTCCCGTACCCAGCAGGACAGCGACGTTGGGCTCCGGTCCACGGTAAAGGACCAGCTCTGCGCCCTCGAGCCGGGACAGGTCAGCGGCCAGTTCGGCCACTGCTTCCGGTGCGCAATAGGCGACGAAAAATCCCACCAGGCCATAGGCCGGAATGACCACATCGCGCGGCGCCCGCAGCGCATCGCTGCGACGCCAACCCCGTGCGTGGAGCAGGGCATCGAGCGGCACGCTGCGGCTGCGCACCAGAGAATTGCCGTGATCGCTCCAGAGCAAGACGCCCAGTTCCCCTCGACCGGCATAGTAGGCTTCGCGGATCACATGTTCGAACTCGATCAGCAACGACTGGGCCTCGGCACGAGGCAGCCTGTGAAACAGCGGATCGCCACTGGAGACGTGCGCATGAAACACCGGTTTCTGCGTTTCCCGAAACCGCTGCCGCAGTCGTCCCATCTCGGCATGCCAGGCCCGGCGCACGAGAACGTATTGAACCGACTTGTGCCAGCCCGGCGCAACGTAGTCGAACCGCGGCAGGTACGGAATGCTGCGACCGGATAGCGTGACGAACACGCCGCCGCGCAGCCGGTTCGCGGCGCGGTCGAAGTACTGGTGTTCGTAGCCGGGCCCGGGCGGCGCGTGCAGGGCCGCGGCGATGGCCAACTCGCTGTCTGAAGGGAACGTGCTGACCAGCGCCGAAGGCCGGTGGAATTCGCGGAAATGGCCGCGCTGCCAGAGCTCTTCCATTACGCCGAACGGAACGGCGTCAATGCACACCACCAGCCACCGCCGCGGCGGCCGGTGCCGACGCGACGGCCGTGTCCATTCCCCGTCCGGGGTGACGAAGCGGTCGAGCACGCCGTCGTCATCGACATCGAAAGCCTGCCAGACCTCGCCCGGATTGCCATCGTGCGTGATGCGCCACTGGCCCGGCTGCACCGGCACGAGCGTAAAGGCACGGGGCTGTGGTTGCCCCCAGTAGAGGAAGCGAACCGCCAGGGCCAGCGCAACGACCAGCAACAGCCAGCGGACCGCCCGGCGCAGCGGTATGCGTCGAACCGTGGTCATCGGGAGCCGCCTGCTCGCTGGCTATTGTAGCGTTTCGCATCGATGGAGAGCAGGAAAGGTGTGGTGTGCCTCGCGCCGATTTGCACAGCTCGGCCTGCGTTTTTCCTTGTGCTGGAGTAGAATAAGGACGAATTGCGTCGGAGGAGACAGGCGACCATGAAGGGGAATCCGGAAGTGCTCAAGGTCCTAAACGAAATGCTGAAGGAAGAGCTGACCGCCATCAACCAGTACATCGTGCACGCCGAGATGCAGGAGAACTGGGGCTATCACCG
>JAIMBE010000108.1 GCA_023511565.1 Bacillota bacterium
GGGGCTTGCACCGGCCTGGGCATTGCCCCGACGCGCATCACCGGCGTCATCGGGGTCACCAAGGCCTACACGACACGCGTCGGCAGCGGGCCGTTTCCGACCGAAATGCCGGATCTGGAAGCCCGTCAGGTGCGCGACCGGGGCAACGAATACGGCGCCGTCACCGGACGGCCGCGCCGTTGCGGCTGGCTCGATCTGGTGATTCTGCGCTACGCCGTGATGATCAACGGCATTGATTCGCTGGTGGTGACCAAGCTCGATGTGTTCGACACGCAGCCGGAAATCCAGGTTTGCGTCGGCTACCGCTACCGGGGTACGCCGCTCGACGAAATGCCCGCCGAGGCGGAACGACTGGCCCAGGTGCAGCCGCGCTACCGAACGCTCAAGGGTTGGCAGGCCACCACGTCCGGTATCCGCGAACTCGATCAACTCCCCCAGGCCGCGCGGGACTATCTGAAATTTATCTCCGATGAGCTGGGGGTCGAAATCGGAATGATTTCCACGGGTCCCGAACGCGAAGCCACCATTGTGCCTGAAGGCACCCGGCTGGCCTCCTGGCTCTGAGCCAGCGCGGCCCAGGGCACACCGATTTCCTGCTAAACTTCCCGTGGCATGCTGGCGTACACCGAAGCACGGGCGAAAGTCATCGAGGTGGTTTCGGCTCGCTGCGGCCTCCCGCCGATCGAAACCGTGGCCGTCGTCGAAGCCCTGGGCCGTGTGCTTGCCGAGCCGGTCGTTGCCGACCGCGACTATCCCCCGTTTGATCGCTCGACCCGCGATGGCTTCGCCGTGCGCGCCGCCGATGCTGCCGCCGTCCCCGTCGAGCTCCGCTGCGTCGGCGAGGCGAAAGCGGGCGCGGCGTTTGCGGGTGAAGTCGGCCCCGGACAGTGCGTGGAGATCATGACCGGTGCCCCGGTGCCCGTCGGGGCGGATGCTGTGGTCATGCTCGAGCACGCGACCGTTGCCGGCGACCGCGTCACGCTCCAACGCGCCGCTCATCCCGGGCAGAACCTGGTTCCGCGCGGCAGCGAAGCTCGCGCCGGCCAGGTGTTGGTGCGTCCCGGCGAGCGGCTCGGCTTTGCCGAGCTGGCCTTGGCGGCGCAGGTGGGTAGTACCGAGCTCCGCGTCTTTCGCCGGCCCCGGGTCGCGATTCTCTCGACGGGCGACGAGGTCGTATCCGTGGGTGCGCATCCGGGTCCGTTCGAAATCCGCAATTCGAACAGCATCGCGCTGGCCGCGCAGGCGCATCTGACCGGGGCCGAACCGGTGTTGCTCGGCAATGCGCCTGACCGCGAGGATCGTCTGCGGCAGTGTATCGAGCGCGGGCTGCGTGAAGACGTCCTCGTGCTTTCCGGCGGCGTCTCGGCCGGGAAGTACGACCTGGTGGAGGCAGTGCTGGAGCAGCTGGGCATGGTCACCTGCTTTGACGAGGTGCGGATTCGTCCCGGTCGGCCTGCCGTGTTTGGTGTTTGCGGGGAAACGTTTGTGTTCGGTCTGCCAGGCAATCCGGTCTCGACGATGGTCACCTTTGAGTTGTTGGTCGTGCCCGCTCTCGATCTGCTCAGCGGTGCGTCGGCCCGGCCGCTGACGACCTTCCGGGCGCGTCTGGCAGCTCCCGTGCGCCAGCGGGCTGAGTTGACGCATTGGCTGCCCGCCGAGGTGCGTTGGGACTCTGGCGAACCGGTGGTGCGGGAGTTGCCCTGGCAGGGCTCGGGCGATATCGTGGCGATGGCCCAGGCCAACGCCTTCCTGTTGGTGCCTGAGACCCGGCTGGAATGGGGAGCCGGCGAGTGGGTGGATGTGCTGCCGCGCCGGGACCGTCTCTAGCCGGTCAGCGTCGGCAGCGAGGAGGCTCAAAAGACACCCATGGCGAGGCTTTCGCACTACCAGAGGTCAGGCGCGGTGCGCATGGTGGATGTTTCCACCAAGCCAGTCACACTGCGCACGGCCAGTGCGCGCGGTTTTGTGCGCATGCCGCCCCGGGTACTGCGTGCGGTGCGTCGCCTGCAGACGCCGAAGGGCAATCCCTTCGAGGTCGCGCGGATTGCCGGCATAGCCGCCGCCAAGCGTACCGCGGAATGGATTCCTCTTTGTCATCCCCTGCCGCTCACACACATTGATGTGGCCGCGCGAGTGCGCCAGAATGGAGTCGAGCTGACCGCGCAGGTAGCTGCCCGAGCGCAGACCGGTGTCGAGATGGAAGCGCTGGTGGCGGTGGCGGCGGCAGCGTTGGCGCTTTATGACATGTGCAAGGCGCTCGACAAGGGGATCGCGATCGCCGAAATCGTCCTGCTCAGCAAAACGGGCGGCAAAAGCGGCGACTACCACCGCCGCAGCACGACCTCCGCTGCGCGCGGCCAACGCCGCACACGCCGCTAGTCGCAGGCAGCCATGAAGACTGTCAAGGTTTTGATCGTGGAGGACAACCCGCTGGTGCGTGACCTGATTGTGCGCGGGCTCGAGCCGCACTGCGCCCTCCAAGTGGCCGACGATGGTGCCGATGCGTTGCTGAAGGTCATCGAAGAGCCGCCCGATCTGATCATCGCCGACTACCGCATGCCCGGACTCGACGGCCGCCAGCTCTATGAAAAGCTTCGCAGCCGCCCGCAGTCGCGCACCCTGCCGTTCATTTTCCTCGCCAGCCGGGGCGACATTGAAGAAAAACTACGGCCACTCACCGATGGCGTCGAAGACTACATCCCCAAACCGTTTTTTCTGAAAGACTTCGTCCGCCGGACAAAAAAAGTGATTGATCGCCTGCACCTTGAAAAATTGCAGCGCCAGGCCACACGCCCCGGCGTGATTCAGGGTCGGTTGGAAGAGCTGAGCATTCCTGACCTGATGCAGTCGCTCGAAATGGGCCAGAAGACCTGTCGGCTGACCGTGCGCTGCGGTGAGGAAACGGCCGAGCTGTACTTCACCGCCGGCCACTGTCGGCATGCGCAACTGGGCCAGGTGCAGGGCGATGCCGCCGTGTTTCAGTTGGTGCACTGGACCCGCGGCGAATTCGAAATTGATTTCAGCGCTTCCACCGAACTGGTGACGACCACCCGTTCGACCACCGCCCTGCTCATGGAGGCTTTCCGGTTGCTCGACGAAGAGGCCCGAGATGCCGAAGGCTCGCCCGCCCGCACCCCGTCTGCCGTCCAGGAAACATGAGCGACGCAGGGCAAGCACGGTGCCGCCTAGCCCGCCTGCTGACCGCACCGCGGCAGGCAACCGGTTCTCGCAGGGTCTGAAGCTGCCATGCGTGTGGCCATCCTCACCGTCAGCGATTCCGTTTCCCGCGGCGCACGCCAGGATGAATCCGGCCCGACGCTGCGCGCGCGGTGCGAAGCGCGTGGCTGGCAGGTTGTGGCCGCGCACTGGGTGCCCGATGAGAGCCGAATGATTCAAGCACGGCTGATCGAACTGGCCGATGTCACCGGTGCCGACGTCATTCTCACTACCGGCGGCACAGGATTGGGGCCTCGCGACGTCACCCCGGAAGCCACCCGCGCCATCTGCACCCGCGAAGTGCCCGGATTGGCCGAGCGAATGCGGGCATTGGGGTCGGCCAGCAACCCCCGCGCCGCGCTCTCACGCGCAGTCGCAGCCGTTCGCCAGCACACGCTGATTGTCAATCTGCCCGGCAGCCCCCGCGGCGCTGAGGAATCTTTCGAAGCGATCGCCGACCTGCTTCCGCACGCCGTGGAGATTCTCCGTGGCGGCCGCCACGATTGAGTCTGCTGCCGGTGGGTTAGGTTGGCTCGGGGGCGCGCGCTTTGCAGGGGGAGGCTTCCATCGAGCCGCTCCACCGACCGACGGCAGGCTGGCCCCACGCGGAGAGGCCCTGGCCGTTCCCTGTGCTTGGAGAGTACTGACGCGAATGAGTGTGTTGTGGTAGCATACCGCGGCGGATCGAGAGTGAGCGACGCGATGCCGGAGCACTACATTCCGATTTTCATCTTTGCCGTGCTGGCGGCAGCGTTTCCGGCAATCACATTGATCATTTTTCAGTACATCCGGCCGGCGATGCGCGCCGTGGGCGCGAAGCTGGAGCCGTATGAATGCGGCATCCCGCCCGAAGGCGATGCCCGTGGACGCTACTCGGTACGCTTCTACATCGTCGCCATTCTGTTTGTCATCTTCGACGTGGAGGTCATCTTCCTGTTCCCCTGGGCGGTGCAGTACGGGGTGCTGGGGTTGTATGGCCTGGTGACGATGTTCGTGTTTCTGGGCATTCTGCTGATCGGCTACGTGTGGCTGTATCGCAGCGGGGCTTTGGAGTGGATCTACGAATGAGCCGTAGGCCCTTCCTCCCGGCCGTCTTCGGCCGGGCTTTTTTATGCCCTGCTGGGGTGCGGAAAACGCGACTGCCGGCGTTGACGCCTTATCTGCCGGTGTGTTAGAAACTTACGCTTAATCGCAGCAGTCCTTTGCGGCGAGCGGGTGGAGGGATCGCGCGCAGCCCAGTTTCGACCAATCCAGATCATGGCCGACGAACCGACCCCCAAGCAGCCCGAACAACGGCAACCGACCCCCGAGGGCCAACCCGGTGCGCACGAGACGTCCGCGCCGAAGCCTGCTGAAAAGCCGGCTGCAGAGAAACCCGCCCCGCCCAAGAAAGACGCGCCTGCGGCCTGGCCGAAGCCGCTCGACAACGAGATGGTGCGCCGGTTCCGCCGGCGTTTCGGGGACGCCATTCTGGAGGCGGTCGAAGACCGCAAGCAGGCCATTCTGGTCGTGGCCGTGGACCGGCTCCGTGAAATTGCCGAGTACGCGCGCGAGGAAGAGCAGTTTGACATGCTGACCGACCTGACCGCTGTGGACTGGCCCAAGCGCGAAAAGCGGTTCGATTTGGTGGTGAACCTGTACAGTTTTCCGCGCAACGAGCGGTTGCGTTTGAAAGCCGCGGTCGGCGAACAGGACCGGCCGCCCAGCCTGACTCCGGTGTGGGCGGCGGCGAACTGGCTTGAACGCGAGTGTTTCGATATGTTCGGCATCCGTTTTGAAGGGCACCCGGACCTGCGCCGCATTCTGCTGCCGGAGGAATGGGTCGGTCATCCCCTGCGCAAGGACTACGACATCCTGCAGCAGGACACGGCCTGGGTGCGTGAGAACTTGGGCATCGAAAGCGGACAGTAACCGATGGCAGAAACGCCCACACGCCACGTGCACTTCCCGGGCATGGACACGACCGTGCTCGGGGCCGATGAGATCATCATCAACATGGGCCCGCAGCATCCGTCCACGCACGGCGTGCTGCGCGTGAAGCTGCATCTGGACGGCGAAAAGGTCATCGGTTCGGAATGCATCATCGGTTATCTGCATCGCGGCGTCGAGAAAATCGCCGAGCATCGCAGTTACCAGCAGTTCGCTCCCTACGTGGATCGCATGGATTACGTGGCCGCGGTGTCGAACGGGCTCGGCTACTGCGAGGCGGTCGAAAAGCTGCTGGAAGTCGAGGTGCCCCCGCGCGCGAAGGTCGTCCGCACGATTCTCACCGAACTGCAGCGCATTGCCAGCCACCTGCTCTGGCTCGGCACGCATGCCTTGGACATCGGCGCGCTGACGCCCATCTTTTACTGTTTCCGGGAACGCGAAGAGATTCTGAAAATTTTTGAGAAATACTGCGGGGCCCGCCTGACCACGCACGCCTTTCGCATCGGGGGCCTGCAGTACGAGGTCTATGACGGCTTCGAAGAGGATGTGAAGCGTTTTCTGGCGGATTTCGATCGGAAAATTGACGAATACGAAGCCCTGCTCACCACGAACCGCATCTGGGTCGAGCGCACCAAGGGCATCGGGGTGCTTTCGGCCCAGGACGCCATTGCGCTGGGCGTCACCGGCCCGGTGCTGCGGGCCAGCGGCGTGAAATGGGACATCCGCAAGGCCTTCCCGTATGCGGCCTATGACCGCTATGACTTCGAAATTCCTGTGGGCAGCCACGGCGATACCTACGACCGCTACCTGGTGCGGATGGAAGAGATGCGGCAATCGCGCCGCATCTGTCTGCAGGCGATCGAAGACATTCCTTCCGGCCCCATCCTGGGCAAGGTGGGCAAGGTGATGAAGCCGGCGCCGGGCGAAGTCTACCACTCGATCGAAGCGCCCAAGGGCGAGCTGGGCTACTACATTGTCAGCGACGGCACCACGCAGCCCTATCGCGTGCGCATCCGTCCCCCTTCGTTCATCAATCTGCAGGCGTTTGACACGATGGTGCGGGGCCACCTGGTGGCCGACGTGGTGGCGATTATCGGCACAATTGACATTGTGCTCGGTGAGGTGGATCGCTAGGCGGGTCGCTATGGGCACAGTCGTGGAATTTCTGAAGCCGCACCTGCTGCCCCTGCTCTGGGCGGTGGTGATCGTGGCGGTCCTGCCGCTGGTGGCCGGCTACATCGTGCTGCTGGAACGCAAGGTGATGGCTGACATCCAGGCACGGCTCGGCCCGATGCGCGTCGGCCCGCACGGATTGCTGCAGCCGATTGCCGATGCGCTCAAACTGCTGCTGAAAGAAGACATCATCCCGGCCAACGCCGACAAGTGGATTTTCTGGATAGCCCCGCTGATTTCGGTGACCGCAGCGATGCTGGCGCTTTCGGCCATGCCGTTCGGACCGGTGTTCCAGATTGCCGACCTGAACGTGGGCCTGCTGTTCATCGTAGCGGTCAGCTCGCTGGGGATTTTCGGCATCGTGCTGGGTGGCTGGTCTTCGAACAGCCACTACGCGCTGCTCGGTGCGTTGCGCAGCGCCGCCCAGGTGGTCAGCTACGAGGTCGCAGTGGGTCTGGCGCTGGTCAGTGGCCTGCTGCTGGCAGGCACCCTTTCGATGCGGAAGATTGTCGAAGCGCAGGCCGAGCAGGGCATCTGGTTTGTATTCCTGGCCCCGGTCGGATTTTTCATCTACCTGGTGGCGGGCATCGCCGAGCTGAACCGCGCGCCGTTCGACCTGCCGGAAGCCGAGTCCGAGCTGGTGGCCGGCTACATGACCGAGTACAGCGGCTTCCGTTGGGCGCTCTATTTTCTGGGGGAGTACACGGCCATGCTGGTGGTCGGCGGAATCGGCACGACGCTGTTCCTGGGCGGCTGGCTGCGGCCGTTTCCCAACGTGGCGGCGTTCGATTTCCTCGACTACCTGCCCGCGGTTTTCTTCCTGGCGCTGACCGGTTACTGTTTCTACCGCACGCCGAAGCAGCCGGTGCCGATTCAGAAGGCGGTGCTGGGGCTGTTCGGGCTGTTGTGCCTGAGTTTTGCCGCTGTCCTCGGTTGGGCGGCCACCCTGCCGGCCGAAGCCGCTGCGCGTGGCGGCATTCTGGGCGCGTTCTGGTTTTTGGCCAAGGTGTTGCTGTTTCTCTACAGCTTCATGTGGTTCCGGTTCACATTTCCGCGCTACCGGTTTGACCAGTTGATGCGGTTGGGCTGGCATTTTTTGATCCCGGTCTCGCTGGTGAACGTGATGGGCGTGGGCGCGGCACTGGTGCTGCATCGGCAGGCGGGCTGGCCGCTCTGGCAGGGTTTGGTGCTGGGCACGGTCGCGACGCTGGCCGTTGCCGCCTGGCTGGTTCTGGTGCGCTCGCGCCGACCGGTTGCGGCGCCGCCGGCGGGCGAGGAAGTGTAGGCGCGATGGTCGAGCAGTTCACATTTTATTTCTTTGCTGCCCTGGCCGTGATTTCGGCTGTGCTCGTGGTCACGGTGCGCAACGCCGTCTACAGCGCCGTGTTTCTGATCACCACGCTGCTGGCCACGGCGGGCATTTTCCTGCAACTGCGGGCTGAATTCCTGTTCGTCGTGCAGATCATCCTGTACGTCGGCGGGATCATGGTGCTGTTTGTTTTTGTCGTCATGCTGGTGGATCTGGATGTAGCGTTGCGGCAGGTGCAGTTCAACCGGCAGAAGTGGGTGGCCCTGCTCGTGGTGCTGGCGGTGGCGGGCCAACTTGTCTTTGCCGTTGCGCTTGGC
>JAIMBE010000011.1 GCA_023511565.1 Bacillota bacterium
TGGCTCCCCGGGCAGGACTCGAACCTGCAACCCTTCGGTTAACAGCCGAATGCTCTACCATTGAGCTACCGGGGAGCGGAGCTACGGAACACCGCTGGTGGCTCAGAGAGTGCGAGTGTAGCGAAGCCACCGGGAAACGTCAATTCGCGGTCCGGCACGGGCGCTGCGGGTCGGGCGGGAAGTGAGTTGGAAACGCGAAGAGCTGGCCGAAGGGGTTTGTTGCAGAGTGCCGGCGGTTACTGCAGTCGTTGAGGTTGGGCGTCGCTGCCGACCAGGGTTTCAAAGATGGCCAGCACGCGCCGACGATAATCCACGATGCGTTCGAAGACAGGACGCTGGGCCGGTTCGCGTTCGGCTTCGCGGTGCCACTTGGCCAGAATTTCGGCGGGGACTTCGATGTCGCGGCGGAGCTGTTCGATCGAATAGCCGCGCAGGAACAGTCCGTAGAAAAACGCGGCTTCGCGCTGGGGAAACTCCAAATCCCGCTCGGAGTCGGGCCACGGGTTCGGAATGGGGAGCGTAGACATGCTGACTCCAGAAGCTGCAGTGTACCGAAATGCGCGTCCCCGTCAAGATTTTCCGGCACAATCCGTCTTCCAGGCAGCGATACGGTGGAACGAATTCAGCGGTGCTTGTCAAGTATTTTCGACTGGGATCCGGTTCTGTCGTTCCCAGTGCGGGCGCGGCGTGCTGCGGGCGTATCAGGAACGGCCACGGGAGAGGCGGACGAATTCGCGCAAAGCGATGACGTTCGGGGCGTAGGCGTTGACGCGCCCGACATCCACGGGCAGGTCGAGCAGTTGGGCCTGTTCGAGGCTCAAGCCGGCTTCGTCCAGTTCGCGGACACTGAACCCCGCCGCAGGCTCCACGCGACCCCCGCCCAGCCGTGCCATCGGCCGCAGCGGTCGGAAGGGTTCCGAGGCACGCTGGATGCGCTCGAAATATTCCCGCCATTCGCGCCGGGTCCACATGGTTGCGTCTCGACTCACGCCCACATCCTCGTTCACTTGATCAGATGCGGGTTGTCCTTCCAGGGTCGCCTGTCCGGGTGCGCCCCTGTGGAATTCCGGCGGATTCTAACCCCAACCGGGGGCGGCGCAAGACAGATGTGCGCAAAGGTTAATGCCCTTTTCGCACCATGGGCGAGGCCGTTCCGGCCGGCGTCGGTCTTGCGGTTGGAGTGCTATACTGAGTTGTTGTGGCTGCGAGGGATTCCCATGCCCGCAAACCGGCAGGTCATCGTCGTGCACTATCACGAGCTGTGGTTGAAGGGCGGCAACCGCCGGTTCTTTCTCGGCAAGCTGATCGTGGCGCTGCGCAAGGCGCTGGAGGGCATTCCGGTCCGCCGGATCGGGCAGCCCAGCGATCGCATTTTGCTCGAATTCGGGGAGGGGGCTCAGCTTGACGAAGCGCTCGCGCGGCTCGCGCGCGTGTTTGGCGTGGCGAATTATGCTCTGGCGCGCCGCACCGACCGCGACCTGGAAGCGATCTGTCGCGCGGCGTGGGAGGAGGTGTGCGGCGAGGTGTTTTCCAGCTTCGCCGTGCGCACAAAGCGCAGCGACAAGTCGTTCCCGATGCGCGCGAACGAAGTGGAACGGCGCGTGGGCCGCTATCTGCTCGAGCGGCTGCGCGAGGCCGGACGTAACGTGCGCGTCGGCCTGGACGCGCCCGAGCTGACCTGCCGCATCGAGATCACCGCCGACGACGCTCTCATCTATGCCCGGAAAATTCTTGGCGCCGGCGGCCTGCCGGCCAATACGGCCGGCCGGGTGCTGTGCCTGCTGTCCGGCGGATTCGATTCTGCGGTGGCAGCGTACAAAATGATGAAGCGGGGCGCCCATGTCTCGTTTGTACATTTCTACGGCGCCGGGGCGCGCCCGGGGGAATCTTCGCTGCACGTGGCGCGGGAGTTGGTGCGGCATCTGACACCGTATCAATTTACCTCACGGCTCTATCTGGTGCCGTTCGAGCCGATCCAGCGCGAAATCGTGCGTCGGGCGCCGGAGCGGTATCGTGTGCTGCTCTACCGCCGAATGATGCTGCGGATCGCCGAACGGTTGGCGCGGCGCGACCGCGCGCTGGCACTGGTCACCGGCGACAGCCTGGCACAGGTGGCCTCGCAGACGCTGCACAATCTGGTGGCTGTGGGTGCGGCGGTGCAGTTGCCGCTGTTTCGTCCGTTGCTGGGCGAGGACAAGCAGCAAATCCTGGCGGTGGCGCGGCAGATCGGTACCTACGCCATCTCCGCGGAACCGTTCCACGACTGCTGCCCGTTGTTCCTGCCCCGCGTGCCGGCATTGCACTGCTCGGCCGGAGAGTTGGACACCGCCGAAGCCCTCCTCGATCTCGAGGAGCTGGTGCGCCGCGGCGTGGCCGCGACGCAGCTCGAGCGCTATCGCTGGACGGCGGGCCGCGTGGTGCCTGTCGAAGCGGTTCGCGCAATCCCGGCCAGTTCCAGCGGCTCCGCGTAGGGCTGCCTTGGCCAGCGGCAGCAAAACCGTCCGACAGTTCTGTTTCGGGTTGCTGTTGCTTGGCGCCTGGGCCGTACACTTCCTTTTCGTTTGGAACCTCGCTCCACTGCTATTGCTGCTGATCCGGATTGCGTTGATCGTGCTTTCCCTGTTCTGGGTGCTTGCCTGGCGTGGTGCGTTGCGTACTCGTTGACGACGCCACGATTTGCGCCTGGACATCGCTGCGGCTGCGCTATCATGAGGCCGGCAAAGGTCCCGGAGCACCGGGACGGTTTTTCTCTCGGAAGCAGACCGGCATGACCCACCGCACACGCGCTCCGCATGGCGGCGCTGAGCCCCAAGTGCCGCGCCGCACGACCGTGCCGCTGTCGAAGCCTACCTCCACAGTGGCTTCGCCAACGGCGTCCGCGGCTCCCGATGCGGCCGCAGACTCCGCCGCGAAATCGGAGCCCACCTATATAGCCCTGCTCGGGAGGCCCGACCAGCCCACCGACGGCATCGCCGACTACTGCGCACAGCTTCGCGCGGCCCTGGCGGAGCAGGGCTGCGCATTGGTGCTCGCACGGGTGGACTGGGCGGGGCTGGGGTGGCGGCGGGCGCTGGCCCGGCTTCGCACGCAGGCCCGCGCTTGGCGCGGCGGCTGGGTGCTGGTGCAGTACACCATGTTTGCCTGGAGTCGTCGGGGCTTTCTGGTGAGCTTGCCTGCCGTTGTACGGACGCTCAGGGCAGCCGGTGCCAGAGTGGCGCTCCTGTTGCACGACCCGCTGGTTCCTGCGAGCCCTTCGTGGAAACACCGGCTGCGGCAGAGAATCGCTCGTGCCGTGTTGCGGCGGATCTGTCGCGACGCAGATCGAGTGCTCACCACCATCGCGCCGGAAAAAATCCCTTGGCTGGCTGCGGCACCGGAGCTGCTGGCGAAAACTTCCCTGGTACCCATTGGCAGCAACGTGCCGGTGCGGGAGCGAGCAGCCGCTGCGCCAGACGATTCGCTGGTCACGGTCTGTGTGTTTGGCGTCACCGAAGGCCACCGGGAAGAAGCGCGTACGCTGGCCCGTGTGGTGCGCGCCGCCGCTGAAGAAGTGGGGCCTATTCGCCTGCGGGTGTTCGGCCGCGGTGCCCAGCAAGCCGAGCCGGTGCTGCGAGAAGCACTTTCCGGTGCGCCGGTGGAGCTGGAGCTGCACGGGGTGTTGCCGGCCGAGCAGGTTGCGGATCGGATCGGCAGCAGCCACGCGCTCCTGTTCGTGCGCGGCGGGATTTCGACTCGCCGCGGCAGCGCCATCGCGGCCATTGCCTGCGGCGTGCCGGTCGTGGCGTACGCAGGCGAGGAAACTGCGCCCCCGATGACCGAGGCCGGAGTCCGGCTGGTGCCGCGGGGTGATGAAACCGCCTTGGCCCACGAGCTGGTCCGCGTGCTGGCTGACCCCGGCCTGCGGGAAGAGCTTCGGCAGAAGAATCGTGCTGCCTGGGAAGCGCATTTTTCCTGGACGGCCGTGGCAGGCAGGATTCGGCAGGCGCTCGATGAGTTCACTCCCTCCGGGCAGCGCCGCTATCGTCTGCTGGCGCTGGCCACCCATCCAACCCAGTATGGGGCTCCGGGCTATCGCTGGATGACTCAGCATCCGCGGCTGGAGCTCACCGTGGCCTATCTGAGCCTGCGGGGAGCCGAAGCTGCGTACGACCCGGAGTTCGGCCGCAACGTGCAGTGGGATGTGCCGCTGCTGGAGGGCTATCGCTGGGCGCATCTGGGCCAGTACGGTCGTCTGGGCAGCCTGACGCGGCTGTGGCGTCTGGTGCACTGCGGACGCTGGGATGCGGTCGTCGCCTACACCGGATATCGCGCAGCGGCATTCTGGGTGGCGTTGGCGGCGGCTCGGCGGAGTCGGGCGGCGGTGCTGTTCGGCACCGACGCGCACACACTGGAGCCGCGCGTCGGCGGCCGCTGGAAAATCTTCGTCAAGCGCTGGCTGTGGCCCCGGCTGTTTCGTCTGGCGGACATCGTGATTGTTCCATCGAGTGGCAGTGTGGCGCTGATGCGTTCGCTGGGCATTGCGGCCGAGAAAATCGCTCTCACCCCCTATGCCGTGGACAACGCCTGGTGGCTGGAGCAATCGTCCCGTGCCGATCGCGCCGCGGTGCGTGCGGCTTGGGGTGTGCCGCGGGACGCTCCGGTCGTGGTTTTCAGTGCCAAGCTGCAGCCGTGGAAGCGCCCGAGCGACCTGCTGCGTGCGTTTGCGGCCGGTGGTGTGGAATCGGCGCATCTGGTGTTTGCCGGCGATGGCCCGTTGCGCGGCGCACTGGAAGCCGAAGCCCGCGCGCTGGGTGTCGCCCCGCGGACGCACTTTCTCGGTTTTGTGAATCAATCGCAGCTTTCGGCGGTGTACACTGCGGCAGACCTGCTCGTGCTGCCGTCAGGCTACGAGCCATTCGGCGTGGTGGTGAACGAAGCGATGCTGTGCGGCTGCGGCGTGGTGGTCAGCGACCGTGTGGGTGCGCGGTTCGACCTGGTGCGGGAAGCCGAAACGGGATTCGTTTTCCCGATGGGCGATGTACAGGCGCTGGCCGGCATCCTGCGCCGTGTGCTGCCCGACCGGGAATTGCTGCAGCGGTTGGGCACGGCCGCGCGCGAACGCATGCGCACCTGGTCGCTGGCAGAAAACACCGACGCCGTCGTCGCCGCCCTGGACCGACGATTCAACAGAAGGGAGCTCGGATGAAGGCCTCTTGGATGTTTCAAAACCTTGCAAGCCGTGCACGATTCGCTTTGCGCCATCCTGCTTATACCCTGCGTTCTCTTCTTAATGAAGTCTTGCTAGCAGATGAGAGGTTCCTTGCGGAGGCCACGGGTGTTCCCGTCAGAAAGCTGCGCACGTTTCTGAACGAACCCTTCCGGTCGCAAGGCTTTTCCACCCACCTCGCCGCCTGCCGTGCTGAACTTCAGGGCTTGAAGATCCAGAGCGCGGCCCCATTTGGAAAAAAAATCCTGTTGCAGTACGCGCTGATACGAGCCGTGCAGCCGGACGCCGTTGTAGAGACCGGTGTGGCGAACGGTGTTTCTTCTGCCTACCTGTTGTTGGCGCTCCAGACGAACGGCAGGGGACGTCTGCATTCCATAGAGGTTGGTGATGCGGCTTTTCTCCCCAAAGGGAAGACCGTTGGTTGGGTGGTTCCGGACTGGCTGCGCGAGCGGTGGCAGTTGCACATCGGCGATTCCACCAAAGTGCTGCCAGCACTTCTCCCCAGGATAGCTCCCATCGATGTGTTCATTCACGATAGCCTGCATACCTACGAGCACATGATGGAAGAATTTGTCTGCACATATCCATTTCTGCGACCGTACGGGTTCTTGCTGGCCGATGATGCGCTCTGGAACGAGAGCTTCCGGGAATTTTCTGACCAGGTGAAGGCACGGTACGCGCGGATTCTCCACGGGGTTGGCTTTTTGCGAAAAGAAAACTCTCACACCGGCGTCTGAAATGATTGACGTAATCCGGCAGCAGGCCCGAGCCTACGAACCATGAGGGTACTCATCTACACGCATGCGTTTGCGCCCCGGGTAGGCGGCGTGGAGACGTTCGTGATGCTGCTGGCGCAGGGGTTGAGCCAGCAGGCAGACATGACCGTCACCGTGGCCACCCCGACACCGGCCGATGGTTTTGATGATCGCAGCCTGGGTTTTCGCGTGGTGCGTCAGCCCTCGCTCGCCACGCTTTGGCGACTGCTCGGCGAAGCCGACATCGTCCAGCTCGCAGGCCCTGTTTTTTTGCCCCTGGCACTGGCCCTGCTGCGGCGCAAAGTCACCATCGTTGAGCACCACGGTTATCAGGCGTGCTGTCCGAACGGGTTGCTGTTCTACGAGCCGATGAAAACCTGCTGCCCGGGTCATTTCCAGGCCCGGCACTACGGCATGTGTCTGCACTGCAATGCCGCCGCCGGATGGCTGACCAGTGCCAGAATGCTGCTGCTTACCTTCCCACGTCGGTGGCTGTGCAAGCGGGTCACCCGCAATGTGCCGATTTCGCATCATGTGCTGGTACGGCTGGCGTTGCCTCGCTCCCAGGTCATCTACTACGGCATCCCGAAACCTGCCGAACGCGAGGTAGAGGTAAATGACACCAGAGGGGTGAACGGATCGCCCGTGATTGGTTATGTGGGCCGCCTGGTGCAAGAGAAAGGCATTCCTGTGCTGGTGGAAGCGGCCAGGCAACTGGCTGCCCGGGGTTGCGAGTTTCGGCTTTGTCTGGTCGGGGATGGCCCGGAGCGGGCCTCGCTCGAAGCCGCGATCGAGCAGGCCGGCCTTTCCAACCGCGCACAGATCACCGGTTTTTTGCAGGGGCCGGAGTTGCAAAACGCTGTCCATGCGTTGGACGTCGTGGTGCTCCCTAGCATCTTGGAGGAAACCGCAGGCTTGGCCGCCATCGAGCAGATGATGCGCGGGCGGGTGGTTGTGGCATCGGCCATTGGTGGACTGGGCGAAATCGTGGAGGGAGGTGGAGTGAAGTTCCCGCCGGGTGATGCGGCCGCACTCGCTGCTTGTTTGGAAGGGCTCCTTGCCGACCCCTCGCGCTGGAGAGAAATCGGTCACCGGGCCCGCGCCTTAGCGCTGCAACGGCACCAGCAAGAACGCATGGTGGCCGACTATGCTGAGCTGTACCGCACTTGCCTGGCAGGGTCTGTTGCCAGGAAGTAAAAAACGGGAGAATGCACGACTGCCGGCCGGTGTTTTATTGTAGGGACAGCTGGGTACAAGCCGGGCTCGCGCGTCGTGGATGCGGTGAGCCGCTCTTGCAGCTTCGGTACAGGGCACGGCATTTGTTTTGGACGAGCCGGAGACTGCGGCTAGACTACGGCAGGCGACACAGTGGTGGGCAGAATTGAGGTTCCGCCTAGGGAAAATGATTGCCCCCATCGCGAGGTGTACCACCGAGTTTGTC
This sequence comes from Bacillota bacterium, assembly GCA_023511565.1. Classification (GTDB taxonomy): domain Bacteria; phylum Acidobacteriota; class Terriglobia; order Acidiferrales; family UBA7541; genus DSGC01. The sequence goes on from JAIMBE010000011.1 coordinate 7,403, forward strand.
AGGAAAGGGCCGGATGCTAGAGACTTGGACGCCCGCCGGGCTGCACGAGTTTGTCGCTCGACAGATTGCGGGGCACTTCGGCACCCGGCGCGGCCGCGCCATTGATCTGGGGGCAGGCACCGGTGCATTTGCCGTGCGCCTGCGCGAGCTGGGATTTGACGTGCTGGCAGTGGATCATAATGCCGGCGGGTACAAAGCCGATCTGCCTTTCCTGGAGCTGGATTTGAATCGCTCCGACTTCGCAGAGGTGTGCGGGCTGCATTCTTTTCCGCTGGTGGTGGCCATCGAAGTGATCGAACATGTGGAAAGCCCGATTGAATTTTTGCGAAATGTGGGCAGGTTGTTGACCACCGATGGCTTAGCATTCATCACTACGCCCAATGTGGACAACCTGCCGGCACGAGTAAAGTTTCTGCTACGGGGGAAAATCCGCGCGATGGACGAATCCAGCGAGCCGACCCACATCTCGCCGATCTTTCTGGATTTGTTGCGGCGTCAGTATCTGGTTCGCGCCGGGCTGCGGATGGTTCAGCACGTGCTGTACCCGCCGGGCGATTATCACTGGACGCGACGGCGGTATGCCTGGGCCTTTCGCCTCGCAGCCCGCTGGCTGCCCGGGGATGGCCTGGCCGGCGACAATCACGTCTTCGTGCTGGCGCAGAGGGAGCAGGCGCAATGATTGCGGATCGCATGCGCGCAATCAACACCCAGCGGATCAAAACGCCGCTGTTGGCCTTGGGCGGGCTGCTGCTGGCCTACCAGGTGGGGGAATGGATTCTGTACGAGACAGGGCCGGACCTGGTTCTCCGTTCCCTGGTCCTTCTCGCCCTGGTGATTGCGCTGGTCGTGCTCGCCAACTGGCGCTATGGCTTGTACCTGTTTCTCCTGTGGGTCATCGTGGAAGATCTGCCGCGGAAGTGGCTGGGCAACAGCATGGCGGTCTATTTTGGTAAGGACGTCCTGGTGGGCGTCGTCTATCTGGCGCTGGCCTTTGCGTGGATGAGGAGGCAGGTACGCAGCTTCCGTCCACCGTTTCTCGTGCCGCTGCTGCTTTTTGCCGGTGTGGTGCTGGTGCAGATGTTCAATCCCCACTCCCCGAGCGTGTTCTACGGCCTGCTGGGATTCAAACTGTATCTGTACTATGCACCGCTGCTGTTCGTGGGGTATGCGCTGCTGGAGACCGAGCAGGATTTACAGCGGCTGCTGCGCTTCAGCGTAGCGCTGGCGATCGTCGTTGCCGTGCTCGGGATCACCCAAGGAGTGATCGGCCTGGATTTCTTGAACCCGCGGGAGATGGCGCCGGAGCTGGAACAGATGACTCGGCTGACGCGCGTGGCCCCGGTTTCCAAGGAAGTTGTCGCGCGCCCTTCGGCCGTGTTTGTCAGTGATGGGCGGTTTGCCACCTACGTGCTGCTCACTCTGATCCTGGCGCTGGGGCTGGCCACGCATGAGTTCATCGTGCACGGCCGCAGACGCTGGTTTGCGGCTCTAGGCGTCGGCACACTGTTTGTTGCTGCTGTAATGACTGGTTCGCGCGGGGCGGCGGTCTATGCCGTGATCACCGTGCTGGGGCTGAGCGCGGCGGCACTGTGGGGCGCGCCCCTGCGTTGGCGCGGGCGGGAGCGAATTCGCCGGGCGATTCATGGAGTGCTGCTGACACTGGCGTTGGGCTTTCTCGTTGCTCTGATAGTGTTTCCCGAGGCCCTGGGCGCGCGGTGGGCGTTTTACTGGGAAACGCTCTCACCCACCAGCCCGGGCTACGAGCTCGCCCATCGGGTCCGCGACTACCCGTGGCAGAATCTGGTCAAAGCCTTCCAGCAGCCCAACTGGGCGACCGGGAACGGAACCGGCACCGCTTCCCTCGGCACACAGTATGTGAGCCGCTACCTGGGCGTGCCTAAACTGCCGATTGGCGTAGAGAACGGCTACGGAGTCCTCCTGTTGGAGATGGGCATTGCTGGCTTGCTCACCTGGCTGTTGTGGACCTTCGCTGCGACGGTTGCGGCCTGGCGCGTGGTGCGCCGACTGCGCGGCACTCACCTGTTCCCAGTGGCCGCTGCGATTTTCTGGTTCGTCTTCCTGTTGCTGTTTCCGTTTACCTACGGCGGGATGCAGCCCTACCAGAACTTTATTCTGAACGCGCATTTCTGGTTGCTGCTGGGGGTGTTGTTCCGCCTGCCCGGGCTGGCGACGGAAGCGCAATACCGCGCTTGGGCGGTAGCACGCTTCCGCACCGCTCCCGCTGGGCCTGCGGCCATTGCTCCGTTGGCCGGAAGTGCGCGCCGCGTGCGGCTGGGTCATGCGAGCGGCGAGGGAGCGTGAGGCCCCTGAACGGAGGAGCATCAGGAAAGGTCGAAGCGGGCTGTGCCGGCTGCTGGACAGCGTCGTCCCTGGTTGGGACGGCGCGCTGGCAGAAACGCTGTTGTTGGACCGACAATCCAGATTGTTTTCTGCCGTTGCGGTTCTGTTCTTTTTGCTGGTTGCCGCCGCGCGGGGTGTGCTAGCGTGGTACTTGTGGCGGCGGGGCGCCCTCGCGGCGCATCTGGTGAAACCAGCGCCGACCGAATGAGGGGGCACCATGGCCCGAGCCCGGATTGCGGTGGTCTCTCCGTTCCTGGACAAACGCCACGGCACCGAGCTTTGCACGTGCGAGCTGATCGAGCGGCTGGCCGGCGAGTTTGAATTCCACCTCTACAGCCAGCGCGTCGAGGACCTGGATCTGTCGCGGGTGGTCTGGCATCGTGTTCCCGATGTGCCGGGACCGCACCTTGTCAAGTACCTGTGGTGGTTTCTGGCCAATCACCTCTGGCGCTGGTGGGACGTTTGGGTGGGCGGGCAGCGGTTCGACCTAGTGTTTTCGCCGGGCGTGAACTGCTTGGATGCCGATGTGGCCATTGTCCATGTGCTGTTCAGCGTGGTGCGGGAAAAATTGGCGGGGAGCGATCGGCTGGTCGGGTATCCGCTGCGAAACTGGCCGCGGCTGATCCATCGGCGGGCGTATTACCGGCTCCTTTCGGTGCTGGAGCGGCGCGTGTTCGGCAATCACCGGATCCTGCTGGGCGCTGTTTCACGCCTGACGGCAGAAGAGGTGGCACGCCGGTTTCGGCGCGCAGAACTGCCCTGCGTGTTCTACGGCGGTGTGGATGGGGCTCAATTCCGTCCGACGCGCCGGCAAGCCCTGCGTCCGGCGGCACGCCGCGAACTGCAGCTTGCGCCCGAGGTATTCGCCGTGCTGCTGATTGGCAACGACTGGCGCCAGAAGGGCCTGCCCGTGCTGCTCGAGGCGGTGAGCCAGCTTGGCGAGGAGCGCGTCTGTGTGCTCGCCGTGGGCAGCGATGATCCGGAGCTGTGTCGGGAAGTGATCGCCCGGCATCGGCTGGATGACCGCGTGCGTTTTCTGCCTCTGCGGCCGGATGTGGAGTTCTACTACGCAGCCGCGGATGCCTACGCCGGCCCTTCGCTCGAAGACGCTTTCGCGCGGCCACCGGCTGAAGCGATGGCCTGCGGCCTGCCGGTGATTGTCTCCAGCCAGGCCGGGGTGAGCGAGATTGTCACGCACGGTGAAGACGGTTTGATTCTGCAGGACCCGCGCAACGCGGAAGAACTTGCCGGATTGCTGCGTCGGTTGCTGGCAGATCCGGAGTTTGCCCGCCGCTTGGGTGAACACGCGGCGCAGAAGGCTGCGCAGCTCACCTGGGAAGCCGACGCTGCGGCCAAGCGCACCATGTTTTGTAGTGTGCTCGCCAAAAGAGAGCCCAGTTGATTCTGGGAGTGTTTCCAGAATTGGATGGTATCGGCGGTGTCCAGCGCGCGAGCCGCCATCTAGCTGCTGTACTGACGGCCTATGCGCACCGGGTGGGCGGGTCGGTGCGCATGCTCGCACTGAACGATGCGCTGGGAAAACACCGCAGTCAAGTCGGCGGCTGCGAAATCGAGTATGAAGGTTTTGACCGCAGTCGCTGGGCCCTGACGCAGGCTTGCTGGCGGAGCACTGACCGTAATACACGGCTGCTGCTGGCCGCGCACCCCAATCTGGCCCCGCTGATCTCCGCCGCCAAACGGAAAGCACCCTCTGCACGGGCTGTCGTAGTCTGTCACGGCATCGAAGTGTGGGCGCCGCTGGGCTGGCTCCGCCGCGTCGCGCTGGCCCAAGCCGATTGCATTTTGGCTCCCAGTTGCTACACCGCGGAGCAGGTGACCCGTCAACAGGGTGTCCAGCGCAAACGCGTGCACCTGTTACCGTGGGCGCTGGAGCCGACGTTCTGGGAGATGGCGCAGCAGGCACAGGCACCGGGACGTCCCCCCGGTTTTCCCCCGGGACGTGTGGTGCTCGCCGTGACGCGGTTGGCTGCGGTGGATGCCTACAAGGGTGTGGACACGTTGATTCAGGCGCTGGTCCGGCTCCCGAACGACGCGCACCTGGTGGTGGTTGGCGAAGGCGATGACCGACCGCGACTCGAAGCTCTGGCTCGCGCGCAGGGCGTGGCCCGCCGGGTTCACTTCCTGGGCGCGCTGGAGCGGGACGAACTGGTCGCTTGCTACCAGCACTGTGACATTTTCGCCCTGCCGAGCAAAGGGGAAGGATTCGGCCTGGTGTTCCTCGAAGCCATGGCATTTGGCAAGCCGGTGATTGGCGGGGCACACGGCGGCACGCTCGATATCATCGAGCATGGCACCAGCGGCTTCCTGGTACCCCACGGCGATGTGGAACAACTGGCGGCGACGCTCACGCACCTGCTGGCCCACCCAGCCTTGTGCGAGGAACTGGGCCACCATGCCCGCGAGCGCGTGGCACAGCACTACCTATTTCCGCAGTTTGCATCCCGCCTGAACGCGATCCTGGACGAACTGCTGGCCCGCTGAAACCCTTTCAGGCGCGCGGATGGGCTTTGTCGTAGACTTCCAGCAACTGGCGAATGGAGGCATGCGTGTATTTCTGCGTGGTGGAAAGTGAGCGGTGGCCGAGCAGCTCTTGGATGGCGCGGAGGTCAGCGCCGTCGGCGAGCAGATGCGTAGCAAACGCATGCCGCAGCGCATGCGGGTGCAGGTCCCAGTTCTGGTTCACCAGGCGCGCGTATTTTTTGACAATCCGGCCCACTGAGCGCGTGGTCAGCCGCCGACCCTGGTAGTTCAAGAACACGGCTTTTTCTTCTCCCGAGCGGCGGGCTTTGCGGAGCAACTCCGCCCGTACCGGCCAGTATCGTTCGAGCGCCTGCAGGGCCTTGGTGCCAAAGGGAACCACGCGTTCCTTGCGTCCCTTGCCGCGCACACGGAGCATCTGGTCGTTGCGGTCCACGTCTTCCACATTCAGCCCCACCAGTTCGCTCACCCGCAGGCCGGCGGCGTAGAGCAGCTCCAAGATGGCGCGGTCGCGGCGCACCAGCAGGCGGGATTCTTCCGCATCGGCACCGGGCCGATGGCGCCGGGCCCCCGCTTCGTCCGGAGAGTCGCCAGCAGCCTCCATCTGAAGCAGGGAGTCCAGAAAGGCGTTGATCTGTTCGGCACTGAGCACAGCGGGGATGCGTTTGGGTAGTTTTGGCGTAGCCACCAGGCGGGCCGGGTTCTGCGGCAACCAGCCTTCGCGCACACAGAATCTGAAGAACGAGCGCAGCGCTGCTAGCTTGCGCGCCACCGAGGTTTTCTCCAGGCGCTGGTCGTGCAGATGCGACAGGTATTCGCGGATCAGCCGGTGATCCATCTTGGCCAGCGGGGGCGGCGCAGCAGCGGGGAGCGAGAGGTAGGCAAGGAATTGTTCCAGATCGCTACGGTAGTTGCGCAGGGTGTGCGGCGAAGCGTTTCTTTCATCGCGCAGATAGCGCAGGAATTTTTCGATCGCTTTGCGCATCGCCAGGTTCGATTATAGGCACGCGGCGGGTGCCGGTGCATCCCCCGAAGCCACGGCTGGCCACGCCGGCCCTCGGAAGGTCAGGAGCGTGTCGGAGCTGGCTCCGTGGTCTCGGCAGGACGCGGGTGGAGCTCCGCCGGGGCTTGCCACCCACAGCCCTCCTGGAGGCACACGAGCGTCACTGCTTCCTTGCGCTTCTTTTCGACCACGAACTCGGCGCCACATTTCGGGCAGGGCTGGGCGACCGGTTTGTCGGGCGTGGTGAAATCGCATCCGGGGTAGCGGTTGCAGCCGTAGAAGACGCGTCGGCGGCCCTTGCGTGCCATGCGCTGCACCAGCTCGCCCTCGCCGCACTTGGGGCACTTGATGCCCAGGGTCTGCGCGCGGATGTACTTGCACTTGGGATACGCCGAGCAGCCGACGAACTCGCCGTAGCGACCGTGCTTGCGCACCAGTTGCGAACCACACTCGGGACAGTTTTCGTCGAGCGGCACATCGGGCTGTCGGGCCCGGCGCGTGCCGGCGACAAGGCGGCGGGTGGTCTTGCACTCCGGGTAACCGGTGCAGGCCAGGAAGGGACCGTACCGCCCGCGTTTGATGGTCATTTCGCGACCGCAGTTCTCGCAGTATTCCGGACCGGACTCCGACTCGACTTCTTCGCCGGCCACCTCGGCGGTCAGATCGCGGGTGAAATCGCATTCGGGATAGCGCGAGCAGCCGAGGAAGAAACCGTGCCGGCTGATGCGCTCCAGCAGCTCGCCCTGGCCGCATTTCTCGCACGGCAGGCCGGTGGATACGCCGGCCTTGTAGGACGCCATCTGGTCAGCCGCTTTTTCCAGGTCTTTTTCGAAGCGGTCGTAGAATTCCCGGACCGACTCCTTCCAGGGCAGCTTGCCTTCTTCGATTTCGTCCAGTTCTTCTTCCATGCGGGCCGTGAAGGTAACGTCGAAGATGTCTTCGAAGCTTTTCACCAGCAGGTCGCTGACTTTTTCGCCGAGCCGGGTGGGCTTGAAGCGTCCCTGTTCGCGGAGGACGTATTCGCGCTCGACGAGGGTGGAAATGATTGTGGCGTAGGTGGAGGGCCGGCCGATGCCCTTTTCCTCCAGCGTTTTCACCAGCGTCGCTTCGGTGTAGCGCGGTGGCGGCTCGGTGAAATGCTGCTGCGGCCGCAACGAGTCCAGCCGCAGCCGCTCACCGACAGACACCTGGGGCAGGGCACGGCCCTCGGCTTCGTCGTCGGCTTCTGCTTCCTCGCGGCTCTCCTGAATGACCGCCAGGAAGCCATCGAATTTCAGCACGGAACCGGTCGCGCTGAACAGGTAGTCGCCCGCCGCCACGTCAATCGTCGTCTGGTCAAAGACCGCAGGAACCATCTGCGAAGCGACGAAGCGCCGCCAGATCAGCTGGTAGAGTTTCCAGAGGTCTTCGTCCAGGTAGGGCTTCACCTGGTCGGGCGTGCGCGTCACGTCCGTCGGACGGATGGCTTCGTGGGCTTCCTGCGCACTCTTTTTCGATTTGTAGAGATTCGGTTTTTCCGGCAAATAGCTGGGGCCGTAGGTGTCGGCGATCTGGCGGCGGACTGCGGCCAGCGCTTCGTCGGCCACCCGCACCGAATCGGTGCGCATATAGGTGATCAGGCCCACGGAGCCTTCCGCGCCCAGCTCGATGCCTTCGTAGAGCCGCTGTGCCAGCGCCATGGTGCGTTTGGCCGTAAACCGTAGCTTGTTGTAAGCCTCCTGCTGCAACTTCGAGGTAGTGAACGGGGGCGGTGGATAACGCCGTTTCTCCTTCTGCTGGACGGCCTCGACCTGCCAGAGCACCCCCTCGAGCGCCTGCAGGATGCGCTGGGCCTCCGCCTCGTTGGGGATTTCGATCTCCTTGCCCTGGTACGTGATCAGCTTGGCTTCGAAGACGGGCGGCGCTGCGGCTGCCAGGCGCGCGTGGATTGTCCAGTATTCCCGGGGAACGAAGGCACGGATTTCTCGTTCGCGCTCAACAATCAGCCGCAGCGCAACGGTTTGCACCCGACCGGCGGAAAGTCCGCGGCGAACCTTCTCCCACAGCAAGGGTGAGATCTGGTAGCCAACCAGGCGATCCAGCACGCGCCGTGCCTGCTGGGCATCCACCAGATTCTGGTTGATCCTTCCGGGTCGTGAAAACGCCGCCTGAATGGCCTTGGGCGTAATTTCGTGGAACAGGACGCGGTAGACGGGCTTGCCCCGCGCACCGGATCTGGATTTTTTGTTCCGCTGGGCCCCGTTGCCGGACAGCACTTCCGCCAAGTGGGCGGCAATCGCTTCCCCTTCCCGGTCCGGGTCGGTCGCCAGGTAGATGGCCCCGGCCTCTCGGGCCGATTTTTTTAGCTCGTGGATCACCTTCATCTTGCCGGGAATGATTTCGTAGGTCGGCTCGAAGACGCGGCTGGCGTTTCGTTGGTTGTCGTCGGGCAACACTACGCCCAGTTCCTTCTTGGGCAGGTCTTTCACGTGGCCCAGCGAAGCTTTGACGGTGTAGTTCCGGCCCAGGTACTTGTTGATAGTTTTCGCCTTGGCCGGCGATTCGACGATCACAAGTGTGCGTGCCATAAAACGAACAACAACCCGGGGGCTGCGTGGCGCGCCGGATGCGCAGAAGGCATTCCGGTTGCCGGTCTGGTCATCGGCTCGGCGGAGTGGTCCGCGATGCCCGCACCCAATTTCCAGACTATTATGGCGGTCAAGCGGCCCGCTCACGCAAGCACTAGATTGGATGCGGTGCCGTTCACAATAGCACCCGGACGAACTGTTTGCCCGGGAGCTGGCGCACCACCCCTTTCATTTCCAGCTCGAACAGCGTGGAGAGGACTTCGGACGAACTCATCGCCGACTGTTCGACCAGCTCGTCCACGTGACGCGCCTCATCGGTGGCCAGCAGCTCGTAGAGCCGACGCGCGGGCGCGGGCAGTGCCTCGGCGAGCAGGGAAGCGCGTTCGGCGGGCGTGGCGTCTTCGACCGGAAACAGTTCGGCGCGGAGGGCGGTGGGGAGCTCTTCGACCACGTCCTGCCAACCCGTGACCAATTTCGCGCCCTGTTTGATGAGCTGATTCGGAGCAAAGCTCACCGGTTGCGTCACCGGGCCGGGCACCCCGTACACTTCCCGTCCAAACTCCATGGCCAGACGCGCGGTGATGAACGAACCGGAGTACTGCGCCCCTTCCACCACCACCACGCCAAGCGCCATGCCGGCGATGATGCGGTTGCGCACGGGAAACTTATCCGGCGTGGGCATCGTGCCCAGGGGGAATTCGCTGACGAGGGCACCGCGCTCGGCAATGCGTTCAAGCAGCTTGCGGTTTTCTTTCGGATAGACCACGTCCACGCCGTTGCCCAGCACAGCGACGGTGGTGCCGCGCGCCGATTCCAGCGCACCGCGATGCGCAGAACTGTCAATGCCGCGTGCCAGACCGCTCACCACCACCAGGCCGCGGTCAGCCAGGTCGCGGGCCAGCCGTTCCGACATCAGGTTGCCGTACGGAGTCGGTCGACGCGTCCCCACGATGGCCACCGCATGCCGGGCCAGTACATCAGCGTCGCCCCGCACATAGAGCAGCGGTGGCGGATCGTAGATTTCGCGAAGCAGCTTCGGGTAGCGGGCTTCCTCCCAGTGGATGAACGAGGCCCCAAACGTTCTGGCCCGCTCGATTTCCGCTTCCGCTTCTTTCAGTGCCGTCCCGGAGGTGAGCGCTTGCACGGCAGAAGCCGGCAACCGCAACGCTTCCAGCTCCGAGGGTGAGGCGCGGAACACGGCTTCCGGTGTGCCGTACTCCTGCAGCAGCCGCGCGGCCAGGCGTGCACCCAATCCGTGCGTCACCGCCAGGCCCACCCAGTAGAGATAGTCGCTGCGCTCGGCCATTGCGCGCCGAGCCTACGCAGAGATTTCACAAAATGTCAAGTCCACAGCAGGGAGCCTGCCGGCCGGACGCCGGGACGACCGCCACGATTTCGGTGCGCACCACGTTCATCCCGCAGAGGGGGAATCAGTCGTGTACAGACCTAGGGCGTCACCGGTAGCGGTGGGTTGTGGTGGTTTTTTGGAACGGAACGCACAGAACCGGCCGACGAATGCCTCACGCTGTGCTAGACTGATTTTCCCAGCCGTGACTTTTGCTTGAGGAGCCATCCATGAGACTGGATCGCGCTGTGCTGTACCTGTTGCTGGCATTGGCCGTCGGGTTTGCCGGCTGTGCGAAGCCCGCGGAGGAATCCGCAACCGGCGAAACCTCCGGGGAAGCTGCCTCCGGCCGCACGGCTTCGGAACGTACTCGCTCGCAGCCGCGTCCGCAACCAGCTCCGGAGCCGATCGTGGTTCCGGCCAACACGGAGCTGGAGGTGCGCCTGATTTCACGCCTGAGCTCGAAAGACAGCAAGGCCGGCGACACGTTCCAAGGCACGATCGAGGCCCCGGTGGTTGTGGAGGGCAAAACGGTGATCCCCAAGGGCGCCGACGTCACGGGTCGGGTCACCCGCGCCGTGCCTTCCGGGCGGCTGAAGGAACGCGCCGAGCTGTGGGTCACGCTGTCGAGCGTCACGTTTGGCGGCAAGACCTATGAGGTCACCACCTCCACCACCGGACACAAAGAAGGCAGCAAGGCCACGCGGGACATTGTCTTCATTGGCGGTGGTGCCGGTGCGGGCGCAGCCATCGGCGGCGCAGCCGGCGGGGGCAAGGGTGCCGCCATTGGAGCGGCAATCGGTGCTGCGGCCGGAACCGCAGGCGCCATGCTGACCGGCAAACGAGACATCGAGTTTCCGCCAGAGACGGTGCTGCGTTTCCGACTCGAGCAACCGCTCACCGTTTCGCGGTAGACGGACCGTGCTGCCGGGCAGGGCCGTGCCCACCCCTTCAGGCACCGCAGGGCCACTGCGCAGGGGTCAGGGGCAGGCTCGGTTGGGCTACAGCGGCCAGAGGGTCTCCACGGCCAGCTCAAGCGAGTTGCCATCCGGGTCGCGAAAATAGACCGAGGGGATGTTCTCGCCAAAGGCGTGCTCCATTTCGATGGGCACGCCATAGCGGACGAGATGCTGCTTCCAGGAGGCCATCTCCTCTGGTTTCACGCGAAAGGCCAGATGAACCGGGCCGATGGCACCGTGCGGGGGCGGTTTGGTCTGCTGGCGGGTTCGTGCAGCGCGGAACAGCAGCAGCACCGATCGCCCCGCAGCCAGCGCAGCCCCCTGCCCGTCGTCAAAGGTCTCGAGCAGTCGCAGGCCGAGCACTTCGCAATAGAACCGGACTGCGCGCTGCACATCTTCGACGTACAGCGAACTTTCCAGAACATTTTCTATCTGCGGCATGGCGCAGACAGTCTAGCAAGGAATGCCGCCCGGGTGCTGCGCCAGGCAGGCCACCGGAACGCGAAGCCACAACAAAATGCAGTGCCCGGAAAATCCGTGGCGACCGCGGCGGGAAGCCGCAATACGGCTCCTGTGCTATATTGAATCGTTTCGCGACGCCCAAGGTCATGGCTCGCCTGCGCATTTCGGTGGTGGAATACCTGAACACGGCTCCGCTCGTCTGGGGATTTACCGACGGACCGTGGAAGGGCAAGTACGAGTTGAGTTTCACGCTCCCGTCGGAGTGCGCTGAGCAGCTTCGCAACGGCGCAGCGGACGTCGCCATTATCCCCGCCATCGAGTATCAAACCATTCCGGACATCGTCCTTCTGCCAGGCATGGCGGTCGCGGCTCGGGGACCCGTGCGCAGCATCCTGCTGGTGAGCCGGCGGCCGATCGAGCGCGCGCAGCGCGTAGCCTTAGACACCAGTTCGCGCAGCTCACGCGCGCTGGTGCGCCTGTTGTTCCGGAATCGCTGGAAGGCTTCGCCGGAGTTCGTGGATGCCCCGCCCGACCCGGCCGCCATGCTGCAGTCGTGTGATGCGGCATTGATCATTGGTGACCCGGCACTGCGCATTTCCGTGAAGATGGATGCACTGGGCGAAACGCAGCCATCCGGTGAGGAGTGCTGCGGCAGCTCCGAGCCGTGGCCGGTTCCGGGGTTGTCGTCGTTTTTTCTCTATGACGTTGCGCAGGAGTGGATCGAGATGACCGGCAAACCCTGCGTGCTGGCGGTCTGGGCGGCCCGGCGCGCGGCCGTAACGCCGGAACTGGTGGCCGATTTTCTGGCTTCCAGGGCGTACGGGCTGGCTCGCCTGCGTGACATTGCCGAAGGGGCTTCCCTGAAACTCGATCTGCCTGCGCCGGCCCTTGAAACCTACTTGCGAGAGAACATCGACTATGCACTGGACGCGGAGCATTGCGCCGGGCTGGAACTCTACTTCCGGATGTGTGCTGAAGCCGGTCTGATTCCGGCGGTGCGGCCGATGGAATTTGTCCCGCAGCCGGCACGGGTCACCGCTTAGGAGCTAGTGGGAGATGGGGATCTCTGCAGCGGAAGCTCTCGATCTGTTTGCCTCCGACGACCTGATCGGTCTCGGGATGGCTGCGCATCAGGTGCGGCTGAAGAAAAACGATCCGCGCATCGTCACCTACCAGATTGACCGCAACATCAACTACACCAACTTCTGCACCGAGTACTGTTCGTTCTGCGCCTTCTACCGGCCGATGGGCTCACCCGAAGGCTACGTCCTCGCGCAGGAGGACATCTTTCGCAAAATCGAGGAGACGATCGCGCTCGGCGGCACCGGCATTCTGCTGCAAGGCGGCCTAAATCCCGAGTTGCCGCTTTCCTTCTACGAAGAGTTGCTGCGGGCGATCAAGCGACGCTTCCCGCAGATTCATCTGCACTGCTTTTCGGCCCCGGAGATTCTGTGCATCGCCGAGGTGGCCGGGTTGAGCGTGCGCGAAACGCTGCTGCGGCTGCGGGACGCCGGCCTGGATTCCGTCCCTGGCGGCGGTGCGGAAATTCTCGACGACGAGGTGCGGCGGCGCATCTCACGGCTGAAATGCACGGCCGACGAGTGGGAGCTCGTGCATCGCACCGCGCATGCGCTCGGCCTGCGCACCACCGCCACGATGATGTTTGGCTGCGGCGAAGAATACCGGCACCGGGTGAATCATTTCGAGCGCCTCCGCCGCATCCAGGAAGACACCGGCGGCTTCACCGCGTTCATCCCCTGGATGTTCGCTCCGGAAAACACCCCGCTGGGTCGCCGCGTGCCGGAAACCACCGCGGTGGACTATCTGAAAACGCTAGCGATCAGCCGGTTGTACCTGGACAACATCGACCACATCCAGTCGTCCTGGCTCACGCCGGGCATCAAGGTCTGCCAAATCGGCCTGCAGTTCGGCGCCGACGATGTCGGCAGCATCCTGATTGAAGAAAACGTGGTCTATGCGGCCGGCGTCCGCAATCGCACCAACGAAGCCGAGCTCCGCCGGATCATTTTTGATGCCGGGTTCATTCCGGTGCAGCGCGACACCCTCTACCGGACATATTTCTTGAAATAGCCGCCGCACGGTGTGGCCAGCACGGAGCCGGCCGGCACGAATTCCAACGACCGCACGCTTCGGCACATGGAGAAGGGCGATGGGCTGCGGGAAGCTGCTTGCGGTGATTCTCGCTGCCGCGTGGGTCGGGCCAGCCGTGGCGGCGCAAGAGATGGCGGACTTGACCACGCCATTGCCGTTGCCTGAAGGCCACACGCTGATCCTCGGCTTCCAGGGCGGCCGCGAGAACTGGGATAGCAACACGGCGGTGCGCCGGCTAGCCCTGCGGTTGCGCAATCGGCGGCTTGCCGGTGTGCACGTCGAAACCATCGAGAATACACGACGGGGTATTGCGCTCCGGCTGGTGCAGCAAGCGTTGGATCGCAACCGGGATGGTGCGCTGGATGAAGTAGAAAAGCAGGCCGCCAGCTTGATTGTCTACGGACACAGCTTCGGCGGCGCTGCGGTGGTGAAGTTTGCCCGGCAGCTCGATGCGCTTGGCGTGCCTGTTCGCTTGACCGTGCAGATCGACTCGGTCGGCTGGGGCGACGCCGAAATTCCGCCGAACGTTCGCCGCGCCGCCAACCTCTACCAGCGCAACGGCTGGTTCGTTCAGGGCGAAGCGCCGATCCGCGCCCGAGATCCCTCCAGGACCGAAATTCTCGGCAACTGGGAGTTTGATTATCGGCAGAAGCAGATCGATATTTCCCACGTGGGGTTTTTCAAGAAAGTTTTCCGCCACGCGCACACGCGTATGGAATACGACCCTGCGGTGTGGCACAAAGTGGAAGCCCTCATCCTGGCGGAGCTGCAACCGCACTGAGGTTTCTTTTCCTTCTACCGCCGCGGGTGCGTTCCGGGCTGCTGCCAGCTCTCCGCAGTCCACCTGCCGGGCGGGGCATGCGGCAACCGGCAGCCGCGTGGTTCAGTGCTTTGGTGTGTGAATGGAGATTTCGACTTCCGCGCCCTCAACAAGGTCCAGCGGTTCGGCTGGATGCAGCGCTCCGTGGGACCAGCGTGCCAGGATGCGGCGCGGGAGAGGCGAAGCGGACTGCACCGATCCAGATGACGCGGCCCGCGGTGACGTGCGGCGAGCCGTGGGCGGCAGCGAACCCAGACGGTCGAGCGCCTGGTTGGCCAGTGTGTCAGCGGCGGAATTCAGCTCGCGGGGGATGTGTTCGACGGAAAAATACTCCAGTTGCCGAGCGAGACGCTGGGCCTGCTCGAACAGCGGACGCAGCTTGGAATCTTTCACTTTGTAGCGCCGCTGCATTTGCCGCACGAGCAGCTCCGAGTCGCTGCGCACGGTCAGTCGCCGGATTCCGTGGGCAAGCGCGAAATCGAGTGCCGCAATCAGCGCGTAGTACTCCGCTTCGTTGTTCGTCTTGATGCCGATGTAGCGGGACAGCTGGTTCGACTTGCTGCCGTCGGGCCGATAGAAGATCACAGCATAGGCGGCCGGGCCGGGGTTGCCACGCGAAGCCCCATCCAGGTAGGCGCTGTGGAGATCGGTGGGCGAGTCGGGTTCGCGGAACAGACGGCGGGTTGCCGGCAGCGGTGCGGTCTTTTTCGCGGCAGTCATGGAGTGGAGGAGTGCGCAACACCGGCCGCGTCGTGTTCGGCGCAGTAGAGGATGCGCGTGCAGGATTCGCAGTGGAAGATTTGGTCGTTGTCGGGTCGGCGCAGCTCCTGATAGACCTGGGGGCGAATGCGCACGCGGCAGGCCGAACAGGTTTCCTCACGCACTTCGGCCAGTGCGACGCCGCCGTGCTTGCGGGCAATTTTCTGATAGAGGTTCAGCAGGTCGGTCGGCAGCACCCGCAGGACGCGTTCGCGCTCGTCCGCCAAGGCGGCGAGTGCCCGCTCGAGATTCACCTGTTCGGCTTCCAGCTGGCTGCGTTCGGCGGCTGCGGAAGCTTCGGCTGCGCGCAGAGTGCGTTCCGCTTCGCGGAGTTGCCGCTCCAGTTCTTCGGCGGCCACCATGCGTTCCAGCAGGCGATCTTCCGCACGGGCCAGCTCGATTTCCGCCTGCGCGATTTCGTGCTGCAGGGCCCGGTAGGCTTCATTGCTTTTGACTTCGGCGGTCTGGTCTTTGTACTTGCGGATGCGCTGCTTCCACTGCTCGACGTCCAGTTCGAGCGTCTTGCGATCGGTCAGGCTTTTGGTGAGCGCGGCCCGGGAATCGTCCAGCAGCTTCCGCGCAGCCGCGAGCTGCCGTTCCAGTTCCGCAAAGCGCGCCGGAAACGACGAAAGCTGCTGACGCAGTTCCGCGGCGCGCCGATCCACGCTCTGCAGTGCGATCAAATGCTTCAGGCTGGGGTGCATTCCTCAGGAATTCTAGCACAGGCACGGGGCGCCCCAGGGGCGGGTGCCAGTGCTTGGGCCGATGCCGGTGGGGCAACGGTTGCCTGCGCCGTCGCCCGCGATAGAGTGCCGAGCGTATCCTCCTCGGGAGGTGAAATGCCCTACGTCCAGATCACTTGGGTGGCAGGCCGGTCGCCGGAACAGCAAAAGAAAATCGTCGAGCGTGTGACCGCGGCGCTGGTCGAAGAAGGCCGCGCCCGGCTCGAAAACATCCATGTAACCTTCGTGGATCTGCCGCCGACGGATTACGCCGAAGGTGGGATCACGGTCGCGGAACAGAAACGCGCACCGTAGTGGGGCCGGCCCTGGTTCAGGATGCCTTCTTGTGGCGGCGGATGTAGTCGAGTGCAAACTCGTACAGGTTCTGGCTGCGCAGGCCGATCTTGCGAGCTTCCCGTTCTGCGTCCTCGAGGTTCCAACCATCGCGCAGCACGCGCCGGATCATCCAGAAGGCACCGACACGATTGGCCGAGCCACAGTGGATGAAGGCCGGCTGGTTGGCTGGGTCGTCGGTCACGCGCAGAAATTCGTCCACTTGCTCGGGCTTCGGGTCTGCGGTGGCGACAGGAATATGGATGTAGCGCAGACCGAGCTCGCGCACCTTGGCTTCTTCCTCGGCGGCATTGTACTCCGTGGGTTGCCGCAGGTTGATCACGGCGCGGATGCCTTGCTGTTTGAGCGCAGCCAGCTCTTCCAGAGTCGGCTGCCCGCCGGTGCAGACCTTTTCGTTCACCCGCAGGAAATTGCGAATCGAGCTCGGATCTTGTGCAGCAAGAATTCCGGCAAAGAACATCGCAGTCCCGAACTGCCACAGAACGTGTCGTTTCATGCTTCCTCCCCCAGCTGGGTCTGCCGCAGGCTGCTGTTTTCTATATTTAGAAAAGACGTCTCCAGGCGGACAACCGTTTCTTGGAAACCCGGCTCCCGAACGGCCTTCGCTGGGCCTGATGGTATCTTCCTTTTGCCTCATCCGCTCCCGATGCTGCAGTTCCTTTCCAAGCGGGCAGGAAGACCGACAGAGGCACTGCCCTCGTGTTGCCCCAGTTCGGCAACCTGCTTCACTGAACAGAAGTGCGGCTACCCCTGCCCACCCTGCACAGGTGGACGCTGCGGGGCCAGCCTCCAGCCTGCACAACAACAAACCTGCAAATCGGCGCGGGACCCTGGTTTCATTCCTTCCGGTCGGTCGAACCGGTGGCGGGGACACCGGCTTGGTCGAGGGCTTCCAGAATCTGTTTGCCTTTCGGGCGGACCTGGTAGCTTTCGGTCAGATTGCGCCAGCGAACTACACCCTGCGGGTCGATCAGGAATTCTGCCGGCCGAGCAATATCGGAGCTGCCCGCCCCACCTTTGTGCACCAAGTCGTAGCGGCGGATGACGTCCAGCTTTTCGTCGGAGAGGAACAGGTAGCTGTACCCCTGCTTCGCGGCGTGTTCTTTCGTGATGTGCGGCGGGTCCACGCTGATGGCCACGATTTTTACGCCCCGGGATTCAATCTCCTGCTTGTGTTCTTCGATGCTCCGCAACTCGGAGTTGCAGTACGGTCACCAGTAGCCGCGGTAGAACACCAGCAGAACCCACCGCCCCCTCCCGTCGGAGGCTTTCAGCAGGTCGGAGAGTTGTACCAAGTTGCCGTCGGTATCGGGCAGAGTGAACTCCGGAGCCTGGTCGCCGACTTTTGGAGCGTTCGCCGACCGAGGCAGTTGCTGTGCCGCTGCGACCATGACGAGTACTCCCATCAGGACAGCGAAGGCAACCCCACGACGTTTGACCCAGGTCTGCATGGTCCCCTCAAAGGGTCTTTCTCCCCCAATAGATGGGCACACGAGCGAAAGGTTTCAGATTATCCGGATTTTCGACCCTTCCCGGCTGCCAGCACGGGTGTGGAGTCGGTGCTGTGTTCGCCACGTCTGCGGCGTTGTCGCTTGACGCCCACCTTCCGTTCATATCATAAAGGGGGCGGCGAAAAGTCAGATCAAAATTTCCGGAGCAAGGTGCGATGATCCTCCGCCCGCGCAGGAATACAGGAATGTCTCTGGTGCTGATGGTGTGCCTTACAGCGCCAACGCCACTTTCCTCGCGGCAAGGCGCGCAACCCGCAGCCCGTGCGGGGGAAGTGGAGCGTGTGATTCCAGACGTGCACATCGAGCGCGAGGCAGACACCCGCCGTGCACAGTTGGTCGCCGAGCCGCGGACGCCGGTTTTCTGGCAGGATACGTTGCACACGGCCGCCCGGGCCCGCGCGCGGGTGCGGCTGGAAGATGGCTCGACTCTGAACCTGGGTTCCAGCTCGAGCCTGTGCGTCGTGCAACATGATGCTGCGGGGCAGCGCACACAAATCGAGCTCCAGTACGGCCGAATCCGTAGTCAGGTGGTGAAGTTGGCTCAGCCGGGTGCCGAGTTCCGCGTTCGCACCCCGGTGGGAACTGCGGGTGTGATCGGCACGGATTTCTTTCTGGCGTTTGAAGACGGCGTGCTGAAGTTGCTCGTTTTCGAAGGCGTTGTGGAGCTGTGTAACCTGGCTGGAGACTGCATCCGGGTCGAGCGCGGGCAAACTTCGACGTTGCAATCCTCCCCTTCGTCCAGTGCAGCCGTGCCCCCGCCGGAGCTGCCCCGGCTGGTTTCTCCCGCCGAATCCCTGCAGGCTGTGGAAAGCACTCAGGTCGAGCCGGGTCCAACGGCCGGCGGGGGGAAAGGCCCGGGCTGGTGGGTGGGTGTGCTCGGGTTCGCCGCTGTTGGTGTAGCGGCCATTGTGCTGGCCACACGCTCGACCACACAACCGCGACAACAGGGCGGGAACCAAGACCCCTGAACCCTCCTCGCAGCATCCTGAGGAGGCTTCCCGTGGGGCGAAGGACAGCTCTGGCGCATCGTGTCTCTGGCTCCCTCGATCCGTGGCGAAGCCGCTTCTCAATGGCCCAACGAAGAGCATCTCGACCCGTCGCGTTGAGGGTCTGGGCGATGGCGTCCGCTGTGGGATTCGAGGCTCGCGTGCTCACGTGTCCTCTTAACGCTCGCGACGGAGCCGTGGATTAGGTATTTCCAAAGAAGTGGTTTAGACTAACCACTCTGTGCCAACGATGAAGCGTGCCGTGCGAACGTCCGTTCGGCTCCGCGCCACCGCGATGCTGGTGGGTCTGGTGTGCGTGGGACTGCCGGTGGCTGTGCCCCAGGGCCGAACAGCAAAATCATCGCTGCTCACAGCGTTGGAGCAGGAGCTGGCGCGCTCGATGGAGGCCTTCGGGCGGCTCGATCCACCCCTCTACTTTGTCCAGTACACCATCACCGAACAGCACCGCGTCGAGGTGGTGGGGTCGAACGCAGCGCTGCTCTCCAGTCAGGAAAACCGCGCGCGCTGGTTGGAAGCGCGCCTGCGCGTGGGCAGCTACGAGTTCGATAACACGCGCAAGGTCGGTGACCGCGACCCCGGCATGTTCCAGAGTCCGGGCACGCAGATTCCGATCGAAGATGATCTGGGCGTGATCCGGCGCGCCATCTGGCTGGAGACGGACCGGCAGTACCGTTCCGCGGCGCAGGCGTTCTTGAAGCTGCAGACCGACCGAGAGGTGAAAGTCGAAGGCGCCACCAGTGAGGCACCTGATTTCTCGCGCGAAGAGCCGCACCAGGCGTATCTGCCGACGGGTGAGATCCAGTTGGATCGCAGACCGTGGGAGGAAAAAGTCCGGCGGTACACGGCTGCCTTCCGGACCTCGGCGGCAATTCTGAACTGCATTGTCACGTTCAGCGCGCAGGCTACGAATCAGTTTCTGGTGAATAGCGAAGGCACCCGGGTGCAGTTCGGCAACATCCGCTATCGGCTCGAGCTGTTCACGCAGAGCAAGGCGCCGGACGGCATGGACATCAACCGCTATTTCAATTTTGACTGGACGGACCCCCGCGAAGCGCCCAGCGACACCGTAGTGCTCGAACGCGTGCAGAAGATGATTCGGGAAGCCGAGGCGCTGGTGGCGGCACCTCTGGTGGAACCGTTCGCCGGGCCGGCGCTGCTGACAGGTCGGGCCGCAGCCGTCTTCTTCCACGAAGTGTTCGGCCATCGCGTGGAAGGTCATCGGCAAAAGGACATCACAGAGGGGCAAACCTTCACCGGCAAGGTGGGCGAGCCGATCATGCCTGAGTTCATCTCTGTCTATGACGACCCGACGCTGGCGCGGCTGCACGACACCGTGCTGCTCGGCCACTACCCCTACGATGACGAGGGCGTGCCGAGCCAGCGGGTCGCTCTGGTCGAAAATGGCGTGCTCAGAAACTTTCTGCTTTCCCGTTCACCGCTGCCGGGGTTCCCCCGCTCGAACGGCCACGGGCGGCGCCAGCTCGGTTACGCGCCCTTGTCCCGGCAGGGCAATCTGATTGTGGAGAGCCGGCGCCAGGTCAGCCCGACCGAACTGCGGCGGCTGTTCCTGGAAGAGGTACGGCGGCAGGGCAAGCCATTCGGACTGTGGATCGATGACATCGCTGGCGGATTTACGTTTACAGGCCGTGGCCTGCCGCAGGCGTTTCAAGTGATTCCGCTGATCGTGTATCGGGTCTATGCGGATGGCCGCCCGGACGAACTGGTGCGCGGAGTCGACATTGTGGGCACGCCCCTGGTTTCTCTGACCAAGATTCTGGCCACGGACAACCAACCGGAGGTTTTCAACGGTTACTGCGGTGCCGAGTCCGGTTCGGTACCCGTCGCAGCGGTGGCGCCCGCGCTGCTGATTTCCGAACTGGAAGTGCAGAAGAAGGAAACGTCCAGTGACAAGCCGCCGATCCTGCCACCGCCGCATCACGACCCGCTGGTCGCCGGAGGGAAGAGGTGATGCGCCTGCGCGCCGGACTGGGCTGTCTGCTGCTGTTGGTGTGTGCGCCGCTGGTCACCGGTGCCCAGGTGGCCCGAGCGGTGCCCGGCGATACGGATCAGACGCTGCGTGCCATGCGCGACGAGATGCAGCGTTCCGTCGAACGGCTGCGCATTGCCGGGCTGGAGCCACCCTACTACATCGAATATCGCCTGCTGGATGTGGACCTCCGCAGCGTGACCGCTTCGTTCGGGGCGCTGATCTCGTCGAGCACCGTGCGGAACCGGCTGATGGCCGTGGACGTGCGCGTGGGTGATTACCAGCTCGATAGTTCCAACTTCCTCGCAGCGGAATCCTTTCAGGGGTTTGTGGGCTCGACGGGTTCGGTGGGCATCGATCGCGACTACGATTCGCTTCGGCAGGATCTGTGGCTGGCGACCGATCAGGCCTACAAGCAGGCGCTGGACCGGCTGGCGCGCAAGCGGGCCTACATTCGCAATCTGGCCCGCCCACCGGACATCCCCGATTTTTCCCGCGAGCGCCCGCTGGTCCTGCTGAACCCGCTGGTCGAGCCGGACTGGACCCGTCGCGACTGGGAAGCGGAGGCCCGCCAGGCCTCGGCGGTGCTGCGCAACTACCCCCAACTCCACGAGGCGCGGGTCACCTACCACCTGATCTATTTCACTTACTACCTGATGAACAGCGAGGGCACGCAGATCCGTGTCTCCCGCAGTGTGGCGGGGATCGAAGCGGCTGCGAACACGCAATCGCCGGACAACGGCATGCCGCTGCACAATTTCTACACGGCCTATGCGCTCCGGCCGGCAGACCTGCCCACCGTGGATCGGGTGCAGCGGGAAGTGGAACGGATGGCCCTGGAGCTCGTGGCCCTGCGCTCGAGCCCGCTGGCCGAGGACTACCTCGGGCCGGTGCTCTTCGCACCGCGGGCGGCCGGTGCGCTGCTGGCTCAGTTGCTGGCACCCTCGGTGTCGGGGGCGCGCTCGCCGCTCTCTCAGGGGAATTTTGTCGAACAGTTGCTGGAACGCTTTGGCGGTCGCAGCGAATGGTTGGCCCGCATGAACACGCGGGTGCTCCCGGCCAGTGTCTCGCTGACCGACGATCCGACCGCCGTGGAGTTCCGCGGTGAGAAACTGCTCGGCCACTACGAGGTGGACGACCAGGGGGTACGCGCCCAGCGTGTTGCGATCGTCGAAAACGGCATGTTGCGGGACTTGCTCATGTCGCGCCGGCCCGGCCAGCACAGCCAGCGTTCCAACGGGCATGCCCGTTCGGTTTTCCTGCAGGATCCGCAGCCGGCGATGAGCAATCTGTTTTTTGAGTCCTCGGAGACGAAATCCCCGGAGGAGCTGAAGGCGCAGTTTCTTGATCTGTGTCGTGCCGAACGCCGGCCGTGGTGCATTCTGGTGCGGGCGATGGACAATCCGATCCTGGCCGCGTTCTCTCAGGAAGATTCGTTTCAACTGCTGAGCGAAATCGCCGCCGGCGCTGCCAGCGGCGACCGCATGCCTCTGCTGGTCTATCGCGTGTGGGTCGAAGACGGCCGCGAAGAACTGATTCGCGGGGCCCGGCTGACCGGGCTGAATCTGCGCGCGCTCCGGAATCTCGTCGGTATTGGAAATGACCCCGCGGTGTTCCACTACTTCCAGAACCCCACTCCCGGCTTTGCCGGGACGGCACTGAACGCTTTCGGTTCGGTGCAGAATGGACTGCCTGGTTCGGTGGTGGCTCCTTCGCTGCTGCTCGAGGAAGTCGAGGTACGCGGTGCGCGCGGCGAGCCGCGCCGCTCCCCGCTGCTGCCGCCGCCCCCATTCCAGTAGGCCGGGTCCGCAGAGCCTCGATGGCTCCCGCCGCTGCCGAGCGGCCGAGTGGTTTCTCAGGGGTTCGAGTTCCGCCGGAGTCAGCTCTTCGGCCGCAGGCGGATGCGGGCATCAGCCGCGCGGCATTCCTCCGGTCGTTCCGAAGCGAAGAAGGGATTGATATCCATCTCTTCGATCCCATCGAAATCCTGCACAAGCCGCGACAGGCGCAGAATCGCTTCCTCGAGCAGGGCGAAGGCAACTGGTTTCTGTCCGCGAACCCCGGCCAGAATGGGATAGCCACGGATGGCGGTGATCAGTTCCTGCGCGTCGAGGTCGGTGAGCGGCACGGGACGGAAGGCGACGTCGCGGAGGGTTTCGACGAACAGGCCACCCAGCCCGAACAGCACCAGCGGACCGAGATTCGGGTCACGCAGCATGCCCAGGATCGTTTCCCGGCCGGAGAGCATTTCCTGGACGAGCACGGTGTTTCCCAGTGCGCCGCCGTGCGTCAGGCCGTGGTAGGTGTGAAAGGCCTGATCGGTCGAGCGGATGTTCAGGGCGAGGGCCCGGGCCTCGGTCTTGTGCGCGATCCCGCCCCAGGGAAGTTTCATGGCGACCGGGAAACCGAGGCTGCGCGCGGCCTCTTCCGCGGCTTCCGCCGAATGGACCAGCACAAAGCGCGCCACCGGGATGCCATACGCCTCCAGAACCTGAAAGCATTCGTGCAGGTGCAGGTCGTGCCGCCCTTCGCGCCACGCCTGTTCGAGAATTTGCTCGACGGCAGCGCGGTTGACCGGCAGCTTCGGTTCCTGCCCGTGGCCGCGTGCGCACCAGCGTCGTTGCTGTTCGAGCCCGGCCAAGGCTCGCGCAGCCGATTCCGGAAACTGACACAGCGCCAGGTGTTCCGGATAGGTTTCGTGCAGCAGCGCGCGGGACTCTTCCGGAGCCATCAGCACACCGACCACGGGCTTGGCCGCAGTGCGCCGCGCTGTTTCCAGGGCCCCGATCACTTCGACCGGGTCGACCATCAGGGGCGGCACGAAAATCACCAGGACCATGTCCACGCCCGGATCGGCCAGGATGCGTTCGAGCGCAAAACCGTAGAGCGGTGCATCGGCATTGGGCAGCATGTCGAGCGGATTCGCCACGCTGGCGTGTTCGGGCATGTGCGGGCGCAGGGCTTGCAGAGTCGCTTCGGACAGTTTGGCCATCTCGAGTCCATGTCCGATGACGGCGTCGGTGGCCAGGATCGCCGGCCCGCCGGCATTGCTGATGATGGCCACCCGCGGGCCAGGAGGAAGCGGGTTGCGCGCGAACGCCAGGCCCAGGTCGAACAGTTCTTCCACCGTGCCGACCCGCTGCACGCCACAGTGCGCCAGGAATGCATCCAGCGCCAGATCGCTCGTGGCGGCCAGTGCACCGGTGTGTGAAACTGCCGCGCGCGCGCCGGCCTGCGTCTTGCCGGACTTCACCACGAGCAGGGGTTTCTTCCGGCTCACCTGGCGCGCCACCCGCGCAAATTCAGCCGGATGGCTGAAGGATTCCAGATACATCAGCACCACCGAAGTGGCCGGGTCGTCGGCCCAGTAGGCCAGCACGTCGTCGTCGGCGACATCCGCCTTGTTACCGAGGCTGGCGAACGAAGACAGTCCCAGGTTGCGCTCTTCGGCGATGCTCAGGATGGCCACGCCCAACGCTCCCGACTGGGAAAGAAACGCGACATTGCCGGCCAGCGGCATCGTCGGCGCAAACGTTGCGTTCAGCCGCACGTGTGGATCGGTGTTGATCACACCCATGCAGTTCGGGCCCACCAGCCGCATGCCGTATCGAGCCGCCTCCGCGGCTATCGCTTCTTCCAGTTGGCGGCCCTCTTCACCGGTCTCGCGGAAGCCGGCCGTGATGACGATCGCACCCCGAACGCCCTTCGCGCCGCATTCCGCAATCACGGTGGGCACGACCGGCCGTGGCACCACCACAACCGCCAGATCAATGGCCTCGGGGATGGAATGGACCGAAGGGAAACAGCGCAGGCCGAGCAGTTCTCGAGCTTTCGGATTGACCGGGTAGACCGGGCCGCAGAAGCGGTAGTTCAAAATGTTTTCCAGGATCTGCCGTCCGAGTGCCTTCGGAGCCGTCGAGGCACCGATCACCGCCACCGAGCGAGGACGGAAGATGGGGTCGAGAGAATGAGGCATGGGTCGGATCCCGCCGTGCCGCTTGGACGGGTTTATGCGGTTCGAATTTTCCTTCCGTAATAGAAGTAACAGCGCAACCGTTCCAACCAACGAGCCCAGAGCCGCCGATAGCCTTCCCGGTCGCGCGCCGGCGAAGAGGCCGCCACGCCCAGAGTTCCGTGGCCCAGGTTCAGATGCACTAGCGAGACCACCGTGCCATACGGTGTCCGGGTAGCTTCGATGCGGACTTCACTGACCGGTGCGGTGGCTTCCCAGGACAGGGTCAGACGATGATTCTTCTCAAATTCCAAGATTCTGCCGGCGGCACGGGCTGCAGAATCCTTCCACTGCCACTCAAACCGTCCCTGCGGTCGGGCCTGCACGCGCGCTCGGCCGGGCAGTAGTTTGCCCATGGTGGTGCCGCTCAGCAGGGCCTTCAAGAGATCGGCCGGTGTGGCCCGCACCAGTGTGCGCAGATAGAGGGCATCGAACAGCCCGGGCGGCTCGAGCAGTGTTTTCAGCTTCAACAGGAAGTCGGCCCAGCGGTAGCGGAACGATTCGAGGTCGGTGCCCGCAGGCCCCTCGCCCTGCACCACGGTCACCAGGGAGGATGTCCCCTGCCCTTTGATCGTCCATACGACCGTGGGCTGGCCCGCTCCGCCGAGCACGAGGACGGCTCCGGGCACAACGTCCAGTACGGTACCCCGCCAGCAACCCTCTACGTTTCTGGGTGCTGATTTCTCCCACACGCCCCAGCACCATACAAACGGGCGCCCGGGTCGGCTGTCCATTTCCACAGGGCCGAGGACGATATCCCCGATCGTTCGTGGATGGGTGAGCGCCTGCCAGGCACGCTCGGCGGGGACAGCGAGGGCCAGTTGCTCGACAATCGGTTCGCGCGCACGCTGACGTTGGGCAGGCATCGTGGAGACTGGATGCGGCGGCATGGCCCGCAGCGATTCCGCCGGCATTATATAACGACCGGTGCGTCGGCCATGCTAGGCTATTCGGTCTGACAGGGATGACCCCGGTGGCCGAAGACGCGTTGCGAGAAAAACGGCTGGCCGCGCTGGCTTCGGTGGGCTCGGCGCTGCTGCTGTTGTCGCTGAAAGTGTTTCTGGCCGTGGTGACGGGCAGTTTGGGCATCCTCTCAGAAGCCC
>JAIMBE010000109.1 GCA_023511565.1 Bacillota bacterium
TGTCCGGCTGGATGCCCAGGCTGAGCAGCTCCTTGACGCTGTGCTGGGTGGGCTTCGTTTTCAACTCCCCAGCGGTGGCAATGAAAGGCACCAGGGTGACGTGAACAAAGACGGTGTTTTCCGCGCCCAGCTCCAGCCGCATCTGACGAATCGCTTCCAGAAACGGCAGCGATTCGATGTCACCGACGGTGCCGCCGATCTCCACGATCACCACGTCTACCTCATCGGCGACTTTGCGGAAGGCGGCTTTGATCTCATCGGTGACGTGCGGGATCACCTGAACGGTCTTGCCCAGAAAATCGCCGCGACGCTCGCGGGCGAGAATGCGTTCATAGATGCGGCCGGTCGTCCAGTTGTGATCGCGGGTCAGTCGGGCCGAAGTGAACCGCTCATAGTGGCCCAGGTCGAGGTCGGTTTCTGCGCCGTCTTCGGTGACGTAGACCTCGCCGTGCTGATACGGCGACATCGTGCCCGGGTCGACGTTCAGGTAAGGATCGCACTTCTGCAGGGTGACGCGCAGCCCGCGCGCTTCCAGCAGACAGCCCATCGAGGCCGCCGACAACCCCTTGCCGAGCGAGGAGACCACGCCGCCGGTGACAAAAATGTACTTGGCGCGCCCACGCGCAAGGTCCCGCCCCTTGGGTTCGGCGGCGTGCAGGGTAGGAACAGACCTCCAGTGAAGTGCGCGTACACGGCATTATCGTCGGAAGCCGGGCCGGTGTCAAATCCTGACCCGGGCTCGGTACGCGGTCAACCCTGCTGCGTGAGTCGGGCTTCGACCCGGGCAACGTCGTCCGGAACGTCGACGCTGATCGGATCGTAGTCGGTTTCTGCGACGCGGATGCGGTAGCCATTCTCCAGCCAGCGCAACTGCTCGAGTTGCTCGACGCGTTCCAGCTCGCCCGGCGGCAGTGTGGGAAATTCCAGCAAGGCCTCGCGGCGGCAGACGTAGATCCCGATGTGCTTCCAGTGCTGCACGGCAACCGGCTCGGCCCGCTCGCGCACCCAGGGAATCGGCGCACGGGAAAAATAGAGCGCGTTGTCGCTGAAATCCCGAACGACTTTGACCACGTTCGGGTTCATGATCTCTTCCGGGTGACGGATGGGGGCGCAGAGGGTCGCCACGGCGATTTCGTCATCGGCACGGAGCACGTCCACTGCAGCGTCTACGGCAGCCGGTTCCAGCAGCGGCTCGTCGCCCTGGACATTGACATAGAGGTCCGCTTCGACGCGCAGGGCGACCTCAGCAACCCGTTCGGTGCCGCAGCTGTGGTCCGGTCGCGTCAGTTCGGCTTCGCCGCCCCAGTGGCGCACCGCCTCGGCGATGCGTTCGTCCTCAGTGGCGACCAACACACGGGCCACGCTTGCGGCCCGACAGACGCGACTCCAGACGTGCTCCAGCATGGGACGGCCCGCAATCTGCGCCAGGGGCTTGCCGGGAAATCGTTGGGAGTGATACCGCGCAGGAATGACCGCCAGGACCGAGAGGGCCCCACTTTTCCGCTTGACCATAACGAAACTGATGTTAGCATGCCGACACGTAAAGGGTTGCATCACCGACCAAGCGTGTTAGAATGACTGTGCGGCTCAGGCTGCGCCCGGTTCTTGATTTCCTGCGGAGCCGGCAGGTGCGGTCGCGGGGGAAACGGTGAGACCGCAAGCCAATCAGCTCACCCGCCTCTCCACCTTGCTGGTTGCGTGCGCCCTGTTCGGTACCCTCGCCTTCGCCCAGAAACCCCGAGATCTGATCACACCCCCGCCGCCGGTGCCCTCCCGAGACGACCGCACCATCCGCGTCGATGTGGATCTGGTGCTGGTCAACGTCACTGTGACCGACCCGTATTATCGGCTGGTCACCGGACTGGAGCGGGAACACTTCCGCGTCTTTGAGGACAAGGTCGAACAGGAGATCATCCACTTCTCCAGCGAGGACGTACCCATTTCGATCGGCGTCATCTTCGATCTGAGCGGCAGCATGTCGAACAAATTGGACAAAGCCCGGCTGGCTGCAGTGCAGTTCTTCAAAACGGCCAACCCCCAGGACGAGTTCTTCATGGTCAGTTTCAACGATCGTGCCGAATTAGTCAGCCCCTTCACTTCCAGCGTCGAAGAGCTTCAGACGCGCCTGATGTACACTGTAGCTTCCGGGCGAACCGCCCTGCTGGATGGGATCTATCTGGGCCTGAGCCAGATGAAGGGGGCACGCAACGCCAAGCGGGCTCTGCTCATCATATCGGATGGTGGCGACAATCACAGCCGGTTCAATGAGCGCGATGTCCGAAACTTTGTGCGTGAATCCGATGTGCAACTCTATGCCATCGGAATCTATGATCCGCTCAGCTACCGGACGCAGCCGGAAATCCGCCGGGGGCCCGTCCTGCTGGCCGAACTGACGGAGATGACGGGCGGGCGGGTGTTTGAGGTGCAGGATCCCAACGACCTGCCCGATATCGCCACGAAAATCAGCATGGAGTTGCGCAACCAATATGTTCTGGGGTATCGGTCGAGCAATCGGGAACGCAATGGGGAATGGCGCAAAATCCGCGTCAAACTGGAGCCCCCGCGAGGACTGCCCCCCTTGCAGGCCTACTACAAAACGGGCTACTTTGCGCCCAAATAAGGATCACCGCCGGCTGTGCAACGCGGGGCTTCTGCTCACAGCAGGGCTGCTGGCTGCTTCTGTTCCACTGAGCACCGCCGCACCGCAGCAGCGTTCGGACGACTACCGCATCCGGGCCGACGTGAATCTTGTGGTGCTGCACGCCACCGTATTGAACGAACGCGGCCACTTTGTCGACAACTTGAAGCCGGAACACTTCCGGATTCTGGAAGACGGCGTGGAACAAAAGCTGGAACTCTTTCGCCGGGAAGATCTGCCCGTCACCATCGGCCTGGTGATCGACAACAGCGGCAGCATGCGCACCAAACGCGAACGGGTCCAAGTCGCCGCGCTGACGTTCATCGAGGCCAGCAACCCGAACGACGAGATCTTTGTGGTGAACTTCAACGACGACTACTATCTGGACATCGAAAAGGATTTCACGAACAACATCGAAGATCTGCGTGAGGCGCTCGAGCGGGTCGATGCTCGCGGCTCGACGGCTCTGTACGACGCACTGCTTGGCTCGCTGGCTCACCTCAAGAAGGGGACCCGCGACAAACGCGCCCTCCTGCTCATCAGTGACGGCAACGACAATGCCAGCCGAAACTCGCTCGAACGTGTCCTGCAGGAAGTCCAGCTCTCCGATGCCCTGATCTACACCATCGGCTTGTTTGCCGACGAAAAACGCCGCGAGATTCGCAAACTCCGTAAAACGCTGGAAGAAATTGCTGCGTTGAGCGGCGGCCTGGCCTTCTTCCCGGAAGAGCTGCATGACGTCGAGGCGATCTGCCGGCAGATCGCCCATGACATCCGCAACCAGTACACGCTGGCCTATTACCCGACCAACCGGGCCCTGGACGGCACCTTCCGCCGCGTGAAGGTCGAACTGCGCGCACCGCGCAGCTACGGCAAGCTGAGCGTGCGCACCCGCACCGGCTACTTCGCCGCAAAAGCCGAATCCACGGCTGGCGCCGCGCAGTAGCTGATCGGACCTACCGCGGCTTCCGCGCCGCAACCGCCGAGAGAAAACTGGTGCCCCGCGGCAGCCGTGCGCCGAAATTTTCGGCCACGGTCTGGCCCAAGTCCGCCAGCGTCTCGCGGACGCCGAGCGGGACGCCCGCACGCCCGCCCGGGCTCCACGCCAGCAGGGGCACGTATTCGCGCGAATGATCGGTCGAAGGCGAGCATGGGCAGGGGTCGCAGCCGTGATCGGCCGTAATCAGCAGCAGGTCGGTACGGCGGAGCTGTTCGAGCAGCGGGCCCAGTTGGGTGTCGAAGGCTTCGAGCGCCTGCGCAAAGCCTTCGACGTCTTTGCGGTGGCCGTAGAGCTGATCGAAATCCACCAGGTTGGCGAACAGCAGCCCGTGCGGACGCGCGGCCAGCGCCGCGGCAAGACGGGCCATGCCTTCGGCGTTGTTCTTCGTGGTGACAGAGTCGGCCACACCGCGGCCATTGTAGATGTCGTGGATCTTGCCGACCCCGAAGACCGGCACGCCGCGCTCCGCCAACAGGTCCAGCAGCATCGGCCGCGGCGGTTCGACGGCGTAGTCGTGTCGGCGCTCGGTGCGGCGGAAATTTCCGGGCGTGCCCGTAAAGGGCCGGGCAATCACGCGCCCCACGCGATGCGGTCCGTCGAGGATCTGCCGCGCAATCTCGCACATGCGATACAGCTCCGGTACCGGAATCACCTCTTCGTGCGCGGCAATCTGGAAGACGCTGTCCGCCGAGGTGTACACAATCGGCCGGCCGGTGCGCAGATGCTCCTCACCCAGTTCCTTGATGATTTCGGTCCCTGAAGCCGGCTTGTTGCCCAGCACCTTACGGCCGATGGCCCGCTCGAACGGCTCGATGACTTCAGGCGGAAAGCCGTCGGGATAGGTGGGAAATGCGCGATCCAGAAAAATGCCGGCCATCTCCCAGTGCCCGGTGGTGGTGTCTTTGCCTGGCGAAACGGTGGCCGCCATGCCGTAGGCGCCCGCCGGCGCATTCTCCGCGGGGAGCCCGGCGAGCGGCTTGATGTTGGCCAGTCCGAGCCGGACCAAATTCGGCAGGCGCAGCGGGCGACCCTGCGCGTCGCGCTGCGCCGCGATATGGCCAAGTGTGTCTCGGCCCGCATCGCCGTAGTCAGCGGCATCCGGCAGCGGTCCGATGCCCACACTGTCCAGCACAATCCAAACGACGCGCGTAAACACCGTTGCCTCCCGGCCAGTCGACCGCCGGAACCCACCAAGGTCATACCACAAGATGAGAGCTCGTGCCGACTGGAGAAGACTATCCCCAGTGGGCCGAGCAAGGCGCATGGCAGAAGGTCGCCCCCTGGGCGAATGCCGAAAGCAGTCCACCGGAACGAAGACAACATCCGACAACGAAGAACCTGAGGCCACGGATCCGGCTCGCGCCGACCATCATTCCGCAAGCGACAGTTGTCCATGCGGTGGGCGGTAGCGTCGGAGGAACCTGTTCAGGCAGAGTGGTTGCTGTGCGGAAACGCATTCTGCGATACTGAAGTCAATGCGCCGGGCGTTCTTCTACCTCGCAGGGTTCTGGCTGGCGGCATCCGGGGCGGCCGGAGACCAGCTTCGTTTGCGCGACGGCACCATCCTGGTGGGCACGATCGTCGGTTTTGAAGACCATTCCTTCCGCGTGCGTACCAGCTACGGCTACGCGCTGGTGCGGAAAGAGATGGTTGTGGAGATCCTGATCCGCGAAGAACCGGCGGCGGAGCCCCCGCCGGCTCCCGCCACACTCGCTCCCTCGCCGCTGCCCCCGAGCAGCAAGCCAGCACCCGCGCCGCAGACCGCTTTGCCGCCGGCCGCTGCGCCAAAGACAGAAAACTCACTCCCAGCAGCGCCAAAGCCCAATCCCGCGCCGGCTCCACCTGGCCCGCCCGCACTGCAGCCGCCGGAGCCAATTCGCTTCGTAGTCGACGGCACCAGCTACCGAAACCTCACCTTCGGCTTCCGACTCTACAAACCTCCCGGATGGCGCATCGTGGAAGACGCACACGAGCTGTTGCCGAACGCCGTTGCCGCCATGGCCACGGCCGATGAGCGCACGTTTCTGGTGATTGGCCGCGAGCCGCTCCAGGGACGTCTGGAAGAATACGTCAGCCGCGCCTGGCACGCCTTGCAGCGTCGCTACGAACAGTTTCGCGCGCTCGGTGAAATGCACCTTGCACTGGAGAGCACGCCAGCCATCGCGCGGCGGTTTCGTGCCGAAGCGGAAGGGCACGACTGGTCGGCGGTCGTCCTCTGGGTGGCGCACAACGGCCAGGTGTTCAAATTGTTCGGGATGACGCGCGCCGATAGCGAGCTGGTGCAAATTCAGGAAAACGTCCTTGCCCGCGTGCTCGCCAGTCTGGAATTTACCAAGCCCTGAGCGGGCGCGTGGGCTGGCCTCGCCGGGACGAGGCGAGCGCGCCCCGCAACACCGGCTCCGATCCGCTAAAACCGGGTCACTTCGGTGAAGTGGAAGTTGGCGACCTTCATCGCCGGCACGACCATCTCAAATGATTCTTCGCCGGCAGCGCGCACCGCTGGGCCCAACTGTTCGACCTGCGCCAGCATCTCCAGCAGGCTCTGGTTGAAGCGGAAATTGCGGATACCGCAAACAATCCGGCCATCTTCGATCAGGAAGGTACCGTCCCGGGTCATGCCGGTGAGAATTTTTTCGTACGGGTCTACTTCGCGGATGTACCACAGCCGCGTGACCAGAATGCCGCGCGAGGTCGTGGCGATCATCTCTTCCACCGAGGTGCTGCCGCCCGCCCAGACCAGATTCACAGGCGCTTCGCCGAGCTCGTTCGGCAGCGGCAAGCCGTGCCCGGTCGGACGCGCGTTCATCTTCCGAGCGGTGTGCCGTGCATAGACGAGGTTGCGCGGCACTCCTTCCTCCACCAGAAGGACTTTCTGCCGCGGGAAGCCCTCACCATCGAAGGGCGCGCCCGTTTGCAGCGGGTGATAGACGTCGTCCCAAAGCGAGATGTTGCGACCGAAGAGGGGCTTGCCAAGTCGCTCGGTGAAGCACGAGCGCTGGTCGAGCACGGCGGTGGCGGCAAAGTCGTAGCTCAGAAAACCGAGCAGGTCGAGCACCGCGCTGGGCTCGAGCACTACCGTGTAGCGGCCGGGCTCCAGCTCACGCGGTGCCCGTGCAGTCGCGGCTTTGTGCGAAGCGTGCTCGGCCAGGGCGAGCGGGTCGAGGGCAGACAGGTCGGGGGTGTTCGCTTTCTGCCAACCCGAGGAATCCGGCTCCAGCACGGTGATGGAAAACTCAGCGCGGGTCTGCTGATAGCTGGCGAACAGGCCCCGCGAGTTCGCCAGCATCATCTGCGAGCACCCAGTGGCCAGAATGCCGGCCGCCGTCTGCTGGTTGCGCTCGATCCGCTGCAACACACGCAGCACCACACGCGCGCGGTCCTCGGGCGTGGCGGCGGCTGTCGCCGGGAAGAAGCGCTGAACCGTGCGATAGCGCTGCGGGCCAGGCATCGGCAGCAGGTCAGGATGCTTCGGCTGGACGCGGGCCAGCGCACTCGAGGCGGCGACAACGCGGCGGAGCGATTCCGCATCGGTGCGGTTGGTGGCCGCGCGCGCGGTGCGACCGTCATAGACGGTGCGCACGCTGACGTGCACGGTTTGCTCGGCCACGTTCTGGTGAATCGTGTTGTTGGCGAAGCGGGTGAGTGCGTCGGTGATCGCTTCGACCAGAACTTCGGTCTCATCGGCATCGCTGGCGCGGAACACCTGCTCGGCAATCCGCTCCAGCTCGGCCTGCGTGAGCCGGTGCACGGCCGCAACCGCCGGTCCGGAACGACCGCGGCGCAACCGCCGGCGGGCCGGGGTACGTGAGGATCGGCGTATCGTCATCTCCGTGTGAGTTGCGGACCAATGCCGTGGGCGCTGGGGCACCGGACCCGCACCTGCTATTTTGAAAAGGCGATGCCCACACGCACATTGCGGAAGCGCGCCGGCGCGGCGCCGTGGCCGGTGCCCATTGTCTGCATGGGCTGGCCTTTGCCGCAGTTCGGCGTGCCCCACAGCGTCCAATGCTCGCGCGCGCAGATGGCGTCGCAGGAATTCCAGAACTCGGTCGTGATCCCACTGTAGCTGGGATTTTTCAGCAGGCGCACTTTGCGCCCCTTGCGGATCTCCCAGGCGATTTCGGTGGAGAACTGAAAATGATGGCGACGGTCGTCAATGGACCAGGAATGATTCGTTTCCATCCAGATGCCGTCGTCGGTATCGGCGATCAGGTCTTCGAGCGTCCAGGTGCCGGGCAGCAGGCTGACATTCGTCATGCGGATCAGGGG
>JAIMBE010000110.1 GCA_023511565.1 Bacillota bacterium
GAACTTCCACACCTGTGGCAGACTAACATTTGGCCGGCATCTGTTTTGGCCTCGCCCTTTCACCAGCCGGCACCGGCAGTGGCGGGCGCAGCGCACACGCATGGAAACGCAGTTCATCCGCAATTTCTGCATCATCGCGCACATCGACCACGGCAAATCTACGCTCGCCGACCGGCTGCTGGAGCTGACCGGCGCGCTCAGCCAGCGCGAGATGACCGCACAGGTGCTCGACTCGATGGAGCTCGAGCGCGAGCGGGGGATCACGATCAAGGCGAAAAGCATTCGGCTGCACTACCGCGCGCGCGATGGCCATACCTATTTGTTGAACCTGATTGATACGCCTGGTCATGTGGATTTCAGCTACGAGGTCTCCCGCGCGCTGTCTGCTTGTGAAGGCGCGCTGCTGGTCGTGGACGCCAGCCAAGGTGTCGAAGCCCAGACCGTCGCGAACACGTTTCTGGCCGCGCAGCACCAGCTCACGATCATCCCGGTGATCAACAAAATTGATCTGCCCGCCGCACAACCCGATCTTGTTCGGGAGCAGCTCGAGCAGGTGCTGGCGCTGCCTGCCGCCGACGCCCTGCTAATCAGCGCCAAGACCGGCCAGGGTGTCGAAGAAGTGCTCGAAGCCGTGGTCCGCCGCGTGCCCCCGCCCACCGGCGACCCGACGGCTCCGCTGCGTGCGCTGATTTTCGACTCCTGGTTTGATCCTTACCGGGGCGCTGTGGTTCAGGTGCGTGTTCAGCAGGGCCGCTTGGTGCCCCACCTGCGCATCCGCCTGTGTGCCACCCAGCAGGAGTACGAAGTCGAAGAGCTCGGCGCCTTCACACCGAAGCCGGTGCGTCTGCCCGCGCTGGGGCCGGGGGAGGTCGGCTTCGTTGTCGCCAACATCAAGCAGGTGGCCGATGCCCGTGTCGGCGACACCATCGTCGAAGCGGCCCGTCCCGCTGAACCCCTGCCCGGTTTTCAGGCCATCAAGCCGATGGTCTTTGCCGGCCTCTATCCGGTGCAGGCCGATCAGTACGAAGAGCTCCGCGACGCACTGGCCAAGCTGCAACTGAACGATGCGGCTTTCTTCTACGAACCGGAAAGCTCCGCCGCGCTGGGTTTCGGTTTTCGCTGCGGTTTTCTCGGCCTGCTGCACATGGAGATCGTGCAGGAGCGATTGGAGCGGGAATTTTCGCTCGACGTGGTCACCACAGCTCCCAGCGTCCGCTACCGGATCACCACCACCGGCGGCGAAGTCCTCGAGGTGGACAACCCCACGCGCTTCCCCCCGCCCAACACCATCGCCAGAATCGAAGAGCCGATTCTGCACGCCATGATCATTACTTCAGACGATTCCGTCGGCGCCATCCTCCGGCTCTGCGAGGAAAAGCGCGGTGTGCAGAAAAATTTCGAATACCTCTCGCCCCGGCGCGTGTTGCTCACCTACGAGCTGCCGCTGAATGAAATTGTGCTCGATTTCTACGATCGGCTGAAGTCGGTTTCGCGTGGCTACGCTTCGCTCGACTACCAACTGGCCGGCTGGCGGCCTTCTGACCTGGTCAAGCTGGACATCCTGGTGGGCGGCGAAGTCGTCGATGCCCTGGCCATGGTGTGCCACCGCGACCAGGCCTACGCGCGCGGCCGCGAGCTCGTCGCCCGCTTGCGACGCCTCATCCCGCGCCAGATGTTCGAAGTGCCCATTCAGGCTGCCATCGGCAGCCGCGTGATCGCTCGGGAAACCATCAGCGCACTGCGCAAGAATGTTCTGGCGAAATGCTATGGTGGGGACGTGACCCGCAAGCGCAAGCTGCTCGAAAAACAGCGCGAGGGCAAAAAACGCATGAAGCGCGTTGGCCGCGTGGACATCCCGCAGGAAGCTTTCCTGGCTGTGCTCAAGGTCGGCAGCACCGACTCCGAAGCCTAGCGGGGCGCAGAACCGCTGGTCCGTTCGCCCGCCCCGGACCGTGGTCCGGCCCGACAACAGCAGACCGCACGCCGTTCGGTTTCACGCCTCGAGGTGCCCTTCGAAAATCCGCACCGCGCTGCCGCTGACCAACGGCACCAGCCGCCGATTCTGCGCCAGGATCCGGACCTCGATCCGGCTGGGACGTCGCATCTCGACACCCTGGGTGATCTCCAACGTCTTGTCCACCTGCCATTGTCGGTGTCGCACCAGATACGCGGCCAGCGATCCGCCCGCCGAGCCGGTCGCGGGGTCTTCGGCCTGCTCCCAGGGTAGCAGGCCGCGTGCGAAGGACCGTCCGCGGCGGCCGACTGCAAAGCAGTAGGCGAGGGTCCCGCGCCCGCGGAGCAATCGTTGCAGTGCGTGCGGGTTGTGCCGAATCCGCCGCAGTGTTGTCCGGTGCCGCAGCGGCACCATCAGATTGTAAATGCCGGTCGAAACCAGCTCGATCGGCAGCGCCGGATCGAAGTCGGCGGTGCGCAGCCCCAGCGCTTCGGCCAGCGCCTGCAAACGGAGGCGTGCGGGACGAAACCGCGCCGGCCGCTGCGTCATGGTGACACGTTTGGGTCGTCCGCCCGCGAATTCGATCTCCACGGGCAGGATCCCAGCGCCAGTCTGCTGCCAGACGTGCACGGCGCCCTCGCTGGCCGGCACTACGCCGAGCTCGGCCAGCAGGTGCCAGGTGCCGATCACTGGATGGCCGGCCAGTGGCAGTTCCCGCTTTACCGTGAAGATCCGCAGCCGTGCCAGGGCCCGCGAACTGGTGGGTTTCTGCACGAAGACGGTTTCGGAAAGATTCATCTCCCGCGCGATGGCCTGCATCCGCGCCACCGAGAGCCCGTCGCCATCGATGACCACAGCCAGCGGGTTGCCGGTAAACGGCCGCGTGGTGAAAACGTCCAGATGGTAGAGTCTCCGCCGCATCGCAATGCTCTCCCGCTCGATTCAGTGCTGCACGTCGTCGTTCAGAGGCACCGCGCCCGTTCTGGGGTACAGCCGATGTCTGCGCAACGTCCGTTGCGGGCCGGGTGCTGTCGCATGTGGGCTCCTGGTCCGGCTGCGGGGCCAGTCGGTGGCACGAAGTCCGCTGTCCCCTCTCACCGCCGCGGCCGCAGGCTGGCGATGTTTCGCGCTACAGGGTTCGGACCCGCGCCGCGACTTCCTCGAGCAGCCGTCGGGTGATTTCCGGGCGATGGGTCTCCGCGTAGATGCGCAGCACCGGCTCGGTCCCCGAGGCACGTAGCATGACCCACCCGATCTCGTCCAGATAGATCTTGATGCCATCTAGATTTTCGCGCTTCGTTACAGGCCAGTCGAGAAACCGCGTCAACGTGTCATCGGCGAAATACGCCACGGCCTTTTCCTTCTGTCCGGGTTTCAGCGCCAGATCCACGCGGCCGTAGTGGTGCTCGCCGTGTTCGCGGTGGAGCAACCGCACCAGCTCGCCGAGCCGTTTGCCGTGCCAGGCCATCACCTCGGCCAGCATCAGTGCCGACAGCGTTGCATCGCGCTCGGGCAGGTGCAGCTTGGTTCCGATGCCGCCGGATTCTTCGCCGCCCAGCAGGATGTCTCGCTCGAGCATCAGTTCGCAGATGTATTTGAACCCGATCGGCACCTCGTAGACCCGGCGGCCGAGCTGCTGCGCGATTTTATCCACCAGTTTGGTGGCCGAAAATGTTTTGGCCACGTCGCCGGTGAGCTTCCGCGTGCCCGCCAGGTGCCAGAGCAGAATTGCGAAGATCTGATGCGGGGTAATGAAGGTCCCGTCGTGGTCGACGGCGCCGATGCGATCGCCATCGCCATCCGCGCACAGGCCGGCGTCGTAGCCGCCATCGCGCACGGCCTGTTGCAGCGGTGCGGTGTGCGGTTCGATGGGTTCCGGATGGCTGCCGCCGAAGCGCGGGTCGCGCGTGCCGCGAATTTCATCGCAGACGACGCCATGCCGTTGCATCAGCGTACGGAGCAGCCCGCGTGCCGCTCCGTGCATCGGATCGACCAGGAACCGGAACCTGGCCTGCCGCAGCCGCTCCCAATCCACCAGCCGGTCCAGCGTCTCCAGATACGGCGTGTGCACGTCGAGCGAATGGATCAGATCCCGCCGCGGGGGCAGCCGGGGCGACGCGCCGCGCAGAACCGCGTTCAGCTCGGTCTCGATCTCGGCCACAATCGAAGGCAGCGCCGAGCTGCCGTAACTGGCTTTGAACTTCACCCCGTTCCATTGGTACGGGTTGTGGCTGGCCGTGATCATGATCCCGCCGGCAGCCCCGCGCAGGCGCACCAGCAGCGAGATCGCCGGCGAAGGACAGGCCGCGGTCGCCAGCCAGACCGGTGTGCCTGTGGCGGCCACGGCTTCGGCGGCGACGCGCGCGAACCGCTCCGAGCCGAACCGAGTGTCGTAGCCCACCAGCACGCCGCGCTCGGCCTGCTCGCACCGGATAACATAGCGCGCGATCGCCGTCGCCACGCGGCGCACATTGGCCTCGGTGAAATCCTCGGCGATGACGCCGCGCCACCCATCCGTCCCGAATCGAATCGCGTCCATGCTCGTGCAGTATAGAAAGAGCCTGCCGGGAAGGGAAGTCGCCGGGCCGGAGTTGCGCGGCCGGCTCACAGCAGCTCGTGGCGCCGCCGTTTTTCCAGTTCCCGCACCACCCGGCCGATCTCTTGGGTGCGGTGGCGCGCGCAGATCAACAGCGCGTCGGGCGTATCCACGACGACGAGGTTGTCCACGCCGACCACCGCCACCATCTTGTTCGGACACCACAGCAGGTTGCCGCTGGCATCCAGCAGCACAGTCGGGCCCGCGACCACGTTGTCGCCCGCAGCACGCGACTGCAACTCATAGACCGCGGCCCAGGAGCCGATGTCGCTCCAACCCACCCGTGCCGGCAGCACCAGCACGCGAAACGCGCTCCGCCGTCCTGCAGCCGGCTCGAGAATCGCATAGTCGACCGAGATGTTCTCCAGACGCGGATAGATCCGTGCCAGCCACCGCGCATAGTCCCGCCGGCCCAGTCGTCGGGCCAACTGTTCCAGCGCGCGGTGCGTTTTCGGCAGCAGTTGGCGCAGGCTGTCGAGGAACGTTTCCACGCTCCAGAAAAACATGCCTGCATTCCAGAAGTACCGCCCGGTGGCCAGGTACCTTTGTGCCTGGGCCCGCGCGGGTTTTTCCGTGAAACGGCGCACGGTGAACACGGGTACACCCGCCACCCGTTCGAACGTCTTGCCCCGCTCGATGTACCCATAGCCGGTTTCCGGCCGCGTCGGCGGGATCCCCAGCACCACCAGGTACGGCCCGCGCCGCGCCACCTCCAGCGCCGCCTGCACGATGCGCCGGTAGCGAGCGGTCTGTGCGATGAAGTGGTCAGCCGGCAGCACGGCCATCCGTGCGTGCGGCTCGTGCCGCCGGATGTGGATCGCCGCCAGCCCGATGGCGGCGGCCGTGTTGCGTCCCACCGGTTCGCTCAGGATGTGCTCTCGGGGCAGGAAGGGGAGCTGGCGACGCACCGCTGCGGCCTGCTCGCGGTGCGTCACCACCCAGATGCGCGACGGCGGAAACAGCGGCCGCAGCCGCTCGACCGTCTGCCGCAGCATCGTTTCCCGGCCGACGATGTTCAGCAGTTGCTTGGGCGTGCGGGTTCGGCTCCGCGGCCAGAACCGCGTACCGCGGCCGCCGGCCAGAATCACTGCGTGTGCCTCGGTTCGGACAGCGCTCACGGGAACACCACCTTGGCCCAGGCGGACTCCGGTACGCGCTGATCGGCCAGGCGCTGCACAAAATCGCGCGCGATGTCGGGTACGTAGGAGCGGAGCAGGGTTGTCGGACCCCGCGTCACCAGATGATACGTCCCGAGGGCCGCCGGCAGCAGCCAGACCTGCGCCGGTGTGTAGTCCCAGGCAGCGCGGCTCGTCTGGATCTGCCCGGATCCGGAAAGGAAAATCAGCAGATCGAAGTGTTCGGCCGAAGTCACCGCGGCGATGGGTTCGGCAAACTCCCATTTCTCGGTGGCGAAGTAGCGGCAGGCGACGAAATAGGTTTCCGTCACCGGTCCCCGCACGATCCGCAGCGGTTCCAGCTTGCCGCCGCTCTGCTCGCCGAATTGAATGACGGCCAGCGCCTGGGCGATATGCAGCTCGCGCGGCCGTCCTTCGGCCGTCCGCCGGTTGTAGTCGAAGATGCGGTAGGTCAGGTCCGAATATTCCTGAATCTCACACAGCACCAGCCCGGGGCCGATCGCGTGCACCGTGCCGGCCGGGACAAAGACCGCTTCGCCGGCCGCCAGCGGAATCGGTTCGAGCAACTGTTCGACGCGGCCTTCGCGCAGCGCCTGCTGGAACACGCTGGCCGTCACGCCCGGCTTCAGCCCCACCTGCACCGCAGCGCCCGGCTCAGCGGCGATCACATACCACATTTCCGTCTTGCCTCGGCTGCCTTCGTGGGTGCGGGCGTAGGCGTCGTCCGGGTGCACCTGCACGGAGAGTGGCTCGCGGGGAAAAAGGAACTTCACCAGCAGCGGGAACGTCTCGGTTGCGGCCAGTCGCTGCCCGCGCCACTCGGCCGGGAACTCGCTCCAGGCTTCGCCGAGGGTGCGGCCCGCATACGGGCCGGTCTGGATCCGACACTGCTCGCCGGTCATCCACACCTCGCCAATCGGCTCGGCCAGCTCGTGCGGCTCGGGGAACAGCGGCGCTAGGCGGCGTGCGCCCCACAGGCGCGGCACAAAGCGGGGTTCCAGCAGCAGCGGGGCAACGTTCACGAAGCAGCTCTCGCGGCGGCGAAAAACCGGTGCAGGCGGCGTAGACCTTCTTCGATGCGTTCCATCGCCAGCGCATAGCTCAGCCGCAGAAAGCCGGGAGCCCCGAACGCTTCGCCGGGCACCACGATCACCTGCTCCTGCTCGAGCAACTGTCGCGCCAGCGTCGTCGTCTCTGTGGCTCGGCCGCCCAGCAGCGCCTGCACGTTGGGGAAGGCGTAGAACGCGCCATCCGGCGTCGTGCAGCGGAGGCCCGGGATGGCCCGCA
Organism: Bacillota bacterium; assembly: GCA_023511565.1. Lineage (GTDB taxonomy): Bacteria > Acidobacteriota > Terriglobia > Acidiferrales > UBA7541 > DSGC01. The sequence goes on from JAIMBE010000110.1 coordinate 6,974, forward strand.
GTCCGTCCAGCACACGCGCTCGCCGCCGTTCGTATTCGGCGCGCATCGCGGCCACGGAATCCATCGGACCCTGAACCGCTTCCAGCGCCGCAAGCTGCGCAATCGAGGTCGGATTCGACGTGGACTGGCTCTGCAATTTCGTCATCGCCTCGATCAGCGGCGCCGGTGCCAGCGTGAAGCCCACCCGCCAGCCGGTCATCGCAAACGTCTTGGAGAACGAATTCACCACGATCAGATGCGACTTCGCCCCGTTCAGCGCCGCGGCGGAAAACGGATGTCGGCCGTCGTAGACCAGGTGCGCGTACGTCTCGTCCGACAGCAGCCACACCCCGCGCCGCTGACAGAGCGCCAGGATGCGCTCGAACTGCTCCGATTCGACCACCGCTCCCGTGGGGTTGTTCGGCGAGTTCACAATCACCACGCGGCAGCGGGGTCCGAGTGCGCGCTCGACCGCTTCGGCCCGCAGCCGGAAGCCCTCCTCGGCCGTGGTGGGCACCCACACGGGCTCGCCGCCGGCAAATTTCACGATGTCGGGAAAGCTGACCCAGTACGGTGCCGGCACGATCACCTGGTCGCCTGGATCCACCAGGGCGCACAGGGCATTGAAGATGGCGTGTTTGCCCCCGACCGAGATGATGCATTCGTCGGGCGTATAGTTCGAGCCGAATTCACGGCGGTGCCAGGCACAGACCGCTTCGCGCAGGGCCGCAATTCCGGGCGTCGGCGTATAGCGCGTGAAGTTCTGTTCGATGGCGCGCACCGCCGCCCGCTTCACATGTTCCGGCGTGGGGAAGTCCGGTTCGCCCGGACCGAAATCCACCAGGTCGGCGCCGCGCGCCTTCTGCCGTTCCGCTTCCGCCATCACCGCACCCGTTGCGGACAC
>JAIMBE010000111.1 GCA_023511565.1 Bacillota bacterium
CGGTAAAGTCCTCGCCGGACGGATCCCGTAGTAGTTGTTGCGGGTCGCCGGCTCAATGTTGATGCGGTTGGCCGAGCGGACGTTCGACGCTTGAACGTTGAACGAGCCGCCACGCAACACACGGCTACGTGTACTAATGACCATTAACTCGTCTTCCCCATCTTCGCTGACCTCTGCATCTTTGGGGTAGGGCTTGTAACTCTCCTGACACCAAGTAAACACATTTCCCTGGGCATCGAACAAGCCCAAATCGTTGGGCTTCAGACTTCCGACCGGCCACGTCCGCTCCTGGGAGTTCTTGAAGTACCACGCATACCTTGGCAGCAATTGGTCCGTCTCGCCAAAGTACCGGCTCGTGACCGCCCCGGCGCGCGTCGCATACTCCATCTCGGCCTCGGTCGGCAGCCGGTAGCCCGTCAGGCTCAGGTAGTTCGCCCGCAGCTTCACCTCGTTGCCCTTGATCTCGTAGCACCACTGCTCCTCGGGGATGCCCTCTTCCTTGCTCAGCCAGTTGCAGTACATCGCCGCTTCGTACCAGACCACGCCGCCTATGGGGCAAGTGTCCTCGGGATAGCGACGAAACTCGCTGTGGCTGAACCTGGGAAGGAACCGCAGGAACTGTTCCTTGGTCACGGGCGTGGCGGCCACGGCGAAGCTGCGCCCGATCTTGCGCTGGTGCTGAACTTCATCGGTTCGTCTGTCGGCCTCTGTCGTGGGCGAGCCCATCAGGAACTCGACCGGGCCGGGAATGACGACGAAAGTCTGGCCCTGGCTGTTGACGTACCACTGTGGCGGCGCCTTCGCCCCCTCCTTCTTCACTAACTCCGCGATCCCTGCCAATCGCTTCTCCCGTGCGTCCTTCTCCTTTGCCCACTCGTCGTTGACTTGTTTGAGCCACGCCTCATGCTTCCATGTCCGCAGCAGCCACTCCGCCGCCGCGTGCAGCCCAGGGTCCGGGTCGTCGCGATAGAGCGACTGCACCTTGGCGAGCAGCGACCCCCTCACCCCCGACCCCTCTCCCCCGAGGGGGAGAGGGGAGAATTCGCCCAGGGCCAGCAGCAACGCCCGCCGGGCGGACAGGTCCGGCTCCTCGTCCAGCCGCCGCACGATGGCCGCCGGATCGGCCCCGAGCGGAAACAGGCGATCAATGATGTAACTGCGGACGCGCGGATCGGGCGAGTGCTTGAGCAGCGGCCAGACCTTGCCGGGCTGGTTCAGCCGCAACAGGGCCACCGCCGCGATAGCCACCGCCCCTGACCATCCACCCAGCGTATCCCGAAATGCTCTCTCAGCTCGATGACGCTCAACAGCCCCATCAGCCAATGCAGCAGATGGTTGACTCCGACCGCCACCCCCCAAACGCTCGCCCCAAGACCGATGACAAGGCTGCTCACCCCAAGAGCGTAACAGCCGATTAACCATCGCTGCGTGGTCCGTCCGCTGGCTGGAAACGACCACAGCCGCACAGCCCAAAAGGCCACCACCGCCAGCGCACCGACTGCCAAGCAGCCGCCCACGATGCGGGTCGGGGTCGGTTCGCTGCTGAGAGCCGCGACCACCAGGCCGACGAAGGCGCAACTGAGCGAGCCGATGGCGATAACCACCAGCCTTCGCCGGAACCTCCGCAGCATGCTGTTTGTGCCCTTGGAGATCCACCACCTCCCGAAGCGACTCGCTGCACGCACGGACTGGCCCCCGGCCCCGGCCGACCGCTGACCGGCTGGCCATCAGTCAACGTATGATCTGACGCTGGTTGGTCATCTATCCCGAAATTATTCGACGGGGAGCTGGTGGGATTTAAAGCACGCTACGCTCTTGGGCAATTGTTGTTTGGTTCCACCCAATGGATTGCTCGGCTCCATGTGATGGATTGCTAGCTTCCACCCGATGGATTGCTAGCTCCACCGGTTGACTGATTCCAGCTAGCTGGAATGCGCTAGCGCGGGTCTGGGCAATTCGTCCGCGGTGTGGGCTTGCTGGCCGTCCTGGAGCGACATCCGGGGGGTAGCCTTCGCTGCGGCACGCCTCGCACCGCTCGCTTAGGGGGTAACCGGCCCGAGCATGACCAGGTCGCAGGGAGATATAATGTCCGGCGTTCGGCTGCAAAAGATCAGCAGTTGGCCGTCTCCCCGGCTCAGTACCGCCGGGTAGCAAAAGCCATGCTTGCCATCCTCCGCCAACACTCGCTCTTGGTCCCAGGTTTGGCCGTCTTTGGTGGTCATCATCGCTAGCCGGGACCGCTGCTGGAAGCCCAACGGCACGTTCATCGCCTGACACCGCTCGGCCAATGCTTTGGCCTTCTCACCGACGATTGGGTTCCAGAGCAGGGCGATACGCCCATCTCGGCATCGGTGCAAGTACGGCGGAGCGACCAGGGAAGCGATGGTGGTCGGCTCCAACCGGCTCCAGGTTTCCCCGCCATCCTTCGAGATGGAGCGGTATAGCCACCCGACGCTCGACCTGGCGAGCATCAGTAGGCTGCCGTCGGCTAGTTCGGCGATGGCTGGCTCGTGGATTTTCACCGGCCGTGGATTGACTGGCTTGCGTTCCATCGGATGGGGCACATGAGGCACCACCTCGGAGAGTTTCCACGTTCTCCCTTCATCGTCGCTGCGGGCCACCAGGACTTCCATATCCTCGTACCCGCCGATCCGCTGCTTGGAAACCCGGTGGCTGGGCATCAGAATGCGTCCGCTGGCCAGCCGCACGGCCCGGTCGTTGGGGCCGCCCGCGTCGAACAGCTTGCGACGCTCACTCCAGGTGCGGCCACCATCCTTACTCTCGATGGCATGCTTGACGCTGCGTCCGCCATCGCGGACGGAGAAGGCCAGCATCAGCCGGTCCTTGACGGGTACGAAGGCCGCTTGCATGATGTTGATGCTGGCTTTGCCAACCGGCAGTTCCTTCGGCTGGGACCAAGTCTTGCCGCCGTCCTTGGACTCGGCGGCGACGATGGTGGCTTTGCCGTTGTCGTCGCCCGCGGCACCAGCGAACCGACTCCACGCCAAGAGAATCCGCCCGTCCGCAAGCTCGATCGCGGACCCCTCGCTATGCCGGTAGTAGTCCTGGTCGCGAAGGGCAACGGGGGTGATCGCTTCCTGGCCGACAGCCAGCGACCCGAAGACCAAGCATGATAAGACGAGCAGGAATCGCATGGTGATCGTCCCCTCCGGTTGAAGGTAGTTTGCCACCGCTGAGGAGGGTAGCAGGTTCTCCATCACGATGCCAAGCCATCCTCATTGAACTCGACGCTACTCGTCTATGATCCATAACGTGACGCCACTCGTCTACAATCCATTTTGAGAATCACTTCCCATTCGAGCCGTCCCGCAAGCGACGGCCACGCACACCAGAGAAGTCTGTCAGCCTGACCGATGGTCTGGAGCAACCGACAACCGCCGGGCAGGTGAGGCGGGGCTGTCCGCAACCTCACCCAGCTCGGGGATGCTGGCCCGTTGACTTTGCCGTCGGTCAACGCTGGCCCGCTCTCCTCGCCGTTGGCTACCGCGTGGGGTTTGGCCCGGGTATCGTTCAGGGTTCGAGCATCCAAACGCCGCCGTCGTAAGCCTCGACCCCCGAACCCACCGCGTTGCCCTGCCAGTTGCCGAAAACCGCCAGATAGATTCGTCCGGTCTTGGGGTGGACGCAGACATCCAGCGGCTGGTTGAACCGCAAGACATCCCCTTCTCGATCCACAAGGGGTCGTTCGTCGATTACCTTGCCTTGCTTGTCGAAAGCGAACGTCTGCACACATCGACCACCGGAGAAATAAGCGACCAGCAACCGACCGTTGAGCGGCCCAGCGGCGGTGTACTCGCACATGCCGTTGGCGCTGTTTCCACCGCCGGGGCGGATGTCGTACAACAGGCTCGGGTCGAAGTTCGGTTCCGGCCGGACCCCCACCGGATAGACTGGAACCTCCCAAGGGTCGTTTTTGGCCGTTGGATTGCCGCCGAGCAGCACATACTCGCCACGGCTGGGGTTGGGGTGGCCGTAGTATTTCCCCTTCACCACCCGGCAGAGTGCTTCGTGTGGCGTGTAGGTGATCGCGGGGATGCCCTTGGCCTTGGGCGTCGTCGCGCCCGAGCCGATGCTGTTGGCGTTGGTCGCCGTGAACAAGTGCCCGGAGGAATGCCAGCATATCCCCACCGCATTGCGAAACCCTGTGGCGTACAGTTGCACCGGGGCGTCGGCCTTGCGGGGGTCGTAGTTCACCGGTGCCGCCACCTTCACATCGCAGGGCAGCTTGCCGCCGTTAAACGACGGATGATTGACATCGGCAACGATGATCGCGGCACTGAGCAGGCTTTCCTCCGCCCCCCAGTTGGGCGTTCCGCCCAGCGTGGTCACGCCGCCAACCGACTGATACAGCTTGCCATCCGGCCCAAAGGCGATCTGGTTGGGCTGGTGTTCGAGCTTTTCGGGACAGGGCAGGCCGACGATGACATCTTGCCGAACCACATCCCTGGCCTGACCGACCGGCGGAAGCGTCAGACGGCTAATGACCCCAGCCCATACGCCGGCGTCGCGTCTGGCATGGCTGACCCACAGGATCAAGTTCCTGGCCGTCGCCCGCGGATCGAAGCACAGGCCGATGATCTGCTGCCCCTTCATCTTGACCACCGCGCTCATTGCCACCGGCTTGCCGTCTTGGCCAAGCTGATAGCGGTAGATCGTGCCGTGAACATCCGAGACGTACAGGTGTCCGTCCGGTCCGATGCGGACGCTGGTGGTCTGGTCGCGACGGTCGATCTCGTGACTGCGGAACCTGAAGGCCCGCTCATCGAGTTTCTGTGTCCCGGTGTGGAACGACCAGCGGTACGGCACCAGCTTGGCCCCGTTTTGCCCGATAATGGCGTCCTGAAGCTCGACGGTGTAAGCGTGGCGTTCCCGAAGCTGCATAACCGGCGTGAGCGTGGCCACGCCGCCGGTCAGGTCGCAGTTTACCTTGGCCGGAACCACTTGGCCCGCATGGTCGAGCAGTCGAAAAGTCTTGGCGGTGACCGTCTCCGCCTTCACCGGGGCGGTGAACTGCACGCGGACCACCGTCCGCGGCGAAACTTCCTTGGCCTGCGGTGCCGGCATCGGGGACTCCCTGGAGACAAGAACCTTCGGGGCTTCTGTGGCATCGAGACAAGCGGTTGACCAAAACACCCAGGCCAGAACCGATAACCAAAGCACCCGCCCCAGAATCTGTCGGATCATAGTGCGCTCCAGGTTGGTTATGATGTGAGAAGTCTGGTTACAGTTAAGTGTATTCATTGACTCTTGTTGTGAGAAGTCTAAGTGCTGCCGCCTATGTCGGCAAGACGAACCGGGCCACCAGAACAGCCAGTGGGACATTATTCATGGTGATTGACCATAGCCCCGCCGCCGCTGCGCTGGATGGTTCGGCCCGACGCACTCTGCCGCACTCACCAAGGGACGAAACTGCCGCCTACACTGCGGCTCCGCTTCACCGCTGACACGCCCGTGAAGTCCGCCATGCTCACCCGAAGCAAAGACCTTACTGTCGAGCGTTACTGCGACGGCTTATGCCCGCGCGGAAGCACTAACTCGACCGGGATGGCCCGCCGCTCACCGGGAGGTTTGGCTGACCCGACTTGGTTCAAGAGGATTCTGCCCAGTTCCGCTCCCGCTTCCTCGGGGGTAAGCGTGGATCGCAAGTGGGCAAACGGGAAGTCACTATCGTCCTTGCGGTAAACGTCGGCGACGCAGATAGGGGGTGGCCGATGACAACCGATGGCGGCGGCGGCTGCGGCCGCCCCCTCGGCCAGCGGCGTTGATCGACACAAGAAGCCGATGACTCGGTCGGTCTTGAGCAACTGCTCCCGGGCGGCATGCTCCACGGCGACGGCATCTGCCGGCAAGCATCGGATCACGACATCCTCCAGCCCGAAACCGCCTTGTTTGAGGACGGCTAACGCGCCATCCAGCAACTGGTGATCGCCCGGGCTGACGCGATCCCGAAGCAGGATCGCGACCCGCTCAACCCCTCGCTTGAGCAGGTAATCCGCCAGCAGTGCGCCGGCTTGATACTGATCGCGGGCACCTGGATGTTCTCCGATCGGTGCGGGTACGCCCAGCGCTCCAGGGAGGACGTCGCATAGTCGCCGTGGTGCAGGACGAAATCGACCTGCTCGGAGTTCCTGTTGCCGATCACCTTCTGGCAGATTTCGACGCGGTCTTGAAAACCGTTCAGCGCTAAGTTCCCTGGCACGTAGGTTTCGGCCAGCAGCGGATTCGGCTCGCAGGCCAGGACGCGGCCACCGCGCTCGCGGGCGCCGGCCATGAGCAGGGTGTAGTAGCCGTAGTTGGCCCCGACATCGACGCAGTGGAAGCCGGGCTGGATGTAGCGACCAAGGGCCAGCGTCACCCACGCCTCCCAGAAGCCGTCGAGCACGAGGCGCGGCGCGAGCATGAAATCGTGGGTGTCCACGAAAGCGAGGTAGTCGCCCAGGAGGCGGCACAGCATCCGGTTCTCGCCGTAGAAAATGCCCGCGGCCCGGCGGCGGCTGTAATCCTCAAGCTCGAAGCGGCTGCTCAACAGGTGATTCGCCAAGGCCATTGCTTAACCCTCCAGCGGAATGAACTCGATAGGCATCCGCTCATGTTCGAGCCATTGCCCGTGCCAGGAACTGTCGCCGTTGCGTTGCAGATGACACGTTGGCCGATCCAATCGGCCCAGGGTCAGAATCGTCCGGCCGTCGTCGATGTTGACGTCCCAGCGCCGCTCGCACTCGGCGGCCCCTTCGCCGACCTTGCCTTGTGGTTCCAGGCGCATGGGGCGCTCGTCGTGGCCGACGCGGCGGTAAAGGAAGCGCCGGCCCGCCAGCGCCGCGATGACTTCTTGTTCCTGCGGCGTCGGGTCAGGGTTGTGCCAGAGAACGCCGTCCCAGCGCTTGCGCAGGTCGGCCAGGAGGTTGAAACAGAGTTCCTCATTGGCGAGCGAGTTGTTGCGGCGGTTGCCGCCGAGCCGCCACTTGTCCTGGCAGCGGTGCTGGAAGACGATCTGGTCGGTGAAGTCGTACTGCACGATGGTGTGCTGGTTCCAGTCGGGGGCCATGCGCGGCCGACCTGTGCTTCGAGCGGAGGAAAAGCGGAAAAGGGAAGAAGTTGGCCCGGCAGGGCGTTCGAGCCTTGCGGCCTACCAGACCTGCTGGGCCGGGGAATCATTTGGCCGAATCGCTTTGCGGCGGCCCGACACGGGACGGCGATGGACTTTGCACCCTGGCACGCTCCCCCTCACCCTACCCTCGCCCCCGCTTCGGGGGAGAGGGGTCGGGGGTGAGGGGGTTGGCCCCTCAAGAAGCCCGATCGCCCGCCTTCAGCCAGCCGCCCACCAGCCGGCCAATCTCGTCGATGGATTTGCCGGCGAAGCCGTAGCTGTCGGTCTTCAAGCACTGCAAGTCCTTGGCCAGCCGCACTTGAAAGCGCAGGGTTTCCAGCACCAGGTTGGCCTGCTCCAGCAGCGGCCGGCGCTCGCGCGTGTACTTCGCCCGGATCAGCAGTGCCAGCAGGTCGTACAGGTTGCGCTCGATCCGCTCGCCCAGCACGAAGCGGTGGTTGCGCGGGAACTTACTCGTGTGCCGGCACGACCACAAGATGAAATCATACGTCTTGGTGATCACCACCAGTTCTTCCGGTGCCTTCCGTGGCGGCGGCATCTGTACACCCTGATACTGTACATATGTTCAAAATTATTTCCAATTTTCGACCGCCTTCGGCGGTAGGTGGTAAAGCAGTAAAGAACCTCAGCGGAAAGTCCTCGCCGGACGGAACCCGAAGTAGGTGAGGTTGCGGGTCGCCGGCACGTCGCCGATGCGGTTGGCCGAGCGGACGTTCGACG
>JAIMBE010000112.1 GCA_023511565.1 Bacillota bacterium
GCGCCATCTGGTACAGCTCCGTGGAGGTGACGCACTCCCCCGTTGGCGGACGGGTGGTCAGCGCCTCAAGGTAATGCCACTCGAAGCCGCGAACCTCGGATGCCTCCGGCGCGGCCCTCTGTTCGGCCAGGTACCGCACCGTGTCGGCATATTCGCCCGCCTGCGCCGCCTCCCGCATCACCGGCAGCGCCAGAGCGGCCAACGGTTTCCCTTCAAGCTTCCCAGACGTTCATCCAGAAGGGTGAGTCGGTGACCTTGAACTGGACAAGTACAAATGCCACCGAGGTGACGCTGTCGCCTGGCATCGGACGCGTTCCCGCACAGGGCTCCACCCGCGTCACGCCGGAGGCCTCGATAACCTATTCGATCGCGGCCACGGGACCGGGCGGCACGGCTACCGACAGTGTACGGATTACCGTGGGCGCCGGTGCACCAGAAGTCGAGCGCACTTCCGACCCGAGCAAAACACTCGAGGAACTGTTCCGGGAGAACGTCTATGACGCATTCTTCGACTACGACAAAGCCGACATTCGCCCCGATGCACAGGAAGCCCTGGCCAAAACAGCACAGTTTCTGCGCACCCATCCGGAGATCCGAGTGATCATAGAAGGACACTGCGACGAGCGCGGTTCAACCGAGTACAACCTGGCGCTGGGCGACCGCCGAGCCCAGGCCGCCAAGCAGTTCCTGGTCTCGCTGGGCGTTGCGGCCGAGCGCCTCGAAACGGTGAGCTATGGCAAGGAGCGGCCGTTCTGCTTCGTCAGCCGTGAAGACTGCTGGCAGCAGAACCGCCGGGCGCATTTCGTTCTGGCAAGACCCTGAGCCGTGCGCCAGCCAATGGACGGGAACGTAAACGGAAGGAGGTCGTCATGGTTCGTGGTTGGTGGACGCCAGCGGCCGGCTTGCTGCTGAGCGGGGCCCTCCTGTTGATCCTGGGGGCTTCGCCGACGCCGGCCCAGCGCAAAGAAATCCTGGAAATGCAGCGGGACATCGCCCTGCTGACGCAATCTCAGCGTGAGTTGCAGCGTTCGCTTGACGAAAAACATGCAGTACTGCGAACCCTGCTCGAACAGTCGCTCGACGCGGTCAACCGCCTGCAACTGACGATGGCTACACTGGAAAAGAACGTCCGAGACGTGCAGGCGAACACCGGCGCCCGCATGGATACCCTGGCCACCCAGGTGCAAGCGCTGGCCGACAATCTGGAAGAGGTAAAAGTCCGCATGGGTCGCCTGCAGCAGCAGATGGTGGAAACCCAAGGCGTGATGCAGACGCTGGATGCGCGGTTGGCGGGTGGGGCAGTGCCCGGCAGTCCGACCGGCACCGGTGAGACCAGCCCAGGGGCGCCGGCGCCGCGGCCGCCATCCCCCGATGTGCTCTACTCGAATGCCTTGCGCGACCTGAACAGCGGAAAGTACGACCTCGCCCGGCAGGAATTTCTCGACTACCTGAAATACTACCCCGACACCGACCTGGCCTCAAACGCGCAGTTCTACTTGGGTGAGATTCTGTACGCGGAGAAGAAATATCAGGAAGCCATCGCCGAATACGACAAGGTGCTGAACCACTATCCCAAAAGCTTCAAATTTGCCGCTGCCCGACTGAAAAAAGCCTTAGCGCTGCTCGAATTAGGACAGCGGGCCAGCGGTGTGCAGGAGCTGCGCGAAGTGGTGCGCCGCCACCCGGGCACGGAAGAAGAACGGCGGGCTCGTGCCAAACTGCGCGAACTGGGAATCAATCTGTCCGGCTAGCAGAAGTTCGCGCGACTATTTACTCGCCGGGGCTGGCGTGTTACCTTGGCGTGGGCGGGAAAACCCTATGTCGGTAAACCGGGTCATCCTCGTAGGCCGGCTGGGCCGCGATCCCGAAACGCGCTATACCTCGAGTGGACAGGCGGTCTGCAACTTCACGCTGGCGACCAACGAAGTCTACCGCAACCGCAGCGGCGAGCCACAGGAACGGACCGAATGGCACCGGATTGTGCTCTGGGGCAAACTCGCCGAAACCGCCCAGCAATACCTGAAGAAAGGCTCACTGGTCTATATCGAAGGAAGAATCCAGACGCGCCAGTGGGATGACCGGGACGGAAACAAGCGCACGACCACCGAAATCGTCGCGAACACATTCCGGATGCTCGGCGGGCGCAGCGAGGTCGGGGCCGAGCAGGAAGCTCCCGCCGCGGAGCCTACCGCGGTCGAACCGGAAATCAGCGACGAAGATCTCCCCTTCTGACCCGGCCGGGTCGCGAGCCGAGTTCCGCACAACGTATCATTCGTAGCGGAGCGCTTCGATCGGATCCAACTGCGCAGCCTTCCACGCCGGGTAGAGACCAAACAAAATGCCGATGCTGGCAGCCACGACCGTGGCAATCAGGATGGCGGTGGCCGAGATCAATGTCGGCCAGCCGAGCAGCTTGGCAATTGCCCACGAACCGACCAGCCCCGAACCAATGCCGATGATGCCACCCGCCATGCTCATCGTCACGGCCTCGACCAGGAACTGGCGCCGCACATCGGCTTCGGTCGCCCCCACGGCCATGCGCACACCAATCTCCCGGGTGCGCTCGGTCACCGAAACGAGCATGATGTTCATGATGCCGATGCCGCCGACAATCAACGAAACCGAGGCAATCGAACCGAGCAGCAGGTTCATGACCCGTTCGGTCTGCGTGGCCATTTCGGCCACATCGGACTGCGTGCTGACAAAGAAATCATCGTCTTCGGGACTGCGGATCCGGTGGCGTTCGCGCAGCAGGGCCTCGATCTGAGGAACCGCGGCCTGCGCCGCCTCTTTGGAGATGGCCGAGGCATTGATGTAGTGGATCCAGGTGATGCCGGCGATCTTTCGCTGCACCGTAGTGTAAGGAGCAATCAGGCGATCGTCCTGGTCTTCGCCCATCGCACTCTGGCCTTTGGCCTCCAGCACCCCCACCACTCGAAAGGGAATTTCGCCAATGCGAATCGTCTGACCAATCGGGTCCTGGTTGCCAAACAGCAGACGGGCGACCGTCACACCCAGCACGCACACATTGGCCGCCGAACGCACTTCGTCTTCACTGAAGATGCCGCCGGCCTGGACCCCCCAACGGCGGATCTGGAAATACTCCGGGGTGGTGCCCTCGATCCGTGGGCGCCAGTTCTGATTTTGATACACCACCTGGGCGCGGGTGAACACAACCGGGGCGGCGGAGCGAATCAGGGGCACTTCCCGCAGGATAGCCTCCATATCGTCCACGGTCAGCGTGCGCACGCCCCAGAACCCGGTGCGGGCACCGGCGCGGTTGCTGCCGGCGGCAATGAACACGGCGTTGGTGCCCAGGCTTTCGATGCCTTGCTGGATCAGGTACTCAGCGCCCTGCCCAATGCTGACCGTAGCGATGACCGCGCCAATTCCGATGATAATGCCGAGCATGGTCAGCGCCGAGCGCAGTTTATTGCGCGCCAGTGCGCGGAATGCGATTCTCAGCGTGTTCGAAAAGTCCATGCCTACCAAACCTCGCTTGGGTTTACGGGGCCTTCCGCGTGCAGGTCCTGCGTGCCCAACTCGACGGCATCGAGTTCGTCCAAGGTGGGCAATGTGGGCAGGACCTCACGGGCCACCCAGCGGTCGGAAACCTGATAATCCTTGCGAATTCGGCCATCCCGAAACTCGAGCACGCGCTTGGCGTACTGCGCGATATCGTGCTCGTGGGTGACCAGCACAACCGTCAACCCTTCTTCCTCGTTCAGGAACTGCAGAATATCCATGATTTCCACGCTGGTCCGGGAATCCAGGTTGCCGGTTGGCTCATCCGCCAGAAGAATCGAGGGACTGTTGACCAGGGCGCGGGCAATGGCCACCCGCTGTTGCTGTCCGCCGGAAAGCTGACTCGGAAAATGATGCGCGCGGTCAGCCAACCCGACGCGCTCCAGAGCCGCCAGCGCGCGGGAATGCCGCTCGGCCGGGGAAAGCCCGGCGTAGATGGTCGGCAGCTCGACGTTTTCAAGCGCTGAGGTCCGCGGCAACAGGTTGAACTGCTGAAACACGAATCCGATCTTCTGGTTCCGGATCCGTGCCAGCTCCACTTTGCTCAACTGCGAAACATCGGTGCCTTCCAGAAAATACGCGCCACGCGTGGGCCGGTCCAGGCAGCCGAGAATGTTCATCAGCGTGGACTTCCCGGAGCCGGACGCACCCATCACCGCCACGAATTCACCGCGGGCAATCCGCAACGACACTCCGCGCAGAGCATGAACCTGGACTTCGCCCAGATGGTAAACCTTGTGGACATTTTCCAGGCGAATCAACTCGGAGCGATCGTTCGGCTCGGTACGGGCTCCGGGTTCAGATTTGGCTTCGCGGCTCATGACCCTCACATCCGGCGGATGAATCCCGGGGCTCCAGGCGGTGCACCGCCGGAACTGCCGGGCTGCGGTGTGCCACCCGTGCTGCGACTGATGACCAGTTCGTCGCCTGGCTGGATTTCGCCTTCCTTCAATTCGGTGAAGGTGTAGTCGGTGATGCCAACTTTCACGCGGATCGGGCGGAGCTCCTTGTTTGGGAGCAGCTTCCAGACGAATCCCCATTGTTCCCGTCCCCCGTCCATGCCGGCCAAAAAGGCCATGCGGCGGCGCATCATCTCAGCATTGGGGCCACCGCCGCCACCGGCTTCACCCCCCTGGGGCCGCTGTCCGCCTGAAAACTGGGGTCGTGGCCGGCCGCCCGCCAGCTCACGGTTTCCAGCACCGGGAACTTCGAAGCCGTACTTGCGCAGCAGTGCGGTTCGCTCGGCCTCAGGGATCTGTTGATGGAAGCGAAGTGCGCCATTGGGAATCTTCACCACATCCATCGCCTGCGCAATCGGAATCGTGACGTAAGCAGTCATGCCCGGGAACAGTTTCTGCTCAGGGTTGTCAAATTCGATGATGGTGTCGTAGGTGACGACGTTTTGCACCACGGTGGCATTCATGCGCACCTGTGTTACCCGTCCACGGAAGACCTCTCGCGGGAAGGAATCCACGCGGAACGTGGCCATGGCCCCCGGCTGAATCTTGCCGACATCGGATTCGTCCGTTTTGGCGTAGACGAGCATCTTGGTCAGGTCCTGGGCAATAACAAACAGGGTGGGAGCCTGCAGACTGGCCGCCACGGTCTGACCGACATCCACGTTGCGGGCAATGACGGTGCCGTCAATGGGCGCACGGATGACGGTGTGGCTGAGGTCGACGCGTGCCGATTCCACGCTGGCTCGCCGCTGGGCGACGCTGGCCCGTGCCTGTTCGAGCTGCGCTTCGGTCTGGCGCAGGCGCGCCCGGGCCTGCTCGAGCTGCGCTTCGAGCACGCGCACGTTCGCTGCCGTGGCATCGTAGGTGGCCTGTACCGTGTCGAATTGCGAAGCCGCCACAATGCCCTGCTCAAACAGCTCTTTCGTGCGCTTCAGGTTCAGTTCCGCCTCGCGAAACTGCGCGCGGGCGCGGTCCAGATTGGCCTGGGCAGCTCGCACATCCGCACGCTGGGTTTCAATCGAGGCTTCGATGCCGCGCACGTTGGCGAGCGCATTCTGCAGGTCGGCTTCCGCCTGCAGCAGCCGGGTTTCGAACAAGGAAGGATCAATTTTTGCGATGATTTGGTCCTTTTTTACCTTAGAGTTGAAATCCACATAGATCTCTGCGATCCGACCGCTGACCTGAGAGCCGACTTGCACGGTGGTGACGGCGTTGATGGTTCCGGTGGCCTGGACGACCTGGACGATGTCCCCGCGCTCGACCTTGGCGGTGAAGTAGCGGACGTCTTCGCGGCCATCGAATTGCCAGAACCCCGCAAGCAACAACGCGACCACGAACGGTGAAACCAGCATCGCACGGTGCAACATCGAACGTTGCCACAGGGTTTGCAATCGTTCTTTCATCTGCATAGGGTTCCCCCTTCGAAAGACTGCCGGCCGTGCGGGTTCAGCGATCGTGGCATTCCCGCTTGCGGCGCTCTTCGTCAATTTTGTGCAGCCAGGCTTCGAACTTCTCCCGCTGCTCGGGCGTTAGGAATTCACGAATCCGGTTGCGTCCCTCTTCCCGGACCTGGCGCAGCCGGGGACGCATCTCTTCATAGATGGCGTCGTAGCGCGCCGAGGTTTCCACGAGAACCTGTTCGAGCTGCTGCTGCTGCTCCGGAGACAGAGCCAGCTCGCGGGTCAACTGCTCGACCAGGCGCATCCGTTCGCCCTGCGGGTCGCGTCCGCGATCGCGGTATTCTTTCCTGGGCCCGTGGTCCGCCCAGTAGCGTTCCGCCGCCAGATGCATACTGAGTGCACCCAGGGCCAGCCCGAGCACAAAAACCGCAGCGACCAGAACGGTGGCTTTGCGATGCATGGGTTACCTTCCCGTTCCATTGCTTGTCAGACTCAGCAAAACTTCCTCCTGATTGGTCGGGCGCTGGTACGGTTCGGGGAAAATCTCCTGCACTTCAGCCGTTTCCTGCTGAGCCCTCTGCTGATGTGCAGGCTGGTCCAAAGTCCAAAGATAGCCCCCCAGGACCAGCAACAGGGCCGCCGCAGCCCAGGAGACGCGCCGGGCAAAGACCTCGAGCGAACGCCAGAAATCAGCGATCGCCTGCTGTTCGACCCGTAGGCGTGCCGTCACACGCTGCGCAAATCCGGGGCTCGGCTCCGGAGCGTGGAGCAGCCGGGCTTCACGCAGCACCTGCGTGGCGAGCTGCGCGGCGGCCAGTGCCTGGGCACAGGGCTCGCACCGGCTCAGGTGTTCCGACAACTGTGCCTGATCCGAGCCTGAAAGGCGGCCCTCCAGGTAATCTTCCAGCAGGTCGAGGCGCGTACGATAGTCCCTGCAGATCATGGCTACGGTTTCCCTTCCCGGCGGCTTGCGGGCCGCACCGCTCCCCGGCGGCGGCGGTAGAAGTCCGCCAATCGTCCGCGGGCGCGAAACAACCGCACCTTCACCGTGTTCACATTCATGCCCAGCACTTCGGCAATCTCTTCCACCGAAAACCCTTCGACCTCTTTCAGGATCAACATCAGCCGCTCTTCCTCGCCGAGCTCCGCCAGCAGGCGTTCGGCCAACTGCCGGG
The DNA here is from genome assembly GCA_023511565.1 of Bacillota bacterium. Classification (GTDB taxonomy): domain Bacteria; phylum Acidobacteriota; class Terriglobia; order Acidiferrales; family UBA7541; genus DSGC01. The sequence goes on from JAIMBE010000112.1 coordinate 7,060, forward strand.
CTTCGGCCCGCTGCACCAGGTCGCTCGGTCCGGCGGCATCGCCCTGCAAAGTTTCCATCTGCCGCGTCTGCTCTTCACTAAGGTCGGCTTCGTAAACCAATCGCCGGGCCTTTTTCTTCCTCAGGTAATCCCAGCATTCATTCACCGTGACCTTGTAGAGCCAGGTCGAAAACGAAGAGCGCAGGTCAAAGCGCCGGAGCGAAAGATAAACCTTCAAGAAGACCTGCTGCGCGATGTCTTCGACTTCCTCCCGGCGGCGCAGGATGCCACCTACAATAGCGAACACGCGCCGCTGGTGACGCTCCACCAGGGCCTCGTAAGCAGCCGTATCGCCCGCCTGGGCCCGACGCACCAGTTCCCGCTCATCGGGAACCGCGGTCGGTTCCACCTCCCGACCAGGGCTCTCGGGCCCTGTTTTTGGGACGTGTATCATACGCGACAGGTTACATCGAAGTGGGCAAGCACTTCTCCACAATCCACCTGGAAACCGGTTGCAGTGTCAGTAATCTCGTGCAATAATAAATGTATGATTATTGGCGAACGCTTGCGCGCTTTGCGCGAGGAAAAAAACCTGTCGCAAGGCGATATCGAAAAGCGGACCGGGCTGTTGCGTTGTTACATCTCCCGCGTGGAGAACGGTCATACGGTCCCCGCCATCGAAACCCTGGAAAAGCTGGCCCGGGCTTTGGAGGTGCCCCTCTACCAGCTCTTCTACGATGG
>JAIMBE010000113.1 GCA_023511565.1 Bacillota bacterium
ACCCGGAGGCGCTGGCCCGCGCTGAACGGGAGCGAGAAATTCCCCCGGAACGACCCGGCTTCCTGGGCCGGACTCTGCTCGGCATCTTCAAGACCGGCCCGGACGTTTCGATGGCTGCCCGGGCGGGCAAGCCCACGCTGACTCCGCCCTCCGAGCAGCCGGGCACCACCCTGTTCGAGCCTCAGCCGGGCGGCAGTACGGCCAGCATCGTAGCCACCTCCCCAGCCACCGGTGAGGTCGCTGCCACCAGCCAGCTCCCCACCGATGCCAAGTCCACCCAGCCCGCTTCGGCCAATCCCTCCGACGGTTCGAACGGAGAATCCTCGTCGAAGAAGCCGGGCCAGAAGCCCGAAAGCAACAAGGACAAAAAGAAGAAAGAGAAAAAGAAACCTGAGGAAGAATCCTCCAGCACACGCCGGCCAAACTGAACGTACCTGTACGAACGGACGATTCCATTTCAGCACCACTCGGACCTGTTTCCGTTGACTGCCCTGCAGGCGGATGTTACCAATACGTTATGCAGTGGTGTCCGGGTTCAAGAGGCTCTGGCTGCGGTAAAGGGGTGTTCTGTGTATTCGGTTCTAGTGGCAGACGATAATAGCAACATCCAAAAGATGGTTACGCTGGCGCTGAAGGACCACGATATCGAGGTCATCGCTGTCGGCAACGGTGAGGCCGCCGTGCGCAAGCTGGCCGACTACCGCCCACATCTGATCCTGGCCGATGTTTTCATGCCCGTGCGCAACGGGTACGAGCTGTGCGAGTTTGTCAAAAAGAACCCCAAACTGGCCGGCATCCCCGTGATCCTGCTGGTCGGGGCTTTTGACCCGCTCGACGACGAGGAAGTGCGCCGGGTCGGGGCCGATGGGGTCTTAAAGAAACCGTTCGTGCCACCCGACCCATTGATCCACCTGGTCAAAGCAAAACTGGCCGAGGTCGCGCCACCTTCCCCGTCTCCGTCTGCGCAGCCTGCTCCGCACGACCTGCCACCGGCCATCGGTCCCACGCCACGCGTCGAAGCAACCCACCCGGAGCCGGAAGTCGAAGAGTTTTCCGTCGGGCCTGACCGGCTCGAAATTCGGAGCGAAGATTCCCCCTTGGCCTTTCAGGCGTTGCTGGAATCCGACGCCGTGCAAACCGATGCCTCGGACGCTTCAACGCCGGCAGAAACGCTTGCCGGCGAGTCGGGCGCAGCCACCGAGTCCACTGAAGATTCCTTCCACATGCCCGTCTGGCCCGGCTGGCGCTTTGACGAAGCCGAGAGCGAAACACCGCCGCCGGCGCCGTCCGCTCAGATCCAGACGTCCTTGGAAGACTTCCCCGAACCGCTGGCTGAAAAACTCCGCGTGGAAGCCCCGCAGGATCACTCCGTATTTGCGCCGAGCTCGCGCTGGAGCTTTTTGGAGGAACCCACGGCACCTGCTGACCCTCTGGCTGCGGCTGAGCCTGCTCCCGCGGGCGCGCCCTGGCCGACAGGGCCGGAGGAAGCTGCCGGTGCAATCGAGGCTCTGGCCGAAACCGACGAGGGCCGCAGACTGTTCGAGGAATCCTCAGGCATGGAGGAAGAACAGCCACGGGCCGTCCCTTCCCCTTCGCCTGCTGAAGAGGCGGAGCCCGAGCTCGCTGCGTCTGCCGTTCTCGGTGAAAACCCGTCGCTCTCCCCGGTGGAGTCGGTGCCGGCGGCCCCACCGGCGTCTAAGCCAACTGGTGAGGCCTCTTCGCGCGAGCCGGCAGCGACCTCCCCTGCCTCTGCGTCGCCGGACCCGGCCCTGCTGGAATCGGTCGTCGATCAGTTAGTCGAGCGCCTTCTGCCGCAGATCGAGCAGGCTGCCCGGGAAGCATTGCGTCCGCTGGCCGAACAAATTCTGCGCCGCGAACTGGAGACCTCCCAGTCGAGCGGAACTTCTCTGGCGGACCGGGAACGCGTGCGCAGCTAGCGCGATTGCATTCCAGTCCTGCTTTCCGCGGTTCCACTGAAAATCCCGGCCGAGATGGCCCGAGGATTCCGAGTTGGGATCCACGGCCCGCGGTGCCCTATAATGGAAAATTTGCGGGAGGGAACGCAGGCCGACCGAAACACGGCGCGGTTGCGCCGGGGTGACACGGATGGCTGCCGGCCTGTGGAGAGTGAACATTCCATTTTCGATTCGGGGATGCCGTTGGCCACCAAACCGGAAACGTTCACGGATCGGCTCGTTGTCGGCGACGCCATCTGCGTGCGTGGCGCGCGGGTGCACAATCTGAAGAACATCGACCTGGAGATCCCGCACAACGCCATCACGGTCATCACCGGCGTGAGCGGGTCGGGAAAATCTTCGCTCGCTTTCGACACCCTCTATGCCGAAGGGCAGCGACGGTATGTGGAATCGCTTTCTGCCTACGCGCGGCAGTTTCTGGAGCGGATGGAAAAGCCCGACGTAGACGAGATCGAGGGCCTCGCGCCGGCCGTGGCCATCCGGCAGAAAAATACCACTCGCAATCCGCGTTCGACCGTGGCCACAGCGACCGAGATCTATGACTACCTGCGCCTGCTGTACGCGCGCATTGGCACCACCTGCTGCCCCCGCTGCGGCGAGCCCGTGCGGCGCGACACCATAGACGAAATCGCTGCGCGTGTGCTTGCCTGTGCCGCAGGGCGTCGCTTCTTCGTGCTGTTTCCCCTGCACTTCCCGGGCCCGCCGGCGGGCCGGCGCAGCCAGAAGGTCCAAGCCCCTTCCGGGGAAGCCATCCGCCAGACCCTCGGTGCCCTGCAGCGCCACGGCTTCAACCGCCTGTATCAGGACGGGCGCGTGTTTGAATTTGCCCTTCCGGAATCGTTGCTCGAGCTGGATTTTGCACGGCCGATCTTTGTGCTGGTGGACCGCCTGCAGGTGGCTCCGGAAGTGCGTTCCCGGCTGGTGGATTCGATCGAGATCTGTTACCGCGAAGGTCGGGGTGAAGCGATTCTGGAATTCGTCCCCGAGGCGGACGGCACAGCCGAGCGGCTGGTGTTCAGTGAACGGTTTGCCTGCAAGCGCTGCGAGCTGAGCCTCGAAGAACCCGAGCCACGGCTGTTTTCCTTCAACAGTCCCTACGGGGCCTGCCCGCGGTGCCAGGGATTCGGCAACACCGTGGACTTCGATCCGGACCTGGTCGTCCCTGACAAAAGCCGAACGCTGGCCCAGGGAGCGATCGATCCGTGGAACAAGCCGCGCTACCGGCAGTTTCAGGTGGAGCTGCGGCGCTATGCGCGCGCGGCCGGCATCCCGCTCGACGTGCCCTGGCACCGGCTCACGTCGCAGCAGCACGAGCGCATTCTGGAAGGCGACCCCGCCGCCGGCTTTGCCGGCGTGCGCGGTTTTTTCAACTGGCTGGAGCGCAAAAAGTACAAACTCCACATCCGGGTGTTCCTGAGCCGCTACCGCGGCTACACCACCTGCCCGGAGTGCCACGGGACTCGGCTGCGCCCCGAAGCGCGTGCTGTACGACTGGCCGGACGGTCGATCACAGATGTCTGCGCGCTGACCGTGCGTCAGGCCCGCGACTTTTTCACCGCACTCGAACTGAGCGAAACGCAACAGCGCATCGCTGGGAAAATTCTGGACGAGGTGCGCCAGCGGCTGCGCTTTCTGGATGAAGTCGGGCTGGATTATCTGACACTGGACCGGTTGACTTCGACGCTTTCCGGCGGCGAGGCACAGCGGATTCAACTGGCGACTTCGCTGGGCTCGCAACTGGTGGGCACGCTGAACGTGCTGGACGAGCCTTCGATCGGGCTGCACCCGCGCGATACGCAACAACTGATCGCCATCCTGCGCAGCCTGCGCGACTTGGGCAACACGATCCTGGTGGTTGAGCACGATCCGGAGACGATTGCCGCCGCCGACTATGTGATCGACCTCGGTCCCGGCGCCGGCGAACAGGGAGGGCGTGTGGTGTTCGCCGGTCCGCGCACGGCCCTGCTGGAGCAGCGGAACACGCCGTCGCTGACCGCGCGCTACCTGACTGGCGAGCTGCGCATTCCGCTGCCGGCTGCGCGGCGTGCCCCCCAGCCGGGCCGCTTCCTGCAGATCCGTGGCGCCCGCGTCCACAACCTGCAGAACATCGATGTGCACATTCCGCTCGGGCTGCTGGTGGTCATCACGGGCGTTTCCGGTTCGGGCAAATCCACCCTGGTCTATGATGTGCTGGAGAAAGCCTGGCGGGCCAAGCGCAGCGGCACCCACTTTCGCAATGTCTGCGACGGGCTCGAAGGCGACCACCTGCTGCGCGAGATTGTGCTGGTGGATCAGTCGCCCATCGGACGCACGCCGCGTTCGAACCCGGCCACCTACCTGAAGGCCTTCGACGCGATCCGCGAAGTGTTCGCCGCGACCCCGGAGGCAGAAAAACGGCACCTGACGGCCGGCTCGTTTTCGTTCAACATCCCCGGTGGGCGCTGCGAGGCCTGCCAGGGTGACGGCACAGTGACTGTGGAGATGCAGTTTCTGGCCGACGTCGAGCTGGTGTGCGAGGAATGCCGGGGGACCCGCTTCAAGAGCAGCGTGCTCGAGGTGCGCTACCGGGACAAGAACATCCACGAAGTCCTGCAGATGACGGTGCGCGAAGCGCTGGCCTTTTTCGCTGCGGTACCGCGCGTGACGACACGGCTGCGGATTCTCGAAGAAGTCGGGCTGGGTTACCTGCGGCTCGGTCAGTCGGCAACGACGCTTTCCGGCGGCGAGGCGCAACGCCTGAAACTCGCCGCGCATCTCACTCGGGAGGAGAACCAGGGTGTGCTGTTCATCCTGGATGAGCCGACGACCGGGCTGCACTTCGACGACATCCAGAAGCTGCTCGGCTGCTTCCGTCGGCTGCTCGACGGCGGGGCTTCCCTGCTGGTGATCGAGCACAATCTGGACGTCATCAAATCGGCCGACTGGGTGATCGACCTCGGGCCGGAAGGCGGCGAGCGAGGCGGACGCGTGGTGGCCACCGGCACCCCCGAGCAGGTGGCGCGGAATCCGCGTTCGCATACCGGCCGGTTCCTGGCCCGCGTGCTCGAGGCGTCGGCAACAGCGAGTCCGACGGCATGAAACGACGGCGGCCTGTGTTGCGGTGGATGCTTGCAGGCGTGTTGGCCGCGCACGTTGCCGTACCCCTGAGCACACCGCGGGGTGCGCAACAGCCCGCCCGACCGCCTGCGGCACCGAAACCATCCGCGCGGCAAGCCCGGTTGGCTGAAGCTGAGGCCGCCCTCGCACGCGAAGACTATGCCGGGGCCGTGCAGGCTTTGCAGCGGTTGCTAGCCGAAGAGCCGAACGATGCCCACGCGCAATTTCAGCTCGGCTATGCGCTGACCGCGCTGGGTCAGCGCGAGCAAGCCCGCGCGGCCTACGAACGCGCCCTGGCCCTGAAAAACGATTTTGCCGAAGCGCATCTGAATCTTGGTCTGCTGCTGCTCGATGCCGACCCCGCCGCCGCGGTGCCGCACCTGGAACGCGTCTGCGCACTGCAGGCGGAGGCCGCGCAACCCCGCTACCTCTGGGGCCTGGCGCTGGAACGCTCCGGAGAACTGGATCAAGCCGTCCTGCGCTACCGCGAAGCCATCCGGCTGGACGAAAAAAATTTTGACTCCCACTTTGCGCTGGCCCGTGTGCTGCTCCGCATGAATCAGCCCGCGGCGGCCGAAGCTGCCTTCCGCGCTGCGCTCGAGAGAAAGCCCGATGCGGCGCCGGCGCGGCTCGGGCTGGCCGAGAGCCTGATCGCTCAGGGGAAACTGGAAGCCGCAGTGCCGGAGCTGGAACTCTACCTGACTGCCCAGCCGGAGGATCACGACAGCCGACTGCAACTGGCAGCCGTTGCTGTAGACCTGGAGCGTTTCGAGGCGGCACTGGCCGAGTTGGATCGGCTGGTGGCTGCGCACCAGTCCACCGCGCGACTGCACCGGCTGCGCGCTGCAACACAGATCGGGCTGCGCCGCTACGCGGAAGCCGCAGCGAGCCTCGAGCAGGTCGTGGCCCTGGAACCCGGCGACGCCGGCACACACGCGCAGCTCGGGCGGGTCTACCTGGAGCTGCGCAACTTCCCCGCCGCGGAACAGGCGTTGCGCCGCGCGCTGGAACTCAACCCACAGGATTCGGTTGCACTCGGCGATCTGGCTGCGACGCTGTTCCTGGCCGAGCGCTACGAGGCGGCGCTGGCCGCGCTCGATCAACTCGCTGAACGCCGGGCGCTGGCTCCCGGCACCTGGTTCCTCCGCGCGATCTGCTACGATAAGCTGGGGCGCAAACCCGAAGCCCTGCGCGCCTACGAAGAATTCCTCGCCCGCGACGACGGTTCCAATCCGCGGGAAACCTTCCAGGCGCAGCAGCGCGCGCGTACCCTGAAACGGGAACTGGAGCGGAAGCGGTGAGGCGGACGGGACGGCACATTGGCATTCTGGTTGCCGCTCTCATCCTGCTGCTGGTGCCCGGCGAAGCCTCCAGCTGGATCCAGGATCCGAAGAAAATTGCCGCGCAACGCGAGCGGTTTGCACGCGAAACCGATCCGGTGCAAAAAGCCCGGCGCTTCCCGCCCCTCGGCGAAGAATTGATGAAACTGGTGCACCAACAGGTGCGCGCGGAACAGTACGAGGCAGCGCTGCGCACGCTGGAGGAATACTACGAGCTGGCCCGGACGGCCTTCACGGGTCTGGAGAACAGCGGACGGAATGCGGAGCGGCAGTCGAGCGGCTTCCGCCAGTTGCAGATTCATTTGCGGCGCAGCCTACGGGATCTGGAGCAGACGATCCTCGCCCTGCCGGTGCCGCAACGGGGACCGTTCGAAGCCATCCGCGAGCAGCTCGAGCAGATGAACCAAAGGCTGCTCGAGATGCTGTTTCCGCATCGCCCCCAGCCCCTGCCGGAACTCCCGCTGGCGTCGCGGCGGCCTACCGGGGGTGCCCCATGAAACGACTTCTACTCAGCAGCGTCGCAGCCCTGCTCAGTGTCGCCGGCCTGCAGCCAGCCGTAGCCCAGAAGCCCGATTATCTGACCGCGTTGGAAGCGGACAAAATCCGGGATGCAGAAACCACCGATTTGCGCATCAAACTGTTCCTCGAATTCGCCGAAGACCGCCTGAAAAAATTCGACTACGAGCTGCATCGCGGTCACCGCGGCCCGCGCCGTGCCGAACGCCTGAATGCCCTGTTGAATGCGTACGTCGGCTGCGTGGATGATGCTGCCGAATTGATTGACCTGGGCCGCGAAAAGCAGGAAGAGATCCGCAACGGCATCCAGCGGATGAAAACCAAAGCGGCAGAGTTCCTGGCCTATCTGAAGCCGCTGCTCGAAAAGGGTCCGGAACTGGAGAGCTATCGCGCAACGCTCGAGGACGCCATCCTGGGCACCGAGGACGCGCTGGCCGAAGCCCGCAAGGCCGAAGAAGAATACACCCCGCCACCGGTGCGGCGCCGTCCCTCATGAAGGCGGCCAGCGGCATTCCCGTTCCAGGTGGCGCGCGGCTGTTCGTGCGCATGTTCACGCGGCTGGGCTGTCCGGGTCGCCCACCGGAGTTTCGCGTCGAGTTCTACCCCTACGCAGGCCTGACCCACACGATCCGGCTGAGGGACGAGGTCGCCCAGGTACGGCTGAGCGATCTGCTGCGCGACGCGCCGTTGCGCGTGCAGGAAGCCGCGGCCGCCTTCCTGCTTTCGCGGCTGTACCGTCGGCAGGTACCGGCGCCACTGGTACAGTCGTACCGCGAGTTTGCCCTGGCAGAACGGACCCAGCGCAGACTGCAGCAGCTCCGGCGCA
>JAIMBE010000114.1 GCA_023511565.1 Bacillota bacterium
GTGATCGTGATCGGCGGCGGGCTGGCGGGGCTCTCCTCGGGCGTCGCACTGGCTGAAGCCGGCCTGCGCGTGCGCCTCTTTGAACGCCGGCCGCATCTGGGCGGCCGGGCGACCTCCTACGATCTGCCCGATGGCACCCACGTGGACAACTGTCAGCACGTCACTCTGGGTTGCTGCACCAACCTGGACGATTTCTTCCGCCGCACCGGCGCTGCGGACAAAATTCGCTGGTTTGACCGCCTCTATTTTCTCGACCGCCAGGGACGGCGGGGAGTGATTTCGGCCGCGCCGCTGCCGGCTCCCTGGCATCTGGCACCAGCACTGTTGCGGTTTCCTTCGCTCCACTGGACGGAAAAGCAGGCCATCCTTGGTGCCCTGCGCGCGATTGTGCGGCACGGTGGTCCTCCGCCGGATACACGCGGGGTGACCATGCTCGACTGGCTGCGCCGTCGCGGTCAGCCTCCCGGAGCCGTGGAGCGGTTCTGGCGTGTCGTGCTGGTCAGCGCCTTGAACGAGGAACTCGACCGTGCCAGCGCGCACTACGGTACCGACGTTTTCTGGAAGGCCTTCCTCGCGCATCGTTGGGGCTTTCGCATGGGAGTGCCCTCCGTGCCCTTGGGGGAACTCTATGCCGGTTGCCCTCGCCCCATCGAACGGGCGGGCGGGGAAATCCACACCCGGGCGGCTGTGCGCCGGCTCGAGGTCGAGCACGACAGAATCGTCGGGGTCCGCTTCGACAACGGCGAGCTGGCCACGGCAGATTTCTACATTGCCGCGGTGCCGCACGACGTGCTGCTCGCCCTGCTGCCCGAAGCGGTCGTGGAGCGCAATGCGGAACTGGCCGGCCTGCGTCGGCTGCAGGTGTCCCCCATCACGGGTGTGCATCTGCTCTACGACCGGCCGGTGATGCAGGAACCCTTCCTGACGCTGCTCGACTGCACCGTACAGTGGATCTTCAACAAGACCTTTCTCTACAGCCCGCCGGCCACACGGGGGGAAGGCGAACAGCACGTGCAGCTCGTCATCAGCGCCTCCTATGAACTGCTCGCGCGCTCGCGACAGCAGATCGTCGAGCTGGCCTGCGCGGAACTGGCCGAAGTGCTGCCCGCGACCCGCACCGCCCGCCTGTTGAAGGCCACCGTCGTGAAGGAAGCTGCCGCGACGTTCTCGCCGACTCCGGAAGCCGACCGCTGGCGCGTCGGCCCCACCACCGACCTCCCGAATCTGTTGCTGGCCGGCGACTGGACAGCGACCGGTTGGCCGGGTACGATGGAAGGCGCCGTTCGCAGCGGATATCGCGCCGCCGAGGTGATCTTGGCGCGCTGCGGGCAGCCGCGCAGCTTGCTGCGAGCCGACTTGCCTGCGGAAGGGTGGGCTGCATTCTTCTCGCGCACCTCGCGAATCTCACCTAGGAGCCATCATGAGCCAGGTTCAGGTGCTGGTGGGCACGAAGAAAGGGGCTTTTTTGCTGGCTGCTGATGGAACGCGCCAGCGATGGGAGATCCAGGGGCCGCTGTTCAGCGGTTGGGAGATGTATCACCTGAAAGGTTCCCCGGCTGACCCGAACCGCATCTACGCCTCGCAGACCAGCGGTTGGTTCGGACAGATCATTCAGCGCTCCGACGATGGCGGGCGCACGTGGTTCACACCCGGCGGCGAAACGTTGCCGGATCCCTACAGCCCTCCGGCCGGCGCCAGCAACCGGTTTGTCTACGACACCTCGCCAGAAACGGGCCGGCCGCTGACTACGCATCAGGGCTACGACGGCACGCAGCATCCGTGGACATTCAAGCGCGTCTGGCACCTGGAGCCTTCGCTCGACGATCCCGACACGGTCTATGCCGGCGTCGAGGATGCCGCACTGTTCCGTTCCACCGACGGTGGCCGAAGCTGGCACGAGCTGGCTGGCCTGCGCGGGCATGAAACCGGCGCGCAGTGGCAGCCCGGCGCCGGCGGATTGTGTCTGCACACGATCCTGCTTGTGCCTGGCAACCCGGAGCGGCTGTTCGTGGCCATCTCGGCGGCGGGCGCATTTCGCAGCGACGATGGTGGCCGCAGCTGGCAGCCCATCAACCGCGGGCTGAAGTCGAATTTTCTGCCTGACCCGGACGCCACCGTCGGTCACTGTGTGCACCGCATCGCCCTGCATCCCGCGCGCCCGAACGTGCTGTTCATGCAGAAACACTGGGATGTGATGCGCTCCGATGACGCGGGAGACTCCTGGCGCGAAGTCAGCGGGAACCTGCCGAGCGACTTCGGATTCCCGATCGTCGTCCACGCCCACGAACCGGAAACGATCTACGTCGTGCCGATTCAAAATGACTCCGAACACTTTCCGCCGGAGGGTCGGCTGCGCGTCTATCGCAGTCGCACCGGTGGCGGGGACTGGGAACCGCTGACGAACGGGCTCCCGCAGCGCCACTGTTATGTCAATGTGCTCCGCGGAGCGATGGCCGTGGATCGGCTGGAACCCTGCGGCGTCTATTTCGGCACCACCGGCGGCCAGGTGTACGCCTCCGCCGATGCGGGCGACCACTGGCAGGCCATTGCCGAACACCTGCCCGCCGTGCTCTCCGTGGAGGTGCAGACGCTGCCGTGATTCGCCTCGTGCTGCCGTATCCCTTGCGCAGGCTCGCCCGGCTCGGCCCGGAAGTCGAACTGGAATGCCGCGAGCCCGTCACCCTGCGCGCTGTGCTGGACGCGCTCGAAGCGCGCTACCCGATGCTTCAGGGCACCATCCGGGATCACGCCACCGGACAGCGACGGCCCTTTCTGCGCATCTTTGCCGGCGAGGAAGATCTTTCGCACCTCTCGCCCGATGCGCCGCTGCCTACCGCGGTCGCCATCGGCGCCGAACCGCTACAGATCATCGGGGCCATCGCAGGCGGGTAGCGGCCGGCCGGCGGACCGCCGCCGGCCAACGGGGTGGCATTTTCACAACCCCGCGCTTTTTTGCTGGTGCCCGCCACGAATCGCGGTATCATGGAATTCCCACCTGTGGAGGTTTCTCCCCATGGAACGCAAATACAGGCAGCGGGGCTATCAGGAGTACGAAAAAACGGAAAAAGAAAAGGGCCGGGAACAGCGCCCCGCCCAAGGCCACCCGCGGCTGGACCGGCTGGGTCCGCGGACGCCGCGCATGGTGGGTACAGTGGTGCGCGCGCGCTGTGCGAACTGCGGCCACGTGCTCGCCCCCACGGTGGATCTGAACGGCCAGTGCCCGCGCTGTGGCTTCGAACTGCACTCCTGCAAACAGTGTGTGCACTTTGATTCCAGCGCGCGCTTTGAGTGCACGCAGCCCATCCCCGAACGTATCCCGCGCAAGGATGCCCGCAACGAGTGCACGTTCTTTGAGTTTCGCATGACGGTCGAAAAAGATACGGCACCCACCTCGCCCGCCCCATCACTTTCGGGGCTCGGCAGTTTGTCGCCGCAGGACGCGCGGAAAGCCTTTGAAGACCTGTTCAAGAAGTAGCTCGGCCCGGCCGGCCGCATGGGTGGCGGCCTCTCTCGGCGTGCCGCACGCAAGCGCGACTTCCGCCACCGGCCACCACGCAGCCTACTTTGGCGGTTGCGGGAACAGCGCCGGCATCTGCGCCGGCGTGCGGGCGATTGCCTCCAACTCGGGATAGTGGTGACGCAGCAGCTCCGGCACGGGCACGCGTCGGCCGGTCAACAGATAGAGCAACTGCAGGGCGTTGACAACGGCCTTGCCCCCGAAGTGATTGTTCGTGATCACAAAAGTGGTGCGAGAGCGCTCGCGCACGGCCTGGATGCGCTCGACCCAGCGTTCCAGCTCCGCCAGGCTGTAGAGATAGTTGTAGCGTTCCTCCGGGGCGGAGCTGGGGTCGTCGGTAAACCAGGTACGTAGCGGCGACCGTGCAACCGCACGTAGCCGACCGGCGCCGTGGCGCGCTGCGAGGGTCGCAGGGCGCGACCCAGAATCGGCTGGTCCAGATTGCAGAAGCCCACACCGCGCGCTTCGAGCATTTGGTAGAAGGCGGGCTCGTTCCAACTCGCGTGTCGCACCTCCACGACCAGCGGATAATCGGCAAACCGGTCGAGCAACGCCCTGAGCTGCTGGCGGTTCTCTTTTGTGTTGTGGAACGAGAACGGAAACTGCAGCAGGACCGCACCCAGGCGGCCGGCGGCACGCAACACATCGAAACCTTCACGGACGGCCGTTTCCTCGGCGAGGCCGGCCCGTGCGGTCTCGTGTGTGAAGCGTTGCCAGAGCTTGGCGGTGAACAGAAAATTCGGATTGCCCTGGACCCGCTCGATCCATTGTCGAGCCGACGCAGCACGCAGCGGCTGATAGAACGAAGTGTTGATTTCGATCGTGTCAAAGAAATCGGCCAGGAACGCCGCTTCGTGGAACCCGCGCGGTCGACGTGCGGGATACACAACGCCGACCCAATCGGTGTAGGACCAGCCGGCTGGACCCACGAGTACGCGGCCCAGGGCAAGGTCAGGTTGCGGAGCCAGAGCGTCCATGGAGGGTGCCCTCGCGGGTATTCTGCGTGGGCAGGAACGAAAAGACAATCCTTCCCGGCCGGTCCGGTTGCAGGGAGTGGGTCGAATTGCTATGCTGACGTGCTGCCGCTTCGCAGCATGCCGCACCGAAGTCGAGGACATGCGCGCCCCGAACAGGTGAACGATGAACATCACGCTCAGCTACAAAGACGTGGAACACCGCGAACCGGTCGAACGCGAGATTGCACGACACAAAACCAAACTCTCCCGCCTCCTGCAGCGCTATGCGCCCGACCTGGTACAGGTACACGGAGCTTTCGAGAAACATCCCCGGCGGGCGCAGTATGAATTTTCGCTGAACCTGTCGCTCCCCACCGGCACCTTGCACGCCAACGCGCAGGGCCCCGACGTGCGCACCAGCGTGAAGGAGGCTTTTGCCGAGTTGGTCCGTCAGCTCCACAAACATCAGGGCAAGCTGCGCCGCGAACACGAGTGGAAACGCAAACGCGGCCGGCGCGCAGCGGGCCTCTGACCTTCCAGCGTCGGCAAACCGACGACCGCGTGGAAGCCCGCAGCCATCCCGCGCGTACGCAGACCGCCCGGCCCGCCGCGCAGCCGCGCCGGTCGCGCCAGATCGTGTGGCCGCGTCGTGCCACAAAGCCGGCGGGGCCAAATCCGTTGTCGGTGGCGAGTGCGGACGATACAATGGCCTTGTGCAGGGGCGTAGCTCAGTGGTAGAGCAGCGGCCTTTTAAGCCGAAGGTCGTGGGTTCGATCCCCACCGCCCCTACCAACACCCGCAGTCGCACGGGCTGAATTCACCGGCAGCGCACTTTTTCCCCGGCAGGCTTTTGCGAAAGCAGCCGCAGGAATTTCTCCCCACCGGGTTGCAGAAGCGGGAACGAGTCTCCGGGTTTCTCCGTTTGGGAGACGAACTGCGTATCCGCCCTCGGCATGGGTCAGCAGGGGATTGTGCGACCTTTTCTTTTTTGCACGCAGTTGGTGTGGCTGCGCGGGCTGCCTGATGCAACAGATGATGTTTTTTCTTGACATTCTGCAACATATGTTGTATCAGGCTCGGCACGCGAACGCGGCATCGCGCTTCGCAGGGTATGGGCACCCAGCTCTCTGCCGGTCGACGCCGCAGCGGCGGGTCACCTCCGAGGCGTGCGCCAAGCAGGTCCGCGCCGGATGGCGGATCCTGGCGCACTCCGCTGGAAGAGCGTCTTCGCGCCACGGAGTCGCAGCTGAGCGACAAGCGCCGACGCCTGCTGCAAAATATCCTCTCCAACGCGGAAGACACCTGTTTTCTGACCTCGCGCAAACTCGCTGAGCGGTTTGGCGTCGACGCCGCCACCATCGTGCGCACCATCCAGGCGCTTGGCTATAAACGCTACAGCGATTTTGCCTCTGATCTGCGCTCCCACTTCATCTTGAACGTTACGCCGTACGCGGTGATGCGTGCGGCCGCCCGCGAGCAGCGCCCCGTGGCCACGCATGTGGAGCACAGCCTGGAAATGGACCGCCGCAATCTGGAGGTGCTGTGCGCTTCTCTGGACACCAAGGCCGTCGTCGCGTTGGCCAGAAGGGTCGAGCGGGCTCGACGCATCCTGGTCATCGGCGTGGATCTGGCGGCAACGTTGGCCTACTTGCTGGCCTACCTGCTGGTGACGCTGGGCTACGACGCCGAAGCCCCGGTCGGTTCCACCGGCAATGTGCAGCAGAAAATCAATCTGCTGGGGCCGGAAGACCTGGTCGTCGCCATCAGCTTCGGCCGCTGCCTGCGCGAAACGGTCAATGCCGTCCTGCGCGCCCGCGAGCGGGGCGTGCCCACCTTCGGCCTCACCGACAGTGACCGTACGCCCATTGCCCGCTTCTGCGATGCCTTTTGGATTGCCCCGATCACCAACCCCACCTTCAACGGTTCCTATGTCGCGCCGGTGGCGGCCATCAACGCGCTCGCCGTGGCCTGTGCCCACATCCGACCTCAACGCACCCTGGCGCTCCTGAAACAGAAACAGGATGAATTGGAAACGGGCACCCGCTGGTTTCCGCTGGATGGGCAGCTCGAGGGTCATCACTCCTCTGGAGGATAGTCATGAACGGATACAGAATGCTGCGAAGGGCTTCGAGGTCGCGTGCCGTGCGCGGTGGGTGGCGCGTGGCCGCACTGTGTGTGCTCCTGCTCGGCGGTGTGCTGCCGGCGGGCGCACAGACCGCCACGACCGGCCTCGTACAAGGAACGGTGACTGATGCACAAGGTGCCGTCATCCTTGGCGCCGAGGTCAAGCTGCAGGACCTGGCCACCAACCAGCTGCGCACCCTGACGACCAATGAGCAAGGTCTCTATGTGTTCGCCAACGTGCCTCCGGGCAGCTACACGCTCACGGTCAGTGCACAGGGCTTCCGCACGGCCACGGTGCCGCGCCTGACGGTTGAGGTGAACAAAAGCTACACCGTGAACCTGACGCTGGAGGTGGGTCCGTTGACCGAAACCGTGCGGGTCGAAGCCAGCGTCGGCGTCGAGCTGCAGACCACGGATGCCCAGGTGGGCAACGTGCTCGATCAGGTGTTCATCCGCAACCTGCCCACCCTGCAGCGGAACACAACGGAATTGCTCTCCCTGCAACCCACCGCGACTCCCGGCGGTTTCGGCACCGGCGGAACGGTTTCCGGAGCGCGCAGCGATCAGAACACGCTCATCCTAGATGGCATCGACATCAGCGATAACCTGACCGGTGGCCAGGGCATCAACTTCACTCAGACGCCGGTCGGTGTGGATGCGGTCAGCGAATTTCGCGTCACCGTCGCCAACCCGAACGCAAACTTCGGCCGGTCCGCCGGCGGGCAGATTACCCTGGTCAGTCCGCGTGGCTCGAATGAGCTTCACGG
>JAIMBE010000115.1 GCA_023511565.1 Bacillota bacterium
AATCAGTACACCGATGCGCTGCAGAAGGAACTCGACCTCAGTTTTGAGGACGCCGAACGGTTGAAGAAAGGCGAGCCGGTCGCCGGCGTCAGCGAAGAGCAGAAAAACAGTATCCTGCGCACTGTCTCCGATATTTTGATTCTGGAAATTCAGAAAACGTTTGACTTCCACCGCGCCACTGCCTCCGGGGAAAATATTCAGCGCATCTACGTGGCCGGCGGCTCGGCACGGGTTCCGGGGTTGCTCCAACTGCTGCGCGAAGAATTTGGCGTGCCGGTCGAAGAGTTGGACCCGCTGCGGCGGATCGTGGTTCCACCCGGGCGGCACAACGAGGCCCGGCTGCGCGAGCTGGCGCCGCGGCTGGCCATCGCGGTGGGCTTGGCCCTGAGGAGCTTTGACGAAGCATGATTCGCATCAACCTGCTCGGTCGCCCTCGTCCGAAAGCGCGTCGCGCCGCCGTACCGCTGGGCGCCACGCTGCAACTGCTCTCCCCACTGCTCGTGGTGTTGATTGCCATCGTCGTCCTTTGGGTGCACCACCGGGCGATGGATACCGAGCTGACCGCCAAGCGGGAAGAGCTCAGCAAGCTGCGCGCCGATAAAGCGCAACTCGAACAACTGAAACAGCAACTGGAAGCCTTCGAACGGCAAAAGGCTCAGCTCCAGCAGCGCATTGACGTGATCGAAACCCTGCGTCGGCAGAAGACCGGCGGCCAGGAACTGCTGGACATGGTGGCCACGACGGTTTCGCGCACGCCGGAGCTGTGGCTGACGAACCTGGAACGCAAAGGCAACACGCTGACCATAGAGGGCAGCGCCGGCTCGATCATGGCTGTGGCGAACTACATCTCGCAGTTGAAGCGCTCCGGCTACTTTTCGAACGTGGAGATCAAGGAATCCAAGCAGGACGAGCGCAGCACGGCCGTAGCCATTTTTCACTTCACGCTCACGGCGGAGTTCACCTTGCCGGAGTCGCGTTCGACTCCAGCTCCTCCCGGGGCGGGCGGGGACTGAGGGGTTACGATGGCCTTCTCGTTTCGCGAACTTCCCTGGTACCTGCAGGCACTGGTCTATCTGCTCTTGCTTGTGGTTTTGGTTGCGGTCGGGGAGTACGCTCCGTATTCTCCGGTGCAGAGCAAGCGCCAGGAACTGGAACGCACGCAGACCGAGGTCAGCACGCTGACGCAGGAAGTCGCTCTGTTGCAGGATGTGCAGCGGCGCCATTCCCAGTTCCGCACCGAGACCGAAGCCCTGCAGCGCCAGCTCGACACGTTGCGTGCCATCGTCCCGGAAGAAAAGGAAGTGGATGAATTCATCCGCATCCTGCAGAGTGCGGCCGCCGCTTCCAATGTCTCCATTCGGCGCATCACCGCCAAGCCGGTCACGCCGCGGGATTACTACAACGAGATGCCGTTCGAACTGGAGATTGACGGCCCGTACTTCGCTGTCCTGGACTTCTTCACTCGTCTGGGACGAATTTCTCGGATTGTCAATGTGGGCGACTTGAGTTTCCAGGGTCTGGAAACTGCGCGCACCAAGCGGTATCCGGTGCGTCCCGGCACGACGGTCACCGGCATTGTGACCGCAACCACGTTCTTTACCCAGGGGGCGGAAGCCGCCGCAGCCACACCGCCGGCCGCCACACAACCCGGCAAACGGCCCGCGGCGAAGCAGCCCGCCAAACGATAGGGCCAGAGGGCGACGATGCCACGTGCCTGTCACTGCAGATGGATTCTCGCCGCGCTGCTCAGCGCGGTCGCCGTCGGCGCCTGGGCGCAGGCCGCCGCGCCGACGTCGCAGAGTGAGCCGCCACAGTCATCGGCGCGGCGCGATCCGTTCGATCCGCTGGTCGACAGTACCCAGCCGGGCCCACGCGGGTTGCCGCAGCAACTCCCGCCGGGCAAGGCAGGCCTGGTGATTTCCCTGCTGCGCGTCCACGGGGTCGTCAAAGCTCCCAGCGGCATGATCGCCGTGGTCAGCAACCAACAGAACCGTGTCTATTTCCTGCGCGAAGGCGACCAACTCTATGACGGTGTCGTCGAGCGCATCAGCCTGGATGCCGTCGTCTTTCGCGAATCCGGCAAAGATCCCTTCGGTCGGCCAATCGAGCGACAAGTCACGAAACGAATTTACCCTAGTGCAGGAGAATCGTGATGAGCAGCAACTGGCGGGTCCCGCGCGTCGGGATGACATTCGTACTGGTGGCGGTGCTAGGCGGGGCGTTGGCTCTCGACAGCACCGCTGAAGGGGTGACCGCGGACGGCAGCGGTGCCTCCGTGCCGGTTGTGCGCGTTGAGGCGGTCGTGGACTCGCAGTCGGTCCGCTTCGAAGCCGAATCCACCGGTGCGCTGGAATTCGTTACGCACCAGCCGACCGAGCGGTTGTTCGTGGTCGACATCACCGGCCAAGCCGCCTCGGTCTCCCCGCAGGCCCGCGTGCTGGCCTCCGGTCGGGTCAGCAGCTACCGCATTCTGCAGCACAGCAGCGAGGCGCAGCCGGTGGTGCGTCTCGAAGTGCTGTTGCGCGCACCGACCCAGCCGCGCATCGAACGTCGCGGCACACACGGCCTGGTCGTGCAGTTCGCCTCGGGCGAGTCCGCCACCCAGCCGTCGTCGCCGACGCACCGGGCTGGGCCGGCCGTCGCCGGAGCGCCGGCCAACGTCCTCCGCAACGTGGAGGTGGTGAAACAGGAGGGTCAAGCCTTGGTGCGTGTGGAAGGCAACGGCCGGCTGACCTATCGCGCCCTGCGGCTGGCCAATCCTTGGCGTGTGGTGCTCGATTTTGAAAACACACGCGCACGAGTGGGTCGGCACACAATTCCGGGCGGGATCCCCCCGGTGGGTAGCATTCGGATCGGCCAGTTCACCGAAACCGTCACCCGCGTCGTTATCGAACTGGATTCCCACGTGCCCTATGAAGTCCGGCCGGAAGGCAGCCGCCTTGTCATCGCCTTCGCTGCTGCAGAGGCCGAGCGGCCCACCGCAGCAAAAGCGGTCGCACCTGCACCCGCTGAGGATCGTTCAAACCACGAGCCCGCTCACCTGGCCCTGCCTGCCTTCCTGACCCAGCCGACAGCCACCTTGGCCAGTCTGCAGTCGGGCGTCGAGCCCGGGCCGAACCCCGTAACGCCGATGACTGCGCCTTCAGCGGGAGCCACCGCTCGGAAGGAAGAAAAGGGAGCCGAGGCCCCTGCGGTCCCAAAACCGGTCCCGGCCCAGGCCGCCCAAGCCACCCAGGCCACCCAATACACGGGCGAGCCGATTTCGGTGAATCTGAAGGATGTGGACTTGAAAGACTTCTTCCGGCTGATTCACGAAATCAGCGGGTTGAACGTGGTGCTCGACCCCAATGTCAGCGGTTCGCTGACGATCGTGCTCGATGATGTGCCCTGGGATCAGGCGCTCGACATCGTGCTGCGCAACAACAATTTGGACAAGCAACTGGAAGGCAATGTGTTGCGGATTGCCACGCGCGAAACCCTGAAGAAGGAAGCCGAAACGCTGCGTGACTTGCAGCGGGCCCAGGCCGAAGCGGTCGAACCGGTCACCACCACCCGCGTGCTCAGCTATGCCAAGGCCAGCGCCGTCCGCGACAATTTGCGGCGCTTCCTGAGCGCGCGCGGGGAAATTCTCTCCGACGACCGCTCGAACATGCTGATCATCCGCGATATCCCCTCGGTGCTGCCCACGCTGGACAATTTGATCGCGCAGCTCGATCAGAAGTCCCAGCAGGTGGAAATCGAAGCCCGCGTCGTGGCCGCCACCCGGCAGTTCTCGCGCGAAATCGGCACCCAGTTCGGCTTCATCGGCCCGACAACGGGAGGACGCTCCGTCTTTGGCGGACTCACCACGGTTGGCACCAGCCCGGTTGAGCGCAACGCCACTACGCTCCTGCAGGGGCCCGTGATTCCACCGTTGGTCAACAGCACGGGCGCCCAGGGACCGAATCCGCTGCCGCTCAACGTCAATCTGGGTGCACGCGGTGCTACCAGCGGAATCAGCTTTTCGCACGTTTCGCCGAACCTGGCGCTGGACTTCATCATCAGTGCCGCCGAATCCCGCGGCGTGGGTAAACTGCTCTCCAAGCCCAAGGTGATGACCCAGAACAACGAAAAAGCGGAAGTCAAGCAAGGCACCAAGCTTCCGATCCAGACCGTCATCAACAATACGATTACCGTGCAGTTCGTCGATGCTGTGCTCAAGCTCGAAGTCACGCCGCAAATCACCGCCGAAGGCACCATCTTCATGGACGTGCTGGTGGAGAACACGGCGATTGACCCGGGTATCGAACGCATCCTGGGGATCCCGGCGCTGACCACTCAGGCCACCTCCACGAAGATCACGGTTCCGGACGGTGGCACATTTGTCATCGGTGGTGTGATCATCTCTTCGCAGCGGACGGACGTAGCTCAGGTGCCGCTGATCGGCAGCATCCCGGTGATCGGCCATCTGTTCAAGCGCACCACGGTGAACACGCAATCGCAGGAGTTGTTGTTCTTCATCACTCCGCGCATCATACCCAACTGACGGGACTCGGCCACCCCGGCTCTGCGGGCGGGTGCCGGCTTCGGAGTGGCCTGTGGCGGCCGTCCGCCTTTGGCATGCGTGCCCTCTATCGTCAGCGGTTGCAGGCTCTGCGCGAGCTGCTCGCGCGACAACGCGTCGAAGCCCTGCTGGTCACCCATCTGCCGAACATTTTCTACTTGTGCGGCTTTACCGGTAGCTCCGGTGCGCTGCTGGTGGAACCCGACAGGGCCACGCTGATTACCGACCCCCGCTACTCGACTCAGGCCTGCGACGAGGTTCACGTCGCCCGTGTCCGGGTTGCCGCCCAGGGCTTGCTGACGGCTGTGGCCGGCCTGCTGGCTGGCCGCCGGCGGCGGCTGAAGCTGGCGTTCGAAGCGGCCCACGTCCCTGTGAGTCAGCGCGACGAGCTGGTGCGCCGGCTCGGACGTCAGGTGCACCTGCGCGGTGTCGCCGGCTGGGTCGAAGCCCTGCGCGCACGGAAAGATGCCGAGGAGCTGGAACGAATGCGCGCCTCGGCGGCCCTGGCGTGCCAGGTCTGGACAGAAGTGCTGCCTTTGGTCCGGCCCGGTGTGCGCGAGCTGGAGCTGGCCGCAGAGATCGAATACCGCATGCGCCGCGCAGGGGCTTCCGGTCCGGCATTCGACACTATTGTCGCTTCCGGCGCCCGCGCTGCGCTGCCCCATGGACGTGCGACAGCTAAACAGTTGCAAAAAAACGAATTGGTTGTCTTTGATTGGGGTGCTATACTGCGCGGCTACTGCTCGGACCTGACGCGCACCGTTTTTCTGGGACGGGCTCCAGCCCGCATCCGGAAATGGTACGATGTGGTGCGTGCAGCGCAGCAGGCCGCCTGGGCGATGCTGCGCCCGGGCGTGGCCGCCGAAGCGGTCGATGCCGCCGCGCGCAGCGTCCTCCAGCGCCATGGTCTGGCGCGGTATTTTACGCACAGCACCGGCCATGGCCTGGGGATCGAGGTGCACGAAGAGCCACGCTTGGCGCGCCGACAGAAGACCCGCCTGGAGGCGGGCCATGTGGTCACCATCGAGCCCGGCATCTATCTGCCTGGGATGGGGGGCATCCGCATTGAAGACGACCTGGCCGTTACCCCGGTGGGGGCCACACCACTGACGCACGTTCCGCGGGAGTTACTGGAGCTCTGAGATGACCGCCAGAAAAAAAACCGAGGAGGCCCGGGCCAGCGCAGCCAACTTGGAGCTCGAACAGCTCGAGCGGGTACTGGAGTTCATGGTGCAACACGGCCTGGAAGAGTTCGAATACCGCCACGGCGACCTGCAGATCCGCCTGCGGCGCGCGATGGCCAATTCCAATGCTTCGGCTGGGCGATTTGTGCCACCCGAAATTGTCGTAGCGCAGCCGGTGCCGCCGCCGGCAGTGCCGGGTGCCGGGCCGGCCGCAGGCCCTGCTCTGGAGTCGCCAGCCGCACCCGCAGAGCCGTCTGTTGTCGAAGAGCTGCATCTGATCAAGTCGCCGATCGTAGGCACGTTCTATGAATCGCCGGCGCCGGACGCGGAGCCGTTTGTGCGCGTGGGCGACCACGTCGAGCCTGGCCAGGTGCTCTGCATCATCGAGGCCATGAAGCTGATGAATGAGATCGAATCCGACGTGGCTGGAGAAATCATCCGCATCCACGTGGAAAACGGTCAGCCGGTCGAGTACGGCCAGCCCTTGTTCAGCATCCGCCCAACGCGGAAGAAATAGCGGCGGGTGGCGGACGATGTTCCGGAAGATTCTGATTGCCAACCGGGGCGAGATCGCACTGCGGATTATCTGTGCCTGCAAGGAGCTGGGCATCCAGACCGTGGCGGTCTACTCGGAGGCCGACCGCAATTCGCTCCATGTCCGGTTTGCCGACGAAGCCATCTGCATCGGCCCTCCCCGCGCCAGTGATTCCTATCTGAACATTCCCCAGGTCATCAGCGCCGCCGAAATCGCCAACGTGGACGCCATCCATCCGGGCTACGGCTTCTTGTCGGAAAATGCTAACTTTGCCGAAGTTTGTGAGGCGTCCCACATCACCTTCATCGGCCCTTCGCCCGAGGTGATCCGTATGATGGGCGAAAAGGCCCGTGCGCGGCGCGAAATGACAGCGGCCGGGCTGCCGGTCGTGCCCGGGACCGAAGACGTGGTGGCCGAGGAATCGCAGGCGCTGCGCGAGGCCGAGCGCATCGGTTTTCCGTTGATGATCAAGGCGGCCGCCGGAGGCGGTGGACGCGGCATGCGCATTGTGCGGCGCAAAGAAGACCTGCTCGGTGCGTTCAACACCGCTCGCAACGAAGCCCTGCAGGCCTTTGGCAATGGCGATGTCTACATGGAACGGTTCATCGAGCACCCCCGCCATATCGAATTTCAGGTGCTCGGGGATCGCTACGGCCGCGTCATCCACCTCGGCGAACGCGAGTGTTCGATCCAGCGCCGGCACCAAAAGCTAATCGAGGAATCCCCCTCGCCGGTTGTCGACCCGGACAAGCGTGCCGAGATGGGGGCTCGGGTTGTGGCGGCGCTGGAAAAAATCGGCTACACCAATGCCGGCACAGTGGAATTCCTGATGGACGAGAACGGGGACTTCTACTTTATCGAGATGAATACGCGCATCCAGGTCGAGCACCCGGTCACCGAGCGGATTACCAACATTGATCTGGTCAAAGCCCAGATTCGCATCGCCGCTGGTGAATCGCTGGCCGACATTATCGGCGGGGAGGTGAAATTCTGCGGCCATGCCATCGAGTGCCGCATCAATGC
>JAIMBE010000116.1 GCA_023511565.1 Bacillota bacterium
CCCAGCGCCTTGAGCAGATCGATTTTTTCTTTCGACTGCTTGTCGTTGATCGTAAAGACCACCTTGTAGCCGCGCACAGCCGCCACCAGCGCCAATCCCATGCCGGTGTTGCCGCTGGTGCCTTCGATGATCGTACCACCGGGCTTCAGCTTGCCGTTGCGCTCGGCTTCCTCAACCATAGTGATGGCGATGCGATCCTTGACCGAGCCGCCCGGGTTCAGGTAATCGGCCTTGACGTACACCTCAGCAGCGATCTCTGCCGTGAGGCGGTTCAGGCGAATCAAGGGCGTTTTACCGACCGCCTCCAAAATGTTTCGACAACGCATAGCTGCCTCTCTCACTGTGCTTTGCGGGCAAGCTTAGGTGTTTGCTGCCGGGCTGTCCAGCCCGGACCGCCCCACAGGCAACTGCAGGAACCACGTCAGCACACCCCTGTGCCCGTGTCGCGTCTTCAGGAGTTCGCTTCTGGCCGCAGACGCAGCAGGTGATTCGCGACCCAGAGCGGCCCCACGACCAGATGGATGAGATTCTTGAAAAACGCCGGCGAGCGTTTCTCATACACTCCGTGCCCGACAAACTGAAACACCCAGCCCAGCACAAACAGCGCGAGGTGCACCGGCCAGCTGAAATGGCGCGCCAGTCCGTACAGGAGCAGGTAGGCCACCACCAGCGCCGTCCCCAGACGCGCATCCAGCCACAGATAGACCGGCGCGAGCAGCACGACCAGCACCACGGCCCAGTCCAACCGCACACCGCCCAGCTGGAGGGCACGAACCGCCAGCAGACCCAGCAGTGAAAATGCAATCAATGGGATGCCGATCATATGACACCACCGGTTCCGCGGGTTCCGATGATGCTCGGCATAGTCGGCAAACAGCACGGCAAGCCGGTCCGCCATAGGCTCCTCCCGTACGGCCGCTTCCGATTGACCGCAGGCCTGGTGGGCAGCGTATGCATCGCCCACACCGAAGTCAAGCGGACGCAGGGCGTGCGTTGGCCGAGTCGGCGGCACCGGCTGCGGTCGCGCGCCGGCAGCGTTCCATTAGTCCCTGCAGACCTGCCAGAACTGCATCTGGCGCTTCAAGCTGTGGGTAATGGCCGACCCTGGCGAGCGCAATCAGGTCGGGGTCAGCGATGAGCTGGCGGTACCGCGCAGCGACACCGGCCCCGGAGACCGGATCCTCCAAACCCCAGATCAACCGCACCGGCACGCTCGCCTGCTGCAGCGCGCCAACCCAACGCCCGCGGTGACGCCGACGCTCGTCCAGATATCGAATGACGCGGTGAACGATGCGTGTCCCTCCGCCGTGGCGCACCAAGGTCCAGAAATCCTCCAGCTCTGCCGGCGACGGCCGATTCGGCGGCGCAAACAGGCGCGAAAAATTCCGGCGAAATCCGCCACGGGAGACCAGCCGGACCACCCACCCGCCCAGCGGGCTCCGCAGCAGCCGTTGAAGGAACAACGGACGGTGCGCTTCCGGAAACAATCCGCCATTGAGCAGGCAGACGGAATCGATCTGAATGCAGTCCAGCCCCTGCTGCCGACGCTCGACAAAACGCGCCAGCAGCTCCTGCGCCACCGTGTCGCCATAGTCGTGGGCCAGCAGATGGCAGTTCCGCACGCGCAGCGCGCACAACAGCGATTCCACCAGGGTGGCCTGATCAAAAATCGAGTAGGGATGCTGGCGGGGCTTGTCACTGAAGCCGAACCCCAGGAAATCCGGTGCGATCACGCGAAACTGCCGGGTCAGCCCCGGCCAGAGCCGGTGCCAGTCCCAGGACGCGGTGGGAAAGCCGTGCAGGCAGAGCAGGGTCGGACCGCAACCTTCGTCGCGGTAGAAAATGGCATGGCCGTGATAGCGGAACTCGCGGCCGGCTGCATGCCAGGCTTGCAGACGCATGACACCTTCAGAATCGTGGCCCCAGCCGTGTGAATCCTCAATCGGCCCAGGCCATCCCATCCGGCTCGTTGCCGGTCGTGAAACTGTGCAGAACGCGGCGCCCGGCGAGATCGATCACCGTGATCTGGTTCGCGTTGGTGTTCGCCACAAACACCCGCCGACCATCCGGCGTCATCAGCAAACCGACCGGAACCGCACCCACGGCAATCGTATCCAGCAGCGTCCGGGTGGCGACGTCGAACACCGTGATCGTGTTGCTGCGCGCGTTGGACACCCAGGCCTGCCGGCCATCCGGGGTGAATTTCAGACGAATCGGAACTTCGCCGCCACTGGGCAACGTGGCCACAACGGTGTCGTCGGCCACACGAAGAATCGAAATCGTGTTCGCGGCGCGGTTGGTGACCCAAACTTCGCGACCATCCGGCAGCACGTCAATGCCTTCGGCGCCGGCACCGGTGGGGATGGTTTTCACCGAATCGTCCGACCGGTTGATCACGGTCACGCTGCCGGAGCCGATGTTCGCCACGTAGAGCTTGCGCTCATCCGGTGTGGGCACAACCATGTGGCTGACCTGTTGACCGGTGGTCCAGGACTTCAGAATGTTGCCGGTGGCCGCATCGAGCTCGAGCACCACCTGATTGCCTTCGCAGGTCACCCAGACCCGTGAGCCATCCCGGCTGACCCAGATGCCGTGGGGTTGACGGTACTCGCCCAAGTTCCAGGTAGCCTTGACCGTCCTGTTCTGCAGGTCGAGCACGGTGATCGTATTGCCCGGCTGCATGCGCGGCCGCTCGCTTTCGCGGAAGACGGCAAACGCACCGTAGTTGGCCACATACACGTAGCGGCCATCGGGCGACGCAGCCGCCTCATGCGGGCCCTGGCCCGTGGGCAAACGCGAAATCACTTCCAAGGTCTGCCCATCGAGCAGCACCGCCTCGTGATCGGATTTGTTCAGCACGACCAGCGTACCCGCCGCCGCCAGCGACGGCAGCAGCAGTGCAGCGAGCATCAGCAGCGGTTTTGTGCGCATGTCGCGTTCTCCTGTGCAGCAAAAGGTTCCGGCTCTTACGCCCCATTGGACGAGGCGCTGGCCAGGCGGGTTGCGGAGCCCTGGGCTAACCTACACGATTGTATGATATACGCCAGCCGCTGCGAGAAATTTCTGACGGAGACTACGCGCTCGATAGCAATTCTGAAAAAAGCCCCAACCGGCACGCCGGGGGGAGCCGATCGTGGGCTATGCACGCGCCCTGTGCGTGGGCCGCACGTGCACATTTCGGGGACGCTGGCCACCGATCCCACCGGCAAAGTCGTGGCCGTCGATGATCCCTAGGCCAGACTGATCAGGCCCTGCGGATGATCGAAGCCGCGCTGCGTGCCTGCGGCGCGCGGCCCAACATGTCGTGCGTACGCGCATTCAGGTAACCCGTATCGGGAGAAGATCGGCCGGGCACACGGCGAGTTCTTCGGCACGATCCGCCCGGCGGCTTCGATGGTCAAAGTCAGCCGGCTGGTGCTGCCGGAGATGCTGGTGAAAATCAAAGCGGAAGCCTGCGGGCCTGAACCGGCGGGCGGAGGGTGGCGCGTCGCGTCTGATTGTTGCGCCTGCGGCACTGTGCTAGCATGAACGCAAGACCTGCTATCTTTCGTGGCAAAGTGGCCCTCTGCCGCATGCGAGGTGCACGATGGGCTTTTTTAAGCGGAACTTCTTTGCCGGGGTGATTGCAGGCATCGCGCTGACGGTTGTGGTCGGCATCGGCAGCTTGGCCCTGATCGGCTACCTGATGATTCGCGGCGGGGGGTTCGATTTTTCGCCCGTGCCAACCTTGCCCGAGGTGGGCAATCTGCGTTCTTACGGCGAGCCGAATGCCAGTTGGAGGGTGAACGGACTGGACGGGAAAACCGTGCGACTGGGTGACCTGCGCGGCCAGCCGGTGTTCGTCAACATCTGGGCCAGTTGGTGCGGGCCGTGTGTCGCAGAGATGCCGGCGATCGGCCGTCTGTATGCGGAGCTGCACGGACAGGGTGTAGCGTTCCTGGTCGTCTCCGAAGAAGATGTGGATACAGTGCGCAAGTTTGTAAAACGCGAAAACCTCGCCTTCCCGGTCTACGTTTCCAAGGACGGTCTGCCGCCGGAGCTGGACTCTTCGGGAATCCCCGCAACGTTTATTCTGGACGGCGGCGGCCGGGTGGTCTTCAAGCGGATTGGCCCTGCCCAGTGGGATGCCGAGCCGGTGCGCAACTTCCTGCTCGCGCTGCGCAGCGCGCCGCTGTCCACCGTGACTCCGGATGAATGAGCCGCGTTCCACCGAATACTCTGAATTGCTCGCTGAGCTGTACGACGCCATTCCCATCTACGCACAGCGCCAGGATGTGGACTTTTATCTCGAGCTGGCCCGCCAGGCTGCCGGTCCGGTGCTCGAATTGGGGTGTGGCACGGGACGCATCCTGATTCCCACCGCACGCGCCGGCTGCCGCATCACCGGACTGGATAGCTCTGAGAACATGCTGGCGCGTTGCCGCACCAGGCTGGCGGCTGAACCGGAAGAAGTCCGTGAGCGCGTCCAATTGCTTTGCGCCTCAATGACAAAGTTCCACTTGGGCCAGCCGTACCAACTCATTACCACACCGTTTCGCGGCTTCCAGCATCTGCTGACTACGGAAGAACAGCTTTCGTGCCTGCGGTGTGTGCATCGGCACCTCGCGCCCGGTGGCACATTCGTGCTGGATGTGTTTCACACGATCCCGGCGGCAACCTTTGACCCGGCATGGATGGAGGAGAAAGAAGACACCCCGGAGACTCGGCTGCCCGATGGCCGGTGCTTCCTCCGCACGGTACGCGTCGCGGCATTCCATCGCTCCAAACAAATGAACGAGGTGGAGTTTGTGTTTTATCTGACGCATCCCGGCGGGCAAAAAGAACGTTTTGTGGAACGCTTCCGGATTCATTATTTCTTTCGCTGCGAAGTAGAACACTTGCTCGCTCGCGCTGGCTTCCGGATCGCGGCTGTTTACGGCAACTACGACCGCTCCCCGTTCACCGACGATTCACCGGAAATGATCTTCGTAGCCGAACGCGAATGAATCCAGCGCCGCGACCTTGCCAGTCGCCGGAGCTGCGTTACAATCAAGACTCTTTTCAAGCGGAGCAAAGGGGAGCTTCGATCTGCGAGGAGACCGATGGGCCGAAACCGGTGGCATTTTGTCTTGCTGATTTTTCTGATCTTCCTGCTGATTGCATCGCTTGGCGAATCCCGACAGCGTGAGCCAAATGAATCGTACGCGGCCCGGCGCCAGGCGCTGCGGGCCCGGGTGGATGGCCCGGTGGTGCTGTTCGGCTACACCGGTCGGGAAGATGCCTCTCCCTCCTACGTCTTCCAGCAGGAAGAAAATTTCTACTACTTGACCGGCCACAACGAAGAAGGCGCCGCCCTGCTGCTTGTTCCCGAGCCGCCGGCGGGCCGGCGCTGGGACGGGCCGCAGGAGATCCTGTTCCTGCCCCCGCGCAACACCACCGCTGAACGCTGGAACGGGCCGCGGCTCGCAGCCGAAGACCCCGACGCGGTCGCGCGCACCGGCGTCGCCGCAGTGCGCCCCTTCGCAGAACTGGAAGGGGAGCTGAAACGGCTGGCGGCTGTCTTTCCGCGGTTCTACACACTGCTGCCGCGTGAGAACGAAGCCGGCTATCCGCACACCCGCATCTGGCAGGACTGGCTGAAGACACGATTGAGAAACGCGCACCTGGCCGACCTGCGCGCGACGCTGGGCGCCATGCGCCAGGTGAAGATGCCCACCGAGTTGCGACGGCTCGAAAAAGCCATCGAAGTCTCCATCGACGCCCATCTGGCTGCGATGCACATGCTGCGGCCGGGACTGTACGAGTATCAGGTGGCGGCGCGCATGGAATACGTCCACAAACTTGCGGGGTGCGAGCGGACCGGCTACGCGCCGATTGTCGGCACCGGATTCAACTCCACCGTGCTGCACTACAACCAGCTCGGCCGGCGCATTGAGACCGGCGATATCGTAGTGCTCGACGTCGGCGCGCAGTGTGACGGCTACGTGGCGGACATTACCCGAACCCTGCCGGCAGACGGTACATTCTCGCCGCGGCAGCGCGAAATCTACGAGATTGTGCTCGGCGCGCAGAATGCGGCCCTGGCAGCGCTGAAGCCAGGCATGCGACTGTCCCGTAGCGGTCCGAACAGCCTCCACCAGATCGCCTACGACTACATCAACTCCCATGGCACCGACCGGCAGGGCCGCACACTCGGGCGCTACTTCATCCATGGCCTGGGACACCACATCGGACTGAACGTGCACGACGCTGGCGACCCGAGCCGCCCGCTCGAACCCGGCATGGTCGTGACCATCGAGCCCGGCATCTACATCCCGGAAGAAAATCTGGGGGTGCGGATCGAAGACATTGTCCTGATCACCGAAGACGGCTACCAGCTGCTGACCGCGCGGCTGCCGCGCACCGCAGAGGCCATCGAACAGGAGATGGCACGCCCCCAGGCCGATCCGGCCTGCACCCCGAACGAAATCGTAGCGTGTTTGCGCACTCCCGCACCGGCATCTATAATAGTCGTTCTGCCGCGCGCACCGCTCGCCGGCACGTCCCTGCCGAGCGGAAATTCTTCCGGCCGGCTGCTCCGATCCGAACCCAGGAGTGAACCGTAATGGTGAAGGCGACGCAACTGCGCCCCGGAATGGTCATCCAGCACGAAGGGAACCTCTATGTGGTGTTCAGCGTCGAACACCGCACGCCGGGCAACAAACGTGGCTCCATGCAGACCAAGCTCCGGAACCTGCGCACCGGAGCCATCATCGACTATCGGTTCCGCGCCGAGGATTTCGTCGAACGGGCCATCCTGGACGAAGTCGAAATGGAATACCTCTACAGCGATGCCGAAGGCTACCACTTCATGAACACCCAGACCTTCGAGCAGATCGCTCTGAGCAAAGACGTGCTGGGCGACAGCACGGACTATCTGGTGCCCAACACGGTGATCAAGGTGGAGTTTTTCGAAGGTCGGCCCATCGGCGTCTCTCTGCCCGACACGGTGGATTTGACCGTGGTCGAAACCGAACCCGGCCTGCAGAAAGCCACTGCCAGCGCGGTGATGAAGCCCGCCAAACTGGAAACCGGCCTGGTGATTCAGGTGCCCCCGTTCATCAACATCGGCGACAAAGTGAAAGTGGACAC
>JAIMBE010000117.1 GCA_023511565.1 Bacillota bacterium
CGGCCACACCGCCGGTGATCCTCCTGCAGGCCGATGAAGGCCCGGCACCCGAACGGTTTCGCCGCGACGGGATGCGGTTTAACTGGCGTACGGCGACAGCCGAAGAACTGAGCGAAAAAACAGGCATCTTGAACGCCTACCTGCTGCCCGGCGTGGAGTCCGTGCCGCTCCATCCCTCTATCACGCCGGTCAATTCGTTTCGTGTCATTTTCAATGCCTACTTCGGAACGAATCTTCCGCTGCTGCCTGATCGCATCTTTGCGCACGAAGAGGATCGGCATCCCTACCGTCTGTTTGAAATCACCCACCAGGTGCACAGGCAGCCCCGCGCGCCGAACTGAGATCGCCCGGGTCAGCCTGGCGTTCAGGCGCCGGTGGCAGCCTGTCGCGGTCCGGGGTCGGCAGTCCAACTGGCCAGCAGCAGGACGTGGCCGGTAACCGGCGAGATGTGGATGTAGAAAACGCGGTTGCCTGCTTCCAGTTCGTAGAAATTGACGCGTTGCGGATCCGGGCGAGCGATGGCGCCAGCGGTCAGCAGGTTGCGCACGACCGCCACGTCTTCGGCTGCATGCTGTCGTGGATTCTCCACGGTCACGTCTTGGTTCAAACGGAGTACCATCATTCCCTCAGTCCGAAGGTGCCCTCTAGTTTCGATACGCTGTCTGGCGTTCCGAAGTTCCCTTGTCGGGCAGCGAGACTCGCCGGCCCGCGCGGCCCGGCCGGACCGCACGGCTCAACGCATCTCCTGGGCACCTGTTTAGACGCAGAGCGGTCAAAAAGGTTTTTGTCCTGGTGCAGGAAAGTTCGCACGGGCTTGCAACCCACACCCGCAGCGCCGCATCCGATCTCCAAGACAGGGGGCACTCCGTGTGGGAGCGTCAATGATGCCGCTCGTGGAGAAACTTCTCGGTTACGATTCAAATTCTTTACTCTTTACTGAATATATACTTGTAAATCCGATGCCAGGCTGCGATATTGCCTCATCACGTTTGTGGACGGGGATGAATACCGAAACCCAAAAGAGAAAAAGAAAGCCCGCAAGACGCAAGAGTGTTCTGGGCAAAGATAAGCGGCGCAAGCACCGGCACTGGCAGGTGACGGTGTACTACCAGGACGGTGAGAAGTTCGCCCGCGTCTATATTGACCGAGCCAAGGCCTTGCTGTTCGCCGAACGACAGAAGAAGTCGCCGGTGGTCCGCGCCACTCGCGTACGCCAGGTCAATTGATTCCCGAAAGGGAACACTGTCTCGCAACGTTCGGCAGAGACTACGGGTGTGTCTTGCCGATGTCAGGTGAGCGTGGTATAAACGCTCTATAGACTGTGGGCGGCCGTAGTATAGGGGTAGTACGACAGCTTGCCAAGCTGTAGGCGGGGGTTCGAGTCCCCTCGGCCGCTCCAGTTCCCGCCGGCTTTGCGGACCCACACGCTCGCGTAGGACGCGCTCACCGCCCGGGCCCTCTCCAGTGGGTACAGCCTGAGTGGGCGAATCCCGCTGCTCCTCAAACTGGCTTTGGTGCGCTTTCCGTTTACTCGAACGACGAATCCCACAACGTTCTTGATCCTGCCATCACCTGCCGGTGTTCTTTGTCTCTGGACTGCCCTGCGCAGCCTTTCTTTTTGAGAAATCTTGCACCGATGTTCTGTCCTCGGGGAACGCTGTGTGGAGGGTGGTCGTCTTGGCGGGCTGTGCGCACCCGTGCTAGAGTGCTGGCACGGGGAATGTGATGCTGGCCTATCTGTGCGGCCCGATCGAGTTCGCTTCCGACGGTGGCCGGCTTTGGCGCCGCAAGCTGGTGCCCTTTCTGCGCGACGAGCTGGGCCACCGCGTCTACGACCCCGCCGAGGACCAGCGGAAGAACCTGACCGAAGAGGAGGTGGCGCACTTCCGCAGTTGGAAACGGACCGATCTCGACCGCTTCCGCCGCACCGTGCGCAAGATTATTCACTACGATCTCGACCAGATCGAGAACCGCGCCGACTATGTGGTCTGCTACCTGGGCGAGAACAGCACGCCGAGTGGAGGGACTCCGGCCGAGTTGACCGTCGCCTACCGCAAAGGCATTCCGGTCTACCTGGTCAGTGAGGCGCCGATCGAGCAGATCAGCGGTTGGATGCTCGCCTGCGCCGATCAGGTCTTTGGTTCGCTCGAGGAGCTGAAGAAGTTTCTGTTGGCGCGCTACGGACGCGAACGGCAGACGGTGTTGTGGAAGGAATAGCGGCGCCGACGGTTTGGCGGTGCCAGTCGTCTACAGCCGATACTGCATCGGGGGGAGATGGCACGCCCGGGGAAAATCGTTGTGGCGGTGGGCTCGACGCGCCGGCCGAAGCTGAACGCGGTCTGGGAAGCGTTGACCGTCCTGGGCCCTTCGCTTGACCCCGACGCCCAGTTTGATGTCGTCGGTGTGGAAGTCGGAAGCGGAGTGCGCCACACCCCCCTCAGTCGGGACGAACTGATGGCCGGCGCGCGCCGACGCGCTGAAGCGGTCGCGAGGCTGGCCCGCGCGCGCCAGGAGTCCTCGTGGCGCTATTTTGTCGGCCTGGAAGGTGGACTCGACGTGGTCCAGGAGCCGGGTCGGCGACTGGTGTTCCTGGAAAACTGGGCCTGTGTGTTGGATGCTTCCGCGCGCAGCGCCTACGGCCAGTCGGGCGCCATTCTGTTGCCTGAGGGGTTGGCCGCGCGTGTGGTGGACGACGGAGTCGAACTCGCCGAGGCGATCGACGCGTTCGCCGGCCAGCAGGGCATCCGCGATGCGCAGGGCGCCTGGGGCGTGCTCACTCGCAACCTGATGACCCGCCAGGACGCATTCCGCATCGCGGTCATCAACGCCTTCGCCCCATTCTACAACGCGGCCCTGTACGGCACCGGCTCGGAAGCCGCGAGCGAATGACCCTGCGGCTTGCAGCGGCTTGCCCGGCAGCTTTTGTGCTAGGCTAGCCCTGCGGAGGCAGAGCCGTGGATATCGTCAAAGGCAACATGGGCTGGATCGAGGTGATCACCGGCCCGATGTTCTCCGGCAAAAGCGAAGAACTGATCCGGCGACTGCGCCGCGCCGAGATCGCACGGCAGCGGGTGCAGATCTTCAAACCACAGATCGACAGCCGTTACGCGGAAAACGAAATCGTTTCGCATTCCGGTTTGGGCATTCGCTCCGAGCTGGTGCGCACCGCTGCCGAAGTGCTCGAGCGCGTCGAGCCGCGCACCGAGGTCGTGGGCATTGACGAAGCCCAGTTCCTGGGCGACGAACTGCCCGCTGTCGCCCAAAAACTGGCCAACTTGGGCAAGCGGGTCATCATCGCCGGCCTCGACACCGACTATCTCGGCCGACCGTTCGAGCCGATGCCACGCCTGCTGGCCATCGCCGAAGAGATCACCAAGCTGTTGGCCATCTGCGTACGCTGCGGCAATCCAGCCGTGCACACCCAACGGCTGGTGGCGTCCGATGAACTGATTGTGGTCGGTGCCGGTGACAAGTACGAAGCGCGCTGCCGACGCTGTTTTGAACCCCATCTGGTGCGCGAGCAGGCCGATGCGCCGCACGAAACCCAGGCACAGAACCAACGCAAAGCGCACGCGGCTGGCTCGCAGAAATGAGTGGGTGGCCGGTGCAACGATCCTGGGAAACTCTTCCTACCGGCCTTCCCGGGATGTACCGGTTCGCCGAGCAGGCCCCTGGCTGAGTGCCGAATGAACCGCGTGCGCATCAAAGCGATCGCCCCGACGCGGATTGATCTGGCTGGCGGAACCCTGGACATCTGGCCACTCTATCTGTTCCACGAAGGCGCCCTCACGCTGAACGTGGCGATCGGACTGTATGCACGCTGCGTGATCGAAACCGGAGGGCGTGGCATTCGCTTGCGATCGCGCGACACCGCGCGCCGCGAGCAGTTTGCCAGCCTGGCGGCTTTGCAGGCCCAACGCCGCTACCGGCTCCCGCTGCTGGCCGAGCTGGTCAAGTATTTCCAGCCCCGCGACCGCTTCGCGCTGACCACCGATTCGCAGGCACCCGCTGGGGCCGGCATCGGCGGCTC
Organism: Bacillota bacterium; assembly: GCA_023511565.1. Classification (GTDB taxonomy): domain Bacteria; phylum Acidobacteriota; class Terriglobia; order Acidiferrales; family UBA7541; genus DSGC01. The sequence goes on from JAIMBE010000117.1 coordinate 4,031, forward strand.
GAGCGCATTGGCGGTCGCGCTGTGCGCTGCTCTGGATCGGCTGACGGGTTTCGGCGGCCACCGCGTCGACTGGATCCACATCAGCCGCGATGTCGAATGCAAGGTCCTCGGCGTGCCGACCGGTACGCAAGACCATTATCCGGCAGCCTTCGGCGGTGTGGCCGCAATCCATCTGGAAACCGGCGGCGAGCGGCGCGAGCGGTTGCGCACCGACGTCGATGCGCTCGAGCGGCGGCTGGTGCTTTGCTACACGGGCAAGCCGCGCCGGTCGGGGATCAACAACTGGGAAGTGACCCGGGCGCACATCGAAGGCGACCGACGTGTCTGGCGCAACCTGGAACATATTGCGCAGGTGGCACGCGCCATGAAATCGGCTCTGGAACGGCAGGACTGGAATGAAGTGGGCCGGCTGATGCGGGTCGAGTGGGAGTTCCGGCGGCGCAACCTGCCCACGATTGCCACGCCGGTCATGGATCGCATCTTGGCTGCCGCACACCGTCAGGGCGCGCAGGCAGGCAAGGTCTGCGGTGCCGGCGGCGGCGGCTGCCTGGTTCTGCTGATCGAACCGGAGGCGCGCGCCCGCGTAGAGGCGGCGGTGGCGCAGGCGGGGGGTATGGTCCTGCCGGTGCGGATTGACCGACAGGGTGTGCGGCTGCGGTAGTCCCCCGCGGACAGCGCACAGAGTAAAGAGTAGCGGAGAGACAATGCGTTTCGGACCGGGCAGCATCTTTCGCGCAGCGGATGGACGCCTGCGAGCAATCTGGCGTGCGGTTCTCTACGTGCTCCTGTGCGGGGTACTGACGCTGGCGGCTCAGCTCGCTCTGGACCTGGTGTTGGCGCAGGGAGACTCCCAGAGGAACGCGCCCGTGGCCGCAGGCGGGCCATTGCTGCCCGAGCAGGGCATTCCGCTCTATGCGTTGATGATTGTCGCAGCACTGACGGCCGCTTGGTGGATGCTCAACGTGTTTGACCAGCGGAGCTTCCGCACGCTGGGCCTTTCCTTCGAACCGAGTTGGTGGCGCCAGCTGCTGCTGGGCGTTGCTGTGGGCGCGACGCTGATTGTGGCAGTGGTCGGGGCGGGTGCTGTGAGCGGGGCGGTTCGCTGGCGTCTGGCACCGGAACGGTTTGGCTTCGCAGAGTTTTTTGCGCTTGGAGCGATGCTGTTGCTGGCGGCCGCTTGGGAGGAGATCATCTTTCGCGGCTACCTGTTCCAGCGACTGGTCGAATCGCTCGGAGCCCTCTGGGCCGTCGCGCTTCTTGCGGCCCTGTTTGGCGCGGCCCACATCCCGAATCCTGCAGCCACGCCACTGTCCACGGCCAACACCGCCCTGGCTGGAATCCTGCTGGCGGTTGCCTATTTGAAAACCCGGGCGCTGTGGTTGCCGATCGGCATTCACTTTGCCTGGAACTGGGTGATGGGTCCGGTGCTGGGTTTTCCCGTGAGTGGAATCCGGATACCGACGCGATTGCTGGCAGCGGAAGTGTCCGGGCCGTTGTGGCTCAGCGGAGGCGACTACGGCCCGGAAGGCAGCGTCGTGCTGACCGCGGCCGCCGTGGCCGTCACGGTGTGGCTGGCCCGGACACGCGCAATTTGTCCTTCCACCGACCGACAGAACGTTTTACAATAGGCCAGAAAGTGGGGCCGCATGTTCGGGCGATTGATCGTGGTTGCCGCCACAGTGTTGCTCACAAGCGGTGGGGGCACCTACGTGAACTTCTGGCACGGACTAGCGCGCCCGCCCGAGCGATTGCCAGCCAACCTGGATCTACCGGTACTCCCGGAGCTCGCCAAGCCGAAACAGGAAACCGCGGCAAAGCCGGCCCCGCGCGCGGACCGGCTGCAGCCCATCTCCCGCCTGGAAATCGTGCGCTACGTTTCCGGGGAGTTTGCCCGCGCCAAGCGGGTGCTGCCCAGCGGCAAAAAGGGGTTCCGTTGGAAGATCGATGCCCCGGTGGATGAGCGCCAGCTCCAGCAACTGGCCGCCAACCACGGCGCCGCCGGCCGTCCGGGCGACATGGTGCAGATTACGCAGATCGAGTTCAAGGACAAGGAGATTGTGATTGACATCAACGGTGGGGGGCGGCAGCGACGGAGCTGGCGAGACCGGTTGCAGATCAGCGTCGGCGGGCTGCCCCGGGTATCGACCACCACCCAGAATCAGGCGGCCGGGTTCCAGGGCGTGGGGGCCACGCTGATCCTCGATTTCGGCCGGCCGCTGCCGGATCTGACCGCCGATGAGTTGAAAGGCCTGCTCAGCGAATTCCTCGAGTTCACGTCGCGGCAGTCGGCCGCGGTGCATTGGGTGGAGACCCTGCCAGAAGAGTTTCAGATCGCCATCCGGGAGCGCCGCGCTGTGGTCGGTATGGATCGGGATATGGTGCTGGCCGCGCTGGGCAAGCCAACACGCAAGGTGCGCGAGCGGCGTCCGACCGACGGCGTGGAGACCGAAGATTGGATCTACGGTCAGCCCCCCGGTGAGACCATTTTTGTTACCTTCGTCGGCGACACGGTCGTCGAAGTCCGGCAATTTCCCCGCTAGCCATCTTCACTTCCGGCCTGGTGATTGCATTTTTTCGGCGAGGTCGGTAGCATCCCCTGTTTCCACGCTGCGCCGGCGTGAAGCGCGGCCATCCGGAAGTCTCAACGGAACGTATCTGTGGAGGAGCCATGCCAATCAAAGTGGGAATCAACGGGTTCGGTCGAATTGGCCGGAACATCTACCGGGCCGCCCTGGGCGACCGTGAGATTCAGTTCGTTGCGGTGAACGACATCACCGACGCCAAGACGTTGGCCCATCTGCTCAAGTACGATTCGATTCTCGGCAATTTGCCGAACCAGGTGACCCACACCGACGATACGATTGCGGTGGACGGCCGCCCCTTCCGTGTCTTTCGGACGAAAGATCCCGGCGAGATTGACTGGGCTTCGGTCGGTGCCGAGATTGTCTTGGAGGCGACCGGGCTGTTCACAAAAGGCTCGGACGCGCGGCGGCATCTGCGCGGACCAGTGAAGAAGGTGATCATCACCGCGCCGGCCACCGACCCGGATCACACCGT
>JAIMBE010000118.1 GCA_023511565.1 Bacillota bacterium
CTGTTTAGCTGATCGGTGGATCAGATGCGCTAGCCTGAGTGCCCACGTTGGCCCGGATGACCCCGGACTGATCGGTGAAGAAGAACCGCGTTCCAGTCACACCCGGGGTAATCGGGTTGGCCTGGATCGTGTAGGTATCCATGTTGCCATCACCATCGGCATCGGCCGCGAGATACAAAAATCTGTAACCGCTCTTGCTGCCGCTGGCCAATACCTGGTCAATCAGATCGGCCGTCGTGCAGCCGTTCGCCGGCGGACCCATGTTCGGCAGGTCAGGCGGGAAGCCGCCGCACTGGCTGGCGTAGGTCACCGCAGCCGTATTCAGCGTACGGAGCGAACCCACGGCCGAAGCCTCATTGGCCGCCATCCGCGAGCGGAGCAGGTTCGGGATGGCGATCGCCGCGATGATCAAGATGATCGCCACGACGATCAAAAGCTCGATCAGCGAAAAACCTTTCTGTTTGTTGCGCATAGTGTCTCCTTCCAGAATCTTTTGACTCCTATCCGGGAAACCGCCTTAAAAAGGAGCACGCCAGCTACCACTGCTGCGGCAGGGGTAACCGATAGAGCAAAATCCGCCTAAGTTGCTGCCTGACAGTACATTGCCGGATGGGTGGCCTCCGCCACAGCCGATTCTAGCACGCTTCTGGGCGTCTCTGCGCGCCGAAATTGGCAGTTTCCACCACATCGCCGCGGTGAAAAACACCAGATGGCCACCCCCAGCTTGCACGTGCTGCCGAGCGAACCCGGCCCCAACCACAGGACGATGACGAACAGTGGTGTTTGGGTATTTGCAGTGGCGGCTTGTGGTGCGAAGCTATTCGATTCGGTGCTTTTTCAGGTAATGGCGGAAGCTGTCGTAGCTCATCTTCAGCAGGCGTGCCGCCTGCCGCTGGACACCGCCGGATTTTTCGAGTGCCGCCAAGATGAGCAGGCGTTCCCGGTCTTCGATCCAGGCTTTGAAGTCGAGTCCTTCGTCCGGAATTTCCACCTCAAAGTCCGGTTCAGATGGCGCAGTGGCCTCGGCACGCGGTGCACCGCGGAACCGGATCTTCTCCGGCAGCGACTCGGGACGGATCATCGGGCTGGCTTCGAGCGCCACGGCGCGTTCGAGGGTGTTTTCGAGCTCCCGCACGTTCCCGGGCCAGTCGTAGGCTTCCAGCAGGGCCTGGGCTTCCGGCGTGATTCCTTCGACCGGCTTGTTCATCTTCTGTCGGAAGCGATCCAGGAAATATCGTGCCAGCAGCGGGATATCTTCGCGGCGTTCGCGCAGCGGTGGCAGGTGAATCGGGATGACCCCGATGCGGTAGTAGAGGTCTTCGCGGAATCGGCCTTCGGCGATTTCCCGCTCCAGGTCTTTGTTGGTCGCGGCGATGACGCGGACGTCCACTTCCACTTCCTGTGTCGAGCCGACCGGGCGCACACGGCCCTCCTGCAACACCCGGAACAGCTTCACCTGCATCGCCTGGCTCATATCGGCGATTTCGTCCAGGAACAGCGTGCCGCCGTGCGCCGCCTGAAACAGCCCGATCCGGTTTTCATGCGCCCCGGTGAAGGCGCCGCGTACGTAGCCGAACAACTCCGATTCAAGCAGCGTCTCGGGAAATGCGCCGCAGTTGATCGTAATGAACGGCGCGCGGCTGCGCGGCGAGTTTTCGTGAATCGCGCGCGCGACCAGCTCCTTGCCGGTTCCGCTCTCCCCGGTAATCAGCACGCGGGAATCCTGTGGCGCGATCGTCTGCACGAGATCGAACAGCGCGCGCATCCGCGGGCTGCGGCCGATGAGATTGTCCAGTCCAGTCAGCCGGCGCAGCTCGCGCCGCAGGTAACCGGCTTCGCGGCGCAGGGCAATGTGCTCGGTGGCCTGACGCACCACCTGTCGCAGCTCTTCGGTCAGCTTGTCGCCCTTGATCACGTACCGATCGGCACCGTAGTTCAGCGCGTCAATCGCTGTTTCCACACGCGGCACACCGGTGATCAGGATGAACGTACAGTTCGGAGCGATCTCCTTGGCGAACCGCAGCAGCTCGACGCCAGTGGCATCGGACGGCGCGCTGCGCAGGCGAATGTCGCTGATAATGATGTCGAAGACCTGCGACTCAATTTTGCGCCGTGCCGTCTCCACGTCGGGTGCGGTTTCGACCCGGTAGCCTTCCTTGCGAAAGGTGATTTCTAGCAGCTCGCAGATGGACTTTTCGTCGTCCACCACGAGTACGTGGACTCTGGGGCTGGCGGTGGCAGGCAGGTTTTGTGTCCCAATGGCCATGGAACGCTCCGGACGTGGCCGGCCCGTTCGCATTCTGACACGGCGGCGACGCCAGCGGACGACCTTGCCGCGTGCTGTTGCGTGCCCTGCAACGGGCCGCCGGCGGCTTACACGGCGCGGGGCAGCTCGACGGAAAATTCCGCGCCCTGACCAGGAACAGAACTCACCCGCAGCCGCCCCTGGTGCGCCTGCACAATCTGATAGACAATGGCCAGCCCCAGGCCGGTGCCGCCGGCAAAGCCGGACTGGAATGGTTCGAACAGTTTTTCGGCCACGGCCGGATCAATCCCCGGGCCGGTGTCGCGGAAGCGGATGCGCACCCAGAAAGGATCCACGTCGACGCTGACGCGCAGCGTGCCGCCGTTGGGCATGGCGCGCAGCGCGTTGTCGCACAGATTCCAGAACACCTGCTGGAGTCGGTTCCGATCCACCCGCGCGCGCGCCGGCTGGCTACCCAGGGCCCGCTCGATCCGATAGTTTCCGTTCAGGTTCGGCTTCTGCTCGAGCAGGGTCAGGGTGTCGTCGAGCAGGTTGCGCACATCCTCGACCGCAAAGGCATAGCTTTTCTCGCGCGCGTACTGCAGGAAGTCGCTGACGATGTGGTTCAGGCGTTCCGATTCACGGCTGACAATGTTCACCAGATGCTTTTCGTCTTCTTCCATCGGCACCAGCCGCGCCAGTTCGCGCACGGCACCGGCCACGGCCGTCAGTGGCTGGCGAATTTCGTGGGCGATGGCGGAAGCCAGCCGGCCGACCGCCGCCAACCGTTCCTTCGTGGCCACTTCCTCTTCCAGACGCTTCAGCTCGGTCAGGTCCTGGAAGTTAAACACATAACCAGTGCGGCGCCCATCGGCGGTGCGCAGTGCCGACACCGAAACGCCCAGGTAGCGCAGCTCGCCACGGGCAGTACGGAACTCGAGCTCTTTGCGTGGCGGCACCGTGTCCAGCTGCAGACGGCCGTCTGGCACCAGCAAACCCGGGAACAGTTCGCTCACCCGACGGCCGCGCACCTCTGCGGCGCGGTAGCCGGTGATTTCCTCGCCGGCGCGGTTCAGCCGGCGGATCGTGCCGTCCAGATCGGTGGTCAGCAAGCCGCCCCGCATGGACTGGATGATGTCTTCCGCAAAGGCGTGCAGGTCTTTCAGCTGCTCGCGTTTCTGCTCCAGCTCCAGGCCCTTGCGTCGCAGGCTCTGCGTGAGCTGGCTGGCCAGATAGCCCACCGAGAAGAAGGCAAAAAAATTGCTGATCAGCCAGAGCTGCAGCGCCTCCTGGCTGGGTCGTTGCACCGCGAAGTTGGGGATCTTCCCGAAATAGGCCAGCTCGACAACCACCATGAGCACCAGAAAACTGCCCAGCGCAGTCAGAAAGGCTCCCAGCCGCGTGAACAGAATGCTGCCCACGATGATGACCAGTAAATAAAGGGAAACGAAGAAACTTTCATATCCGCCACTGATGTGCACCAGGGCCGTGACCAAAGCCACGTCGCAGCCGAGCTGCACGGCTGCCTGCCAGTGCGACTCGGTCACCCAGCGCAGCAGAATGGCGAAGAACAGGGCCAGGACATACCAGAGCAGAAGGAGTGGTAGAAAGAGCCGCGCGGGCAGGGCGAGCAGTTCGAAATCACGCAGGACCAGGATAATGGCCAGCAGCAGCGTGATCACCAGGAACCGCACGCGCACCAGCCAGCCGAGCCAGTCGCGCACGTTTTGCGTGCTGTCCATCGAGACCTATCCGCCGGCCCCTTGCTGGGTTGCCGCTGCCGTTGCTGACAGACGGGCCGGCGGCCGCCGGCTTATCCGCCCCCGAGCTTTGCAATCAGCTCGAACAACGGCAGGTACATGGAGATGACGATGCCACCGACGACGATGCCGAGGAAGACAATCATCATCGGTTCCATCGCCGCCAGCAGGTCTTTGACGGCGGCATCCACTTCATCTTCGTAGAAGTCAGCAATCTTCTGGAGCATGGCGTCCATCGCGCCGGTCTGTTCGCCCACGCCGATCATCTGCGCCACCATGCTCGGGAAGACTTCCGTTTCGCGCAACGGATCCACCAGCGTGCGTCCGGCTTCGACCGCCTTGCGCACATGCAGGATCGCCTTTTCGATCACCGCGTTGCCCGCAGTGCGCGCCGTGATGTCCAGACCTTCCAGGATCGGCACACCACTGGTGATCAGCGTGCCGAGCGTACGCGTGAAACGGGCCACGGCAATCTTGCGCAGCAGGATCCCGATCAGCGGCAAGCGGAGCAGCAACGCGTCAATCGCATAGCGTCCCTGCGGCGTGCCATACCAGAGTTTGACGCCCACCGCCAGTGCCGCAAAGAACATCAGGATCAGGAATCCGTAGATGCTGCCCACAAAGTTGGAAATGGCGATCACCGTGCGCGTCGGCAGGGGCAAGTCCACGTTCAGGCCGGCAAACAGTTGGGCAAAGATCGGGACTACCTTCCACAGCAGCAGCACGATCACACCCACGGCCACCAGCAACACCGCCACCGGATAGACCAACGCCGATTTCACGGCGCGCTTCAGTTTGACGTTCTTTTCAATGTAGGTGGACAGCCGCTGCAGAATCGTGTCCAGAATCCCGCCGGTCTCGCCCGCCTCGACCATGTTCACGTAGAGATCGTCGAAGACCTTGGGAAACCGCCGCATCGCCGCCGAAAGCGTGCTGCCACCTTCGACCGTGCTGCGCACTCCGGTCAGGACTTTTTTGAACGTCTTGTTCTCCTGCTGACCGGCCAGAATCTCCAGGCACTGCACCAGGGGCAGCCCGGCATCAATCATCACGCTGAACTGACGCGTGAAAATGGCCAGCTCCTTCGTGTTGACACCACCGCCCACAGTCGGCAGGACAAATTCCTTACCCTTCTCTTTCACCCGATTCACGGTGATCTGTTCGCGGCGCAGCAGGTCGGTCAGCTCGGCCTTGCTGTTGGCCACCCGCTCGCCCGACACTTTGACCCCAGCGCGGTTGGTTCCGACGTAGGTGTAAACCGGCATAGCCACTGCCTCCTGCCTGACAGGCCCCGGCCGTGCGCGGCGTTACCGCTTCACGGACTGGTGGGAACTTGAGGTTCGGGCCGCACCGCTCGGCGGCGGCGTGGCCACCCCTCGGTTGATCATATCCTGCAGCTCATCCGGATTCGACGACCGCGAAAGCGCAGTTTCCAGAGTAATCAACTTCTGGAAGTACGCATTGGCCAGCCCCTGATTGAACGTTTGCATCCCGGTCTGGCCGGTACCGGTCTGCATCGCGGAATAGATCTGGTGAATTTTGTCTTCGCGGATCAGGTTGCGGATGGCTGCGTTGGGAATCAGAATCTCCATCACCATGACGCGGCCGCGGCCGTCAGCGCGCGGCAACAGCGCCTGACACAAAATCCCCTCGAGGACCATGGAGAGCTGTGCGCGAATCTGCGGCTGCTGGTGCGCCGGGAAGACATCCACGATGCGGTTGATCGTCGAAACGGCAGAATTGGTGTGCAGCGTCGCGAAGGTCAGGTGGCCGGTCTCCGCGATCCGCAATGCCGATTCGATCGTCTCCAGGTCGCGCATCTCGCCGATCAGCACCACGTCGGGGTCTTCGCGCAGGGCGGCGCGCAAGGAATTCGCAAACGAGTGCGTATCCGAGTGCACCTCGCGCTGGTTCACCAGACACTTTTTGTGCGTGTGCAGGAATTCGATCGGGTCTTCGATCGTGATCATGTGCTCTTCCCGTTCGCTGTTGATCTTGTCCAGCATCGCCGCCAGCGTCGTGGACTTGCCCGAGCCCGTCGGGCCCGTGACCAGAATCAGTCCGCGCGGCCGGTCGCACAGCGTCTTCACCACCGGCGGCAGCCCCAGCGCTTCAAAGCTTTTGATCTCCCAGGGAATCATCCGGAACACGGCGGCTACGGCGCCGCGCTGGTGAAAGATGTTGCCCCGAAACCGGGCCAGATCCTTCAACCCAAACGAGAAGTCCAGCTCCAGGTTCTCTTCGAGCCGGTGCTTCTGGGCATCGGTCAGCACGCTGTAGGCCAGGGCCTTGGTGTCCGACGCCGTCAGCGGAGGCAGGTCGAGCGGGCGCAACTTGCCGTGGATGCGCACGCGGGGCGGCGAATTCGTCGTGATGTGCAGGTCGCTGCCGCCCAGCTCAATCATGCGCTTCAGCAGTTCGCTCAACGATGGCACAGCCATACCCCCTCCTTCACAGCACGGTTTCGCGCAGCACTTCTTCGAGCGTCGTGATCCCGTCCTTGATCTTGATCAGGCCGCTGCGCCGCAGCGTGATCATGCCCATTTCAATCGCTTTCTTCTTCAGCTCCAGCGCGGACGCCCCCACCAGGATCAACTCGCGCAGCTCATCGGTGATTTCCATGACCTCATACAGACCCACCCGCCCCTTGTAGCCGGTGTTGTTGCAGGCGCTACAGCCGCGCCCGTGCATCACGCGGACGGTCTTGGCTTCCTCGGGCGTAAATCCGGCATCCAGCAGGGCCTGCTCGGGGACCTCGATGACCTCTTTGCAGTTCGTGCAGATGCGCCGCACCAGGCGCTGTGCGCAGATCAGATTCACCGACGTCGCCACCAGGAACGGCTCAATGCCCATGTTCATCAGTCGACTGATCGTAGAGGGCGCATCGTTCGTATGCAGCGTGGAAAGCACCAGGTGACCGGTCAGGGCCGCCTTGACGGCAATCTCTGCCGTTTCAAAATCGCGAATCTCGCCCACCAGAATGATGTTCGGATCCTGGCGCAAGAAGGCGCGCAACGCCGCAGCAAAATTCAGCCCGATCTGCTCCTTCATCTGTACCTGGTTGATTC